>NZ_CAUQHQ010000001.1:0-76465 GCF_963517995.1 uncultured Campylobacter sp.
AATTTAAAAAAATTAGGAAAAGATTTTTGGGTGGTATTAGATTTGAATGAAAATAAAAGCAAGAGCGCCGTTTTGCGCCCTTACTTTTGCAGCAGCTTAATTTACCGCCAGGTTAATTATAAATTCTTTAAGCGAAATTTTATCGTTTATCAGCAGATCATCGCTACCTACGTCATGCTTAAATTTCGCGCTCATATACTCGCCATCTTTAGTAAAAAGCGAATTTATGCGCTCCTCAAAAGGCTTAATACCGTTAATCATTTCATTAAAATCTCTGTCCGGCATTATCCCTTTATATTCGCTTAAAAACTCCGTTATAGACGCGGCTTGCACTTTTAGCTCGCCGTCAAATTTAACCGCCTTTAGCGCCGTTTCCACGTCCGCGTCGTTTTCTAGCGTTTTGCTTTTGACGCCAAGCCCCGACACGTCGGCTACGGCGTTAAATTTGATCTCCTTGCCGCCCGGATTTTTAAAGCTAAAATTTTTAACCTCCAGCACGTAGTTTTCGCTCATTAAAATTTTATAAACCGCCGATTCTTTAGGATCGTTAAGATACATCGCCATAGCAAGCTTGTTTACGTTTTTTTCGTTCATAGCGGCGTTTAGATGAGTTAGGATTTTCTTGTCGTCTATTTCTAGCGCGCCTAGGTTAGCCTCCGTCATCGTATCGAGCAAATTTGCGTTCGCATTTTGCTTAATCTGCGCCAAAAACGCCATATCGGTTATCCTGACGGCTTTTGGAAAATCATAGCTTCTAGCGTTGCTAAAGCTCATTTTGCCGACCTTTATTCCTACTTTAGATATATTTTCGTAGGCGGTTTGCAAATTTACGAACGAAACTAGATCGCTAAAGCTCTTAAAATCGCTAAGCTCGATGAGCATGGATGCGTTTTCCATCGCAAATTTGCCCGAGTCGTCCATATCGCCGCCGTCAATCTTGCCGACGCCGATTTCTAGGGATTTTATCTTGTTTTCTTTGATTTGGGCCTTTACAAAAGGCTTTGAGACGAAGAATTTAGAGAAACTCTCGTCTACTGTAAGGACGGCCAAAATTAGCGTCCCGTCGCGGGTTTTATCTAAATGTATTAGCACGTCGGCGCTCAAAAACTCGTCCGTGCCGAATATCTTTTTAGCTTCGGCGGCGGCTTCGGGCGTTAGAGCCTTGATATCGCTGTGCGCCTTAAATCCGCTAAAAATCTCGGCAAATCCATGCTTTAGCGTGGTTTTAGCCTCAAATTTTACCGGATCTTTGCCGTCGGTTAGCTCAAACGTAAGCGTCGCGCGCGAACTAAAGAGCCCCTTGTCGTACTCGTTTTGCGTCACGTTTGCTTTTAGGTCGACAAACGGCAAGCTCAAAGTTTCGCCCGTTAGCCTAGCCACGCCCCTATCGTAGGACTCTTTGGCCTTAGACGAGCCGTAAAACGCGACGCCAAAAACCGCGATCAAAACGACCGCAAGCGCAAATATAACCTTTTTCATTTTTTTCCTTATTTTAAATTTTACTTCGTCGCCGCGATAAGTTCGATCTCGACCAAACCGCCCTTTGGCAGCGTTTTTACAGCAACCGTGCTGCGAGCGGGATAGGGCTCGTTAAAAAACTCGGCGTAAATTTCGTTTACCGCCGCAAAGTCCGCGATATCGGCTAGAAAAATCGTCGTTTTTACCGCGTTTTCAAAGCTAAGCCCCGCTTCGCTCAAAATCGCTTGCAAATTTTGAAGCGATCTTTGCGCCTGCGATTTTACGTCCGCGCCCGCAAATTCGCCGCTAGGAGTCACGCCTAGCTGCCCGGAAATAAATAAAAATCCGTTAGCCGCGATCGCTTGCGAATACGGTCCGATCGCTTGCGGGGCGTCTTTTGTAGAGATAACCTTTTTCATTTTCGTCCTTTGTAAAAAATTTCGCGAATATTAGCAGTTTAGCGCCGAATTTGCAAATTTAGCTATAATTTCCCGTAAAAAGGCGCTAAAAATATGAAAATCACCCTTGCTCCAAACGAGTTTTTAGACGATTACGTTCTTGGCTGCGAATTTGCAAAAAACGCCGAAATCTCGGGCAACGCGTATCTGTTTTGGAGCGGCGCGATCTGCGCTAAATTTGAAAACTCGCGCACCGTTTTTCTGCATAAAAAAAGCATCCCCGCGCGATTTTGCGAGGCGGCCGCGCGCTGCAGCGACCTAGCAGGTCTAACGCTCACGTCGGCGTTTTGCTCGTTTACGACGCTAGCGCCCTCGCATCTAGTCGCCAAAAACGGCTCCAAACTCTATCCGCTTTTTGATCTACGCGAAATTTGCGGGATAAAATTTATAAATTTAAAGAAATTTTACGACGATTTCGGACTTGACTACGGCTATAGAATTTACATCGAAAAGTGCTCGTTTTTCTCGCCCGAACCGCTTGAAAAGCGCATAAAGCTAACCGAAACGATGTGCCTGGGGTATTATTAAACCGCGAAATTTAGGCTTTTTGGCTTGCAAATTTAGCCAAATTCGGCCGTAAATCCAGACTCAAATTTAATCCGCGCCGAATAAACCGAGTTTTAGTCAAATTTTGCTGCGCCGCGCGGAGCGAAGCGATAAATTTAAAGCTAAATTTACGCGCTAAATTTAACGAGCTTCCTACCTTGCCGCATTTTGCTTATCTTGCTGGGTTACGGACGTGAGTTTAGAGAGGCGCTTACCGAGAAATTTTTTCGCATCGTCTACGATAGAGTAAACAGTCGGCACGAAAACGAGGCTAAGCAGCGTAGAAACGGCTAGTCCGCAAATCACGGCTACCGACATCGTCGCGCGAAACTCCGCGCCCGAGCCGCTAGCAAACACCGCAGGCGCCATGCCGGCGATCATAGCTATCGTAGTCATCACGATAGGCCGCGCCCTCTCCGCGCCCGAGCTTAGCAAAGCCTGCCTGACGCCGCTTCCGCGCAAACGCTTTTCGATGACGAAATCAACGAGCAAGATAGAGTTTTTACCCACGATAGCCATGAGCATCAAGATGCCGATGACGGCAGATAGATCAAGCGCCCCGCCGTAAAGCAGCAACCCGCCCGCCGCGCCGCCGATAGAAAGCGGAAGCGCGATAAATATCGTAGCGGGCTGCAAAAAATCGCGAAATAGCACGACCAAAACCAGTAAAAACATCGTCACGCCAAAGCCCAGCGCGATACCAAACTGCTCAAACATCTCGCTCATATACTCGCTATCGCCGTACTCGGGCGACGAGATGCCTGAGGGCAAGTTTTTCATCGCGGGCAGCGCGTAAATTTGCTCCAAAACCTCGCCTACGGTAAATCCGGGCTGCAAATCGGCCTCGAGCGCGATCTTGCGGCGTTTATCAAACCTCTCTATGCTAGCAGCGCCTTGCAAATACGAAACTTCTGCCACGCTAGAGAGCGGCACGGCCGTCCCCGCCGCGCTTTGGACGTAAATTTTACGCAGGACTTCAAGGTCGTTTCTAGCGTCCCCATCTAGGCTAACGCGGATAGGCACTTGGCGGTCAGGCAGGTCAAATTTCGCCGACGCCGCGTCCGTGTCGCCCACGGTAGCGATACGCAGAGCCTCGGCTACGGCTTGGTGGCTCACGCCTAGCCTCGCGGCCTCTTTTTTGATTAAATTTACGCGGATTTCGGGCTTTTGCAAAGGCTCGTTTACTTGAGCGTTTTTTGCACCCGGCACGTCGCTCATTTGGGATTTTATCAGCGCGGCGGTTTTAGAGAGCGCGTCCGCGTCCTCGCCGGTTAGGATTACCGAGATATCGCGCGCGGCCATATCGTTAGCGAAGGCAAATCTCATATCGCTAAATTTAGCCAGCTCCGCCCGCAGCTCGTCTTCAAACCGCTTTTGCGTAGCGCCCCGCTGCTTGTGCGGTTTTAGCGTGATTAGCAGCTCGCCCTTGTGCGTTTCGCCGCCGCCTCCGGCTATAGCAAAAACCGACAGAACGGCCGGATTTTGCTTAACGACGCGGGTTAAATTTAGCAGCCTCTCATCGGTCTGCTCTAGCGTAGAGCCGGGAGCTAGCGTGATATTTACGCTGCTTCTGCCAGAATCGCTTTGAGGCAAAAATCCCGTCGGCAAAAGCGGAATGAGCACAAAAGATCCCAGCAGCAGCAAAAAGCCGATAAAAAGCGTAAATTTACGGTGATCTAGCGTGAAATTTAGCAAATTTAGATAGGCGGCCTTTAGCTTGTCCGCTTCGCGCTCCTCTTTGGCCTCGGGTTTTAGGACGTAGGCCGCTAGCAGCGGAGTAGCTAGGCGCGCTACTAAAAGCGAAGCCAAAACCGCCGCCGCGACGGTTATGCCAAACTGCCTAAAGTACTGCCCGATGCCCCCGCCGATAAAGCTAACGGGCAAAAATATCGCCACTATCGTTAGCGTAATAGCAACCACCGCAAAGCCGATACCGTCAGCCGCGTCGATGGCGGCTTGATACGGGCGCTTGCCTAGGGCTAGGTGTTTTTTGATATTTTCTATCTCCACGATCGCGTCGTCTACGAGTATGCCGATAACTAGCATTAAAGCTAGCAGCGTGATGCCGTTTAGCGTGTAGTCCAGCAGATAAAGCGCCGCAAACGTCGGCAAGATCGAAAGAGGCAGCGACACGGCCGCCACCAGCGTCGCTCTCGCGTCTCGCAAGAAAACAAACACGACCAAAACCGTCAGTATCGCGCCCTCGGCTAGCATCCAGATCGTTTGGTCGTAGCTTTGCTTAGTCTCGTTCGCCGAGGTGTATATCTCGTCTATCTTTACTTCCGCATGCTCTGCGGTAAATTTAGCCAGCTCCTCCTCGATCTTTTGCATCACGACCGTGTCGCTGGCGCCTTTTGAGCGCGAGACGCTAAATCCCGCCGTCTCCAGCCCGTCCATCCTAGAGCGCGACCTAACCTCGGCGTGCGAGTCCTCTACGCGAGCGATATCGCCCAGACGGACGCTACCGCCGCCCTCTAGTCGGATGGGGGTGTCTGCTAGCTCCTCGATACTCTTTGCGCCGCCCGTTACGCGCAGGCTGTTTTCCGCGCCGTCTAAAACGGTCCTGCCCGCGGGCAAATCGGCGTTATTTTGCGCGAGCTGCTTGTTAATATAAGCCGCGTCTATCTTTAGCGAGCTAAGCGCAGCGGGGTCTAAAAGCACCCTAATCTCGCGCGTAACGCCGCCTAGGCGCTTTACTTGTTGCACGCCCGGGATCGCTAGCAGCCGCCTTTTTATCTCGTTATCTATCAGGCGCGATATCTCGCTTTGGTCTAAATTTACGCTTCCTACCGAATAAAACGCGAGCACCCCGCCCTCGACGTCCACGCGCTCTACTAGCGGCGTATCGATGTCGGCGGGCAGTTCGTCTCTGATCTGCGAGATAGCGTTTCGCACGTCGTTTACGGCCCTATCGACGTCCGTCTCGATAGCAAACTCCACCGTCGTAGCCGAGCTGCCCTCGGAGATCGTAGAGCTAACGTGCCTCACGTCCGCCAGCCCGCTCACGGCGTCTTCTATGCGCCTAGTAGTCGAGCTTTCCAGCTGAGTAGGCGACGCGCCGGTCTGCGTGACCGTGACGCTAACGATAGGAAAATTTACGTTTGGGTTTGCGTTTATCGGTAGGCGCAGAAACGACGCTACGCCGCCTAAGCTAAGCGCGATAAAAAGCACGATAATCGGGATAGGATGACGGATCGCCCAAGACGAAATTTTCACTCCGCGCCCCTTTGCGCCGCTTCGCCGTCATTTACCAGCGCGGCGGCTTTTAGCGCGACCTCATCGTCCTCGCTAACGCCCGAAATCACCTGCACTAGCCCGTTTGCTCTAAGTCCGGTTTGGATTTTTCGCTTCTGCGCCTTGCCGTTTTTTATTATCGTCGCAAACGCGCCCGCCTCCGTAAACGAAACCGCCTGCGCGGGCAGCGCTAACGCGCTCAATTCGGGCAGGTCGATGACAATCTTGGCGTACGAACCGATAAATTTAGCCCCGCCGTCTAGCGAAATTTTGACCTTACCTAGGCGCGAGCTCGTATCCACGCTAACAGGCACCAGCCGCACCTTGCCGTTTACCGCCTCTTTTACGCCGTAAATTTGAGCCTGCGCGCTCATACCGACTTTTATCTGCGCTAGCTCGGCTGCGTCCGCGTCCGCAGATAGCTCGATGACGCCGTCTTTTGCGATGTTAAACAAAGCCTCGCCGCTAGTTAGCGCGCCGATTTGGGCTTTTTTGGCCGTTATTACACCGCTAACGGGCGCTATCACGCTAGCCTTTGTCAGCTGATCTTTAGCCTCTGCGATCTGCGCTTCTATCTGCGAAATTTGGGCTTTTGCAGAGTTTAGATTCGCTCTGGCGCTTGCTTCTTTTGCGTTTGCTTGTTCGAGTTCTTGCGAGCTGATCGCCTTTTTTGCCGCCAAGTCTTTAGCTCGCTTTAGCGCGGAGCTAGCCTCGCTAAAAGCTGCCTTGGCGGAGTTTAAATTTTGCTTTGCGGCTTCAAGCGCGGCGGTTTGCTGGTCAAATTTCGCTTTTAGGCCGGCACTATCTAGCAGGGCTAAAATTTGCCCCCTTTGCACGTTTTCGCCCACTTCGGCTAAGATCTGGGCGATTTGTTGGCCTTGCAGCGCCGAACCTGCGGCAACGTCGTCTTTAGCAACTAGCTCGCCGTGCAAATTTAGCTTTGGGCTAAATTTTGCGACCTTGGGCGAGACGACCGTGAGCTTTATGGCTTCGTCGTTTTGATTTTGTCTAGCGTCCGAATTTTTGTCATCTTGGCCGACGTTTGTTTCGCTAGCGTCGCCGTCTTTTACGTCCGCTTGAGCCGTTTTATACTCGGACGCGTTTTGCTTGTTTTGCGGCGGCGTTTCTTGCGCCGATTTATTTTCCTGCGCCGCCGTCGTTTGCTGCGCGGTCAAAACCAGCGCAAACGATAAAAAACACGCCTTTAAAATTTTGCCGAATTTCATAAAAATTCCCTTGAAATTAGTCTTAAAATTTATCATATTAGCAAAATTTAGGACTAAAAGTCAATCCTAAAACCTTGAAAATATTTTGGGATTTTACTAAAATTCGCGCAAAATAAAAAAGGAAAACGATGTATAACTTTGACGACCTAGGCAAAAAAATCAGCGAGATTGACGAGCGTATAGACGCGCTGATCGCTAAAACCGGGCTTAGCTACAGCGAATTTGCAGTGCTTTATACGCTAGCAAAAGACGGCCGCTCGACGCAAAAAAAGATCAGCAAGGAGTGGCTCATACCCAAGCAAACGGTTTTTAACGTCTGCAAGGATTTTCGCCAAAAAGGGCTAGTGCAGCCAAGCGAGCAAAGCACTGATAAAAGGGAGCGTGCGATGAGCCTCACGCAAAAAGGACGCGACGCGGCAGACCCTATCGTACGCGCTAGCGATGAGCTGGGCGAGCGGGTATTTGCTAGGCTCGGCGAAAAAAATACCCAGAAGCTATTTTCGCTGCTGACGCGCTTTTGCGAGATTTGCGACGACGAGATCAAAGACGCGTCTAATCTCAAGACCAAAATTTAAATTTACCGACTTTAAATTTTTTATGCTCTTTTAATTTCAGCAAAAATCGCGGCTTAAATTTAGCAAATATTTTTGCCGCAAAGCGCGGATTTGACGGCAAAACGCGCAAAATTTATCCAAAGCGCCGCGGTAAATTTAATATAAATTTATATGGGCAAGCACGAAATCGTAGGCTTTTGCCAAAAAACTTGCAAATTTGGCGACAAACCGTGTGCAGACCAAAAGCTAACGGTAAGCCTCGCGCAAAATACTCTAGCCGAACGCGCTGCGTCCTAACGATATTTATCTTGCCGACTTTTTGGCGCTATCCGCTTTCTCCGGTTTGCCGCTTTTGCGCTACACGGTTTAAATTTAGGCTTCAATCGCGCGTTTGACAGCTTAAATTTTACAAATTTCGCCTGGCAAATTTATCAAAAAGCCGTCTTGTTAAATCCTACGCTTAAATTTTGTTGCTGACCAAACGAAATTTACCTAAATTTAGAAAAAACACTTACAAACACAAACCGCCGCTAAATTTACTCGACAACGGCGCAAGCGACGCTACTTTGATTTAGCATTTACAGCTCATAAAATCGTCAAAATTTAGCCCAAGAGTGCGCTAGCGTATATTTTTACTGCGGGTTGCCTTATTTTATCCAAAAGGCGCGGGTAAATTTAAACCGCCGAATTTTGATGCGTCGCGTCTGGCAGCCTACTGATTTAAAGCCTTGTTCGCAGGCCGATTTTCCGACGGCTTAAATAAAATTTGTCAAGCCCTAGCCTAGACATTGCCGTTTTAACGGCGGCGACCGTCAAATTTATCCGTAAGTGGCGAAATTTAACTTTCGTAACATTTTGTAAATTTATTTACGTTTTTACTCACTTTGTATAGATTTTTGTAACTTAAATTTCAAAATTAATCAGAAAATATAATACAAAGCTCTATAATCGGTAAATTTAAAACCGAAAGGAGAAAAAATGAAACTATTTTCAGCGCTGGCTCTGTGCGCGGCGATGGCGTTTAGCGCGCAGGCTGCGGGAAAATACAAGATCAAGCTCGCCTCCACCTACGAGAGCAACGTGCCCGTACTAGGCGATGCTCCGAAAAAATTTAAAGAGCTCGTAGAAAAGATGAGTGACGGCCGTATCGAGGTTCGCGTCGACTATCCGTCCAAGCACAAGGCGGCGTTTGCGCTGCTTGATATGGTAAAAAGCGCCCAGTACGACGCGGCTTTCACCGCGAGCTACTTTTATAAGGGCAAGGACGCCAAGCTCATGCTCTTTACAACCGTGCCTTTTGGTATGAACAAGGCCGAGCAGGACGCATGGTACGCGTACGGCGGCGGCAAGGAGCTAGCGCAAAAGGTTTTTGGCGAGCAGGGCATCGTGACCTTTCACGGCGGAAATTTCGGTATGCAAATGGGCGGCTGGTTTAAAAAAGAGATCAAAAGTACGAACGATCTAAAGGGACTAAAACTGCGCATGGCCGGGCTTGGCGGCGAGATAATGGCAAAACTGGGAGCTAGCATCAACACGATCCCGATCGGCGAGCTATACATGGCGATGGAGATGAACACGATCGACGCCGTAGAGTGGGTCTGTCCTGCGATCGATATAAATTTCGGCTTTCAAAAGGTGGCTAAATTTTACTACACGGGCTGGCAGGAGCCCGCGAGCGAAAACGAATTCTACATCAACAAAAAGCTCTGGGACAAGCTACCCGCCGACCTCCAAGCTATCGTAGAGACCGCGACCAAGGCCGTAGCGACCGATGTCTACGAGTCGGCGGTCTATCAAAACTCGCTAGTCCTTGATAAAATCAAAAGCGAGCACCCGGACGTGAAAATCGCCTCGTTTCCGCCCGAGATCATCGCTGCGCTGCGCAAAGCCACGGATGAGATCCTAGACGAGCTCTCGGCCAAAGACGCGACATTTAAGGAAATTTTGGACTCGCAAAAAGCATTTATGAAAAAGGCTAGGGTCTGGACGCAGATCTCCGAAAACAGCTACATAAACAGTACTACGGAGTGATCTCTGCTAAATTTAACGAGCCGTACGAGTAAAATGACGGCTCGAAGGCTGGTGCAAATTTGAGATTAAATTTGAACTGAAATTTGGTTTGAAGTTAAATTTAAATAATTACAAAAACAACTCGGACTATTCTTTTATATCTCTTGTTTCAATGATGTATTCAAAGTATTTTACTCTATCTTTTGTCATATCTAGTTCACACTGCGCTATCATGTTCAATTCTATTAGCGACGGCGGATAGTCTCCTCCACCCATCTCCTCCCTAATATTCATGCAGCCTTCTTTCATTTTCAACCATACTCTCTGCGCTGCAATAAAATCGTTTTTACTAGGCTCTTTTGCTGCCAGCTTTGACTTATCGTTAGTAAACCTTTGCAATACGCTCTTATATTTTATGTTTAAAACTTTATCGTAAATACTCATTTCAAAATCAGTGCAGTTTGCCAGCTGCCCAAAATGACCTTTATCGGATGCTTCCTGGCAGTCACGATTTATTTTCTCACTTATTATGTCACCATAATTCCATTCAAATTTTACATAATCAAGTGACGAGCCTTGCGTCGTGAGATCGGCCTGTATACATCCAATAACTTGGTCGGTAGTTTGAGAGTTCATTATACATTTTTTCGTATTTTCAGAGACATAGTCCGATCCTCCGCCGTATACCGTGACGGCGACAACAAGTGGTAAAAGTAGCTTTTTCATACGTTTTCCTTTAATTAGAATTGAGTGCTCATTATACGAAATTTTACTTTAAATTTACGTATTTTACCCCATATTTTTTACCTTCCAGCCCAAAATATACAATCTCAAATATTTATTTCACATTCGCATACTTCAAACAATGTTATATACGAATCGGATCTAGACCTCAACCCTTTTATAGGCTCGCACGAGATTGACGAGCTCAAAAACTTTAGCGCAAAAGCAGTCTCGGAGAATGAAGTACGAGTAAAATTTGAGTTATTCGGCGAAAAACGGGACGTGACTTTGCGCCTAATCTGCGATAAAGATTGCCTATTTGGCGACGTAAAGCTTAGTGACGTAGGCTCGCTAAAGGCTAAGATTAAAAAATCTTTGAAAAAGCGTATCCGAGTAATTACGGCAAAATTTTTAAAGACTAAGCATAAAATTTGAGAATTTTTGCGCCGTTTGGTTTCAAATTTGCCCGTTTTTCAAACGGCGCGCAAACCAAAAGCGGCGCGCAGATAAGCCGCGAGCTAGCTATAACCCGCGCCGATAAATTTATATCTTTTTATACGGAGCTTGTCCGACTTCGTAGAAGTTATTACCCTCGCTATCTATCGCTACGATAGCCGGGAAATCCTCAACCGTAAGCCTCGCGACCGCCTCAGGGCCAAGCTCTGGGTAGGCTAGCACTTCGTACTTTTTGATACTTTGGCTAATTAGCGCGCCCGCACCCCCGATAGCGACCATATAGACGCAGCCTGATTTTTTCATCGCTTCGACGACGGCATCAGAGCGATATCCTTTGCCGATCATGCCGTTGATGCCTACTTCGTTTATCATCGTCGGAGTGTATTTGTCCATGCGTCCGCTAGTAGTCGGTCCCGCAGCTCCTATGACGTCGCCCGGTTTTGCGGGGCTTGGTCCTAGGTAGTAGATCGTCTCGCCGGCTAAATTTACGGGCAAGGCCTCGCCGCGAGCCAAAGTCTCGGTTAGCGCCTTGTGCGCGGCGTCGCGGGCTGCGATGATGGTGCCGCTTATTAGTACGTTATCGCCTGCTTTTAGGCTTTTTACGACCTCTTTGTCAAACGGCGCGGTTATCTTTTTTACTTCTGACATATTTTCTCCTTAAATTTCAGCTTCGGCGTGGCGAGCGGCGTGGCAGTTGATGTTGATAGCGACCGGTAGGCCCGCGATGTGGGTCGGATACCACTCGATGTTTACTTTTACCGCGGTCGTGTCGCCGCCTAGACCTTGCGGTCCGACGCCCGTTTTACAGGCGAGTTCTAGCAACTCCTCCTCTAGTTTGGCGTACCGCGGATCGGGGTTTTTGCTGTCTGCGTCGCGAGCGGCGGCGTATTTTGCCATTAGCGCGGCCTTATCCATCGTGCCGCCTATGCCTACGCCGATCACCATCGGAGGACAGGCGTTTGGACCCGCTAGCTTAACTGTGTCTAGAAATACCTTTTTCACGCCCTCTAGGCCGTCTGCTGGCACTAGCATTTTTAGAGCCGATTTGTTCTCGCTACCAAAGCCTTTTGGAGCCACTTTTATATGGATTTTATCGCCTCTTACTATCCTTACGTTTATGACGGCGGGGGTGTTGTTTGTCGTGTTTTTACGCTCAAAGATCGGATCGTTTACGACTGATTTGCGCAGGTAGCCGCCCACGTAGCCGTCTTTCACGCCTTCATTTATCGCGTCTTCTAAAAATCCGCCCTCGATATGCACGTCTTGTCCCAGATCGACGAACACGACCGCCATGCCCGTGTCTTGGCAGATCGGAGCGATGCGCTTCTCGGCTAGATCAGCGTTTTGGAGCACCTTGCCTAGGATGTCCTTGCCTATCGGCGAGCTCTCGTTTTCTCTAGCTTTTTCAAAAGCCGCTCTCATATCGGGCGTTACGACGTAACAGGCCTGCTTGCAAAGCTCGCTTACGGTTTTGGAGATCGTTTCTGCTTGAACTACTCTCATCTGTCCTCCTGTGTTAAATTTGTTTTCTAAATTTCAAAATGTAGAATTTAAATTTTATATTTTATTAAATTTCGTGAAGTTTATCAAAATAAGCTAAAAAGTTAGATTAAATTTACTGATTTTGAGAGAGTCCGAGAGAAAAATCGGCTGAAATTTATGCTTCGCGTAAATTTGAAAATTTAGCCCAGCTAAAGCCGGCGATAAAATTTAACGCTAGTTCTGCAAGACTCGGCAAAACGGCGATAAATTTAGCGCACGTGCCGCAAACTCAAATTTGACGAAATAGCTTAAATTTAAGCCGGTTTCGAATGCGACGGCATTTTCAAATTTAGAGTCGCTAAATTTAAGACGCCGTCTCCGAATCTCAAATTTAAAACTAAATTTACGCCCCGCCTGCAAAAAGCAAGGCGCAAATTTGCCTAGTCTTCATCCTCTTTTTGCTCAAATTTTCTGCGTACCTTGACGCTAGAGATGCTAGCGCCGTCCATCTTGCGCACCTCGTAGTAGCAGTTTTCGTCCTCGATCTTGTCGCCTACGACAGGCAAGCGACCGATGAGATTAAAGACATACCCGCCGATCGTTAGCTCCTCGGTCTCGTCGGCAAAGCTTATCCCCATCAGTTCCTCGACGCTCTCTAAATCAAAGCGCCCCTGAAACTCGTAGATATTTTCGTTGATTTTTTTGTAGTGCGGGTCGGCGTCGTCGTGCTCGTCGTTAAAGTCGCCTAGGATCTCTTCCATTATGTCTTCCATCGTAAGAAGCCCCGCCGTGCCGCCGTATTCGTCTACGACGAGAGCGGCGGAGATTTGCTGCTTGTTCATCATCACGAGGATTTTAGATATCGAGAGGTTTTCGGGCACGATGACAAATTTACGCACGATGCTGTCAAATTCGCGCTTTTTGTTACCAAGATCGATTTGCAAGATATCTCTAATATGGATCATACCTAGTATCGCGTCCTTGCTACCGTCGATATACGGATAGCGCGTATATTTGGAGTCAAAGATCACTTTGATGTTTTCTTCGTAGCTTTTTTGCTTGTTTATGCAGACCATGTCGCGGCGCGGAGTCATGATCTCTTTAGCCACCGTGTCGGAGAAATCGACCGCTTTTTTGATGATCTCGGTCTCAAAGCTATCTAAAACGCCGCCCTTTAGGCTCTCGCCCACGATGATTTTTATCTCTTCTTCGGAGTGGGCTAGCTCGCTCTCTTTGGCTGGTTTGATGCCCAAAATTTTAAGCGAAACGCCGGCTAGAAAATCAAAAGTCTTGATAAGCGGCGAGAAAACTACCCAAAATACATGTAGCGGACGCGCGATGGCTAGGACTGCTTTTTCAGATTTTGCGATGGCGACAGACTTTGGTACCAGCTCGCCTAGCACCACGTGCATGAGCGTGATCAGCGTAAACGCGATCGCAAACGCGACGGTATGGACTAATATATCGTTTAGATTAAAGTATGTTTTTAGCGGTTCTTCTATCAGCCTAGCTACCGCAGGCTCGCCGATCCAACCAAGAGCTAGCGAGCTTAGCGTGATGCCTAGCTGCGTGGCGGAGAGGTAGGTGTCGAGGTTGTTTGACATATCAAGCGCGGTTTTTGCGTTTGGCACTTTGTCCTTAACAAGCTCCTCTAGGCGGGTCTTGCGGACTTTGACGATGGAAAATTCTGATAAGACGAAAAAAGCGTTTAGAAATACGAAGAAAAACGCGAGAGCGATCATAAAAAGCGAGTCGGCGCTACTGGGGTGCAATTAAAATCCTTAAAAAATTAAAATGAAATGCGGCGATTATAGCAAAAAATCGGGAATTTTAAACTGAAAGCGCATTTTTGTCGCCGCCGGAGCGGGCGAGAGTCGCGGAGGCTATTTTGCCGCGTTTTGGCGCTTTTAGTCGTGCACGCGCCCTGCTCGCCGTTTAAATTTTAGCACAAATTTGACCTCCGTGCTAAACTTGTAATAAAAATATTGCTTATTTTATCCGCTTTTTGCAGCAAATTTGTACGCCAATCCCCGGCTAAACCCGCGCCGTAAAAACGCAAAACGCAAAAATACAAGCCAAATTTGAAAGAATTTAAATTTGCGTCGCCTGCGTCATTGGGGCTCAAGTTCTTAAATTTGATAAAGGAGTTAAATTTGGATTAGTTTTAAGGCTTTGCCGGCAGCACCGAATTTAAGCTCTAAAAGCAAATCGGCTCGCTGTAAATTTTAAAATTTGAGCCAAGATCGGGCGGCTTTGACGCGGCGATTTTAGCGCTTGAAATGTCAAATTTGACCGCAAATTTGAACTACGGCAAATTTAAATTTTGAAGCTAAATTTGACTTGCGATCTAGCCGTTTTGCCAACACAAGTCCGAACCGACGCGGCGAATTTGAACGTAAAATCCGCCCGCAAAACCGCTAAAACTGCGCTTTGTCGCCGTTTGCTTTAGCGCCGTTTACAAAGTCGGTCGCTTTTTTAGCAGGCCTTTTGATCCCTTTTTAAGACGCAAAGCCTCAAGCCCCTCGTAGTCGGCGTTTTCGTCGTCCCGCCCATGTAATCCGCGCCAAAAGCCCCAAGATAAACAGTATAAATATCGCTCGCGCCCGCTCCTTTGTAAATTTAGCTTTAATATACAGCGGCAAGGGGTTTAAATTTAGCTTGATTTTGCGCAGATTTGCGACATTTTTAGAAAAAGAGCCTAACGAACCGATATCGCGGCAAAAACCGATCGCCCCCAAACAGCGCCTGCGGCTAGATCGCTACCGCAAAAAACTAACGCTAGTATCGCCCTGTCATCTGGGTCGCGACCCGTAAATTTCAGCTCAAAAACGATCAAGCCGAGATCGCAATCCAAGAAAAGAAAATCGGTCGCCGTTTTATATCTCTTCTCTCTTTTATATGGGCCAAATTTGGCGCGCGGGCAACGGCGGCGAGCGGATTAAATTTAACAAAACTACACCGACATAACGGCCGTTTTACAATCTTTGAGGCACTAGCGGCAAATCGCGCGAAGAAAATGAAACAAGAGTTAAATTTGTGCGGGTCGCGGACGTCCGAGTCGCCAAATTTGACGCCGTAAAAAAGAAGCAAAAAAGACGGCGTAAATTTTATAAATTCGGCATTGCAAATTTGCAAGCAATAGAAGCAGTACAAACCAGTCGTCAACGCCCGCCGCACCTGGAGTAAGCTCACACTCAAACCCAGAGAGCGTCAAACGCCGCCCATAAAAAAGCAAAATTTAAAAAACGGCGAATTTTAGCGGTCTCGCGCAAGAATAAATCCGAATAAAATAGCCAAAATCGGCGCCGCAAGTAAAATTTATGCGACAAAATTTGCACAAATCCGCAAAAAGGCGAGCGAATTTGTGCGGGCTAAGTTAGATCATTTTACTTTTTTGCCGTTTTTGTAGCTGGCGAAAATTTCGGTCGTGCCGTCCTTTTTAAACGCGATCACGTCGTAGTCTTCGACGATGTCGCCCTGCTCCATACCCGGACTTCCCAGCGGCATGCCGGGCACCGAGATGCCCACGACGTCAGAGGGTTTAGCGGCCAAAAGCGCTTTTATCTCCTGCGCCGGTACGTGCCCCTCGATAGCGTAGCCTCCGACTATGCCGGTATGACAGCTGTATAGCTCCGCCGGCACGCCGTATTTATTTTTTGTTTCGATTATCTCGTTTGTTTTATGCTCGGTTATCTCAAAGCCGTTTTGCTTCATTACCTCGCCCCATTTGCCGCAGCAACCGCACTCGGGACTTTTATAAACCTCGATCGTCTCGCCTAGCGCGGCAGCCGCGATCGCGGAAAATAGCGCAAAGCCCAAAAAGATCTTTTTCATCCTTATCCTTTTATAAAAATTTCGGCGCATTTTAGCATAATGTATATAAACGGCAAATCAAGTTTTCAAAAACCAAATCTGAATAATTTCTCTCTAAATTTTAGCTCGGCTTTGAAATTTAGCCTAAAGCGGCCCTTGTCGCGTCGGCGGACAAAATCGCCTAAACGGCAAGCCCAGTGCATCGCTAGCGCAAAGCGTATCGTCATTTAGGCGTTGCAAACCGTGCCGCTAAGCATAAGACGGGCGCCGGTCTAACCGCGACGTAAGGCTAAATGCGATTTTATGCAGATATTATTTTAAAAATCGCCGCGCAGCTTGGATTTTACGCAAAAACAAGCTAAATTTAACCGTCGCCATTGTATCATTAAAAATAAATTTGTAAAGGAGAAAAATGGCGCGACTAGTTTTTATTTTGTTAATTCTAGGTTTAATCACGTGGTTTTATATGGGCGGAACGAATAAAACCGTGGCCGACTACAAGGGCATGAGTAGCGAGCAGCTAGAAACGCTGTGCCTAGAGAAAAAGGACAAAACCGCGTGCCAAAAATACGCGATAGACTTCGTAAAAGGCGCCAAAGCAAACGGCGGTAAGCCGCAGTTTTAGGCATTTTTAGCGCGGATCTACTTGGTAAATTTGCCTGATTAAGGCTTAGGTTTTAAATTACCGAATTTAGCGTCAGATGCGGCCCTAAATTTAAACTCTTGACGCAAATTTAGATTTCTAAATTCGGCGTATATTTTAACCGCTTAGATAATAAAAAGCCTGATTGCAAAATCAGGCTTTATTTTTTAATTTTTTACTTCATCGTGCAAGCTACTTGATCGCCTAGATCGCAAGCTTTTGTATAAAATATTTTAGCATTTGCCATATCTCCACTTTTTTTGTATTTATATGCCAATAAAGTGCAAGCTTCGGCATTATTTAGATTGCAAGCTTTTCGAAAAAGTTCAATTTCTTTAGGATCGTTTTCGCCTGCAACATAGTATTTTTCAGCAGCTTTCAAACAAGCCTGCGCATCGCCGCCGTCGCATTTTTTGATATTATCCTCCAGCTCCCCGGCACTCAAATTTAAAGAGCATAGCATGGCAACGACCATAACTAAAACGATTTTTTTCATTGTTTTCCTTTTGATTGAGGTTGGTTAATCATTATATTTTTATTTGCACTGTTTTACAAGCCTCGTTTTTATAATAAATGCAAGATTTTGGGCAAATTTGCGCCAAACCTAAAAGCAGCGGTTTGGCCCAAAACGCGGACAAAGGCGCTAATCATGCCGCAAAATCAAAAATAAAAGAGAAAAATTTTGCGCCGCCGATAAAGATTTAGGCGGCGATTTTTGATTTAAAAGCATAGAAAAGCAAAGCCCGTTTCGCTAAAATTTAGCAAGCAAAACAGCAAAAATCGGAATAAATTTAAGATACTATCTTTATTTACGGCTCGCCGACGACGAGTTTTGCACGTTTTGCCGCCGCAGGCGTTAGGATAAAAATGCGGCGCTATAAATTTACCTCCGCTTGCGCCGCTAGCACCGAAATTTAGAAACGCTTTAGCCCAAAATCGTCTGCGCCCTTAGAAATCCTATTTTTGGCGCCGTTAGATTTTTGCGCAAATTAGTCCAAAAATAGCAGCATATGCCCGCGGCGCGCGAGTAAATTTAAGAGCGTTGGTTTAATGCGTCAAATCCAAAGCACTAACAAATCTGCGGCGTCAAGCCCCTTTGCCTATCCGCAAAAACCGTCGTATAAAACCGCGCATGGGGGACTAAAACAAAGCCTTTTGGCGCAAAACAGGCAAGCTCTCCAAAAGCTCATCGCATTATTTAAGACCGGGTAAAACCAACTGCGATATCCAAATTTGACGTAACTCCCCAAAAGCTCATCGCCGCAGTCGTTCTCAAAATCTAGCGAGAAAGGACGCGCTAGCAGGCGCAAGCGGCGATATTAAATTTAACGAGCCAAACCGCGCAAGAGCAAACGCGCTAGGCTAATAGATAAAAAGCCCCTCTTTATTTGCCTCGCCGACCTTGTCCGTTTTGACCCACGCTACGACGTAGATAATAAACGATGCCACGATAAAAAGAAAACTAAATATAAACAAGTACCCGCTTGCTTGCATCAGCTCCCCGATAAAAAATACGAAAATATATGCTTTAAAAAGCCCGTTTCTAGTTAGCCTAGCAAGCTTAAAAAAGACCTTCGCCCAAACTACCGCCACGTAAACTAGCAAAAGCGCCGCGATAACGGCGACGAGCCTAGCTAGCGGATGGCCCGTTTGCGCCAAATAAAACGCCAACGTCTGCGTGACCTGGGCGACGAACATCGCCATCATCGCCTTACCGTAGTTTACGTGCAGATCATCGCTACCCGCAAGCCGCGCGATACCGCCTAGCGCCGCATAGGTTAGCAGCGCGCCTACGAGGACTGCTAGAGCAACGGCGATTTGTAGCTTTAGCCCCGCGTAGTCCGCGATAAAAAACGCGTAAAGTTTGATAACGGCAGGCGCGACGCCGGAAGCTATGCCTGCCGTCCTAGCCCGCCAAAATGCCGCGCTTTCTTTTAGTGCCGCCTTCGTCTCCTCGCTTCTGGCGTCTTTCGTGGCGCGCCTCTCGCCCTCGTCCGTCACCACGAATACGTCGCGGGCAAACTCCCCGTCGGCTCGAAACGCCACGCACTCTCCTCCGCCAGGCCGCCCCGCGCGCACCTCTTCAAAGCTAAATTTATAGTATTTCCCATCATCGCCGACTATCGTCGTTTCGCTTATCGCTACGCCCTTCATCCGCTCTCCTTTTTCGTTTTACCGCCACGCTCGGTGACTTTCGTCTCGCACGCTCGTTTAGGTTTTTAGGGTGCGGGTTACGCCGCCCGTCAAATTTAGCGCCGCACTTTCTAATCCGCCCAAATTTTACGGTTTAGCCGCAGCTCCTCGACGATACGCAAAAAGCCGCCGATCTCGTCTTTGTAAAATCTATTCGCTCCCTTACCAACGAGCGGGCGGCGCAGATCTGGCTCGAAGTTATCGCGTCCCGTGCGGATCGCCATACAGATTTTATCCCCAGTTAGCACGATGTTTATAGGGCGGTGAAATCTCATTTTTAGCAGCTTTAAATTTTCCATCAAGCCAGGCGTGAGCGCGTATCTAGCCTCGATCTGATCGGTTGCGTAGACTCTAAAATACCGCTCAAACTCCGCGTCGTCCATCCTCGCGCGCTTGCCGCCGTAGTCCTTAAACTCATCCGTCCCGCTACAAATTTGAGTGACGGCCTTTAAGCGTTTAGGAAAATCGGCCACGAACAAAAGCCCCGCAAAAAGCACTCTATGCGTCTTGTTCCCCTGCCAGTCCTCTTTGATGCTTATCGCCTCTACGTCGCTAAATTTGACCCGCACGCCCTCTATCTGCCCGAAAATCAGGTCGTTGCCCGAGTATTTATCGATGTCAAAATCATAAATCATATATAAATAATCATTTTCCACTAAGCCGCCCGGGTGGTAGGTTAGGCCGCAGCTTTCGACGATGCTGCGTATAACTTTTCGTTTAAATTTAAATGTAAAGCTATCAGTGAAAATGCTCTCGAAAAAATAATACGCCCCGACCGCGCAAACCACGAAAGCGCCGATGCTAAGCGCGGCTTTATGCGAGGCTAGATAAAGCAGCCAAGACGCGGCCGCAGCGATAAAGACGCAGGCGAGCTTTAGGCGAAAAAGTGAGCGTAAAACCCTTTGCCGCTCAAGCTCTAGCAAGACCAGATCGTCCATTTTTACTCCATTTTTGATTTAACGCCGTTTTTGCGAATTTGACTATTTTAAACCTGCATTTGGGCTTTGGCATTTAAATTTGCTTTAATCTGCATTAATCTAAGCTCGACGTTTACGAGCCGCGGCGTTTTAATTAAAACCGAGTTTGCCGCCCAAATTTACCGTCCGAGCCGCTTTTTGCGTTCAAATTTAGCAAGTCCGCTTGCATTTAAGAACGCCGCGGTTAAAGCGCCTAAATTTAGTTCAAATTTGGCGAATCGAGTGCAAATTTAGCGGTTAAAAAGCTCGTGCACGTCGTGCGGATCGTCTTGCCCCTTAGGCACCTCGAAAAATGCCGCCTTGCTAAACCTCGCCCAGCTAGCGACGATGTTTGAGGGAAACATCTCCACGGCGTTGTTATAGTCGGTCACGGCAGCGTTGTAGGCGCGACGCGCAGCGGAGATCTGCTCCTCGATATCGTTTATCGTTTTTTGTAGGTGCATTACGTTTTCGTTTGCTTTTAGTTCAGGATAGTTCTCCACGACGACGTTTAACTTTGAGATCAGATTTGACAGCTCGCCGTTTAGCGCAAATCTCTGTTCGTCACCCGCAGCCTTTTGGATGCCGCTTCTAAGCGCGGAGATATTTTCTAGCAGCTCGCGCTCATGCGTGAGATACTGCTTGACGGTGGCGACTAAATTCGGAATGAGGTCAAAACGCTTTTTTAACTGCGTATCGACGCCTGATTTGATATTTAGGACTTGGTTTCGCTTGCCCACTAGCGAGTTATAGGTCGAAATGACGATGAGCGCGAGAACGGCGAGGACGCCTAGGACGATATACATTTTACTCCTTTGATTTAACTTTTGTTTTGATTATATCAAAAAATCGCTGAAACCGAAAATTTATACGCGTTTTGCCGCGCTAGATGCTAGGTCGCCCGAAGTTTTGCAACCAAAACGCCAAATTTCGCTTGCCTTTAAGCAGCTTTGCGAGCAAATTCGGACATATGGCTAATTGCCGTAAAATCAAGGCGCGCGGCCGATTCCTGCGCTTAAATTTAAGCTTAAAAACGCAAAATACGCTTTTAGCTTTGCGTTACGGGCGGTTAAGCACATTTTTAAACAAAAACCAAAGCAGATACGCGCAAGCAAAACGGCTCAGCGCGAGGTCTTGCCGGGCGGCGATAGGCGGGTAAAATCTGGCTTATAAAATTCGCCTGCACGGGCGACACGGCCTTTTGCCGCGATAAATTCGTATCTTTTGAGGGTGATTTTACGCGGGCTAACGGCTAAATCATCGCAAATTTAGCACCGTTTAAGCAGCGATAAAAAATAGCGTTTTAAAGCACGCCAAAAAGAGCGCGAACCGCAATCTTATCGCGGTTTCAGAGTTTTAAGCTGCAAGAGCAAAATTAGCTTTAAACGGCAAAATTGCCGAGTCGTCAATCCATCTCGCGCGTTTTGCGTTTAGGCGAGGAAATTGCCGCTCGCGCCCTACGCGAAATTTAGCTATTTTGCCGATTTTGCCGGCCGCAAGTAGGCAAATTTACGCCCGCTAGCAAGCCAAGAGGGCAAAAGCTCGGATTTACGCCGCGCGCAAACGGCAAATTTGCGATTTTGCGCCGTAAGGCAAAATCCAAAACTAGCTAAAAGACGCAAATTTAGGGCGCGTATAAAAACTAAACCAAAATGCTTTAGCCTTTTAAATTGCCGCAAAAGCGCTTTTACCGCGTCTTGCGCGATAAATTGCGGGATAAATCCCGGCAAATCACCACTTCATACCCGCTTCCAGCCAAAAGTTGCGGCCAAGGCCGTACTCGTAGTAGTTGCCCTCGTTTGAGGCGATAAATTTTTTGTTTAAAAGATTATTTATATCAAGATTTACAAACGCTCGAAAATCGCCTGCCAGCCGCCTTTCGTAACCTATACGCATATCCCAAGTCGCGTAAGACGGTAGCTTTTGGCGCTCGTAGACGTACATCCCGCGCGTCCTATTCCAGCCGCCTAGCAGCGCGTCCGTTTTGCTCGTATAGTTTATGAAATTTGAAACGCTAAAGCCACTAAATTTAGCCGAGTGGCGAAATTTAGCGGTAAAAGGCACATGGTAATCGACGACGGGTAGTTCGCTTTTTTTGATGATTTTACCGTTATACGAGACGTCGTCGTTCATCTCGTCGTCTTCGTAATCCTCAAAACTCCTGCTTTGCTTCATAAAGCTTAGCGAGCCTTCAAAATCGTTTTTCACGCCCCAAATTTCGATCGGAGCGATGTTTGACGCGCTTAAGGTTACGATGTCGCGCTTACTTTGCCCTTCGTTGGTAAATATAGAATATCCGTTTCCGTAGCCTGATAGCGGCTCTCTTACGTATTTCATCGCTACTTCGTCGCGGCCTTGGCGTCTTACGTATTTTAGATTTAGCCTCGCATTGCCGACGTCGCCGCGATAATACGCGCTAAATTCGTCGTCGTAAGGCGTCTTTAGCTCCCTGATAGGGCGGCGGTTATTAGCCAGTCCGCCGCACGTATACGCCCCGCCGTAAGAGCTTCTCTCGCAAGTCTCATACATCCTGTACACGCCGTTATACATCTTATACGCGAAAAAATTTCGTCCGTAGTAGCGGTTTAGTCCAAGGCCTATGAAGTTTTTATCCGCGAATTCATACTCGGCTAGCAACCTCGGGGCTAAATTTACGTCGTTGTTATCGCCGTTTCGCTCAATGCGAAGCCCGGGACGAAATTTAAACGCGCCAAACCTCATCTCGTCTTCGAGATAAAGGGCGAGATTGGTTTGCGTAGCCTTGGTTTTTACGGCGTAGTAGTAGGTTTTTTTCGATAGATATTGACCGACCGCGCCCTGGGAGGCGAAGCTATCGTCTATGACGCATGTTTTATCGCCGGCGATGCACGTTCCGCTCATCAAAGGCTTTGGCGTGCCGTAGGATACGCGGGTGCGCGGTATCTCGTAGCTGCCGCTTTGTCTAGCTATCTCAAAACCCGATTTCACCAGATGCGATGCGCCCAGAGCCTCAAATTCCTTCACGCTTGCGTCGAATTTATACGCTAGCTTGTTTTGGCGTTGCTCAAAATCGTTTAGACCCCCTATGCCCGAGCCGAAATTCGGGCTAGGATTGGTTCCCCAGTTTTTGACGTTTGAGGGTTTGTAGCCGTAGTACTCGGTATCATGCTCATAGTCGCGGCTGTTTTGCGAGGCGGAGTAGCTAAGCGTTTGCTCTAAAAATACCCCCTCAAGATCGGCCTGCGCCTCGAGAGTCGCGACGTAACCGCCGTATTTTAGCGTGAGCTGGGAGTCTAGGTACCGCTTGGCGGAGGTGTAGTTATCTAGCCTAGAATACAAAAAGCTCGGCTTTAGCGTAAATTTATCGCTCACGCCCCAAACGCCTTTTACGAAAAGATTATCATTAGTCTGCCTGTCGTCCGGAAACGAGTATAAATTTTGATTTATCTGTTTTTTGTTGTAGTGGTTTTTTATGACGGATCGGTGCCTCGAGTAGTCTAGCAAAAGGCCGAAATTCTGCGTCAAATACCCCTCGGCGCCGACTCTATATCTGCGCTTTTTAAAGTCGCTCATATCGGCTAGATCGCCGTCGTCGTATCTTTGCGCGGCGGAGGCGTCTTTATAAATTTTACTCCAATCCCCGCCCGTATAAGAGTAGCTAAGCACGCCGTGAAAGCCGCTTTTGGGGTCTCTGGTTTTAGCGTTTACTGCGCCTCCTTGAAAGCCGCCGTACCTAGCCGAGACCGCGCTATCTAGCACCTCGACGCTACCTAGCAGATCCGCATCTACGCTCATAGCTTGCGAGCCTATCGTGCTGTCGCTCCAGATGCTGTTATGGTTATTCCACGTGCTTTTTTTAGGGTCTAGGTCGTTATTTATGCTTGCGCCGTCTAGGGTAAAGTTATTTTGATAGTAGCTCGCGCCGTTTATGCTGATATCTTGCGGAGCTAGATCGCCCGCGCGCACGCTTTTGGCGTTTTTCGCGCTAAAGGCGACGTTTGGATTGCCCTTTAAAAGATCGGTTATGCCGTGATTTTTCGACGTTATCAGATCCATATCCGCGCGCGTTAGTTTTCCGGGTTCTTTCGTAGCGTTGGCGTCGGCGCTGACCTCGACTTTATCTAGCATGACCTCCGCAGCGTTTAGCGTACTTAAATTTAACGCCTTTAATGCGGTTAAATTTAAAGAGTCTTGATTAGCGTCGCGACTCGCTACCGAATGCGAAAGCGGCAAATTTAACGCCGCAACCGCCACGAAAAGACTAGCCGTTTTTTTCATAATTATCCTTAGTTAAATTTATTCGTCGGCTTTGGGCGTTTGCGTCAAAACCGCGTATTTTAGGCGGCGATAAATTTTACTCGCCTTACGTTTTAGCTTTAAAAAGTCGCTAAATTCGGCTAAATTTACGCCGCAAAATTTGTAAAAAGGCGGCTATTTGCGGTTCATCTTCGCAGCGATTAAGCTTTGTTTTTAAATGCGCTTTAAACCGCAAATTTAAACAAAAAACGCCGCCTAAATTTAGTCGCCGCTTAAAAAAGCTACGCCAAGCAGGGTTGCTAAAAATCCAAAAACCGCGCTAAGAGCTAAATTTACCCCGCGCGGGAGTTATTTTTCAGACTTTAAAACCGCTTGATAGCCCTGTTTTTTGAGCGCATCGACGACGGCGTTTTGGGGCAAATCGTCTTCAGCTATGATTTGAGCGGTTTTGGCTTCTAAATTTACCTCAAAATTTTTTACGCCTTTTAGCTCGCCAAGAGTCTGCACGATGACCTCGTAGCAGCTCACGCAGGACATATTGGGTATCTCGTAAACTAGCGTCTTGTCCGCAAACGCCGCCGCGCTAAGCGCGAAAACTAGAGCTAGCTTTTTCATTCTTTGATACCGACTTTGTATTTTTTAGCTTGGATGGCGCGCACGACGTCCATCACGTTTGCGCCGCTATCTGCGGTGATATTTACGTCCTTGCTTTTTAGATCAAAACTCACTCTTTTTACGCCTTTGACGCTTTTTGCGGCATCTTCGATTTTCTTGGCGCAGCCGCCGCAGTTCATGTTAGGTACATTTAGTTCGTAGGTTTGCTCTGCAAAAACGCTGCCGCAAATCGCCGCTAAAAGTAAAATTTTCCTCATCGTCGCTCCTTGAAAATAATATTTGATATGAAATTGTATCAGTATATTTCTTATATATTTATTATTTTGATTTATTTTAAATGTAATGTAACTTACGTTTCTATTATATTTAAGGCAAAATTTGACGGTAAATTTAAAATCGCCGCGTGAGACAACGTTTATTTTAGTTCTAAATTTTAGCCCTCCCGCGCCGTTTGCTTTTTGCTATTTTGGCGGTTTAAGATTTATTCGTTTATTTGATAGTCGCTTAGTCTCGGGGCTCTGCTACTTCACCCTGCATCCCGTAGCCTCCGCCGCCTCGCAGACGAGATCGTAGAGCGCCTGGGCAAGTTCTGCTTTTTCCGGATATAAAAAATCTTTGGGGTGTATTACTTCATAGGGGGTTGTAGGATGTGGAGCATAATCTGATTTTGCCTCTTTTATCAACTCCTCTTTTAAAGGGCTATCGCTATTTTCGATAACGGAAAGCAAACAGCTATAAAATTCATCGGTTACCTTAAATACGCAATTGTTTTTTGAGGGTTTCACTTTATCCAAATAACAAAATGACCAAAAGTTACACATAATGATATCCGCCTTAGAAAAATCCAAGCCGTCCATTCTGTTATCTACGTTTTCAGGCGGGATAATCTCTCCCTTACGCAGGTCTCCCGCCTTTTCCGCTCCGTAAAAAGAGCAGTCATATAGCGTCCCCTCAAAGGTGCAATCTTTCAGATTGGAATACCAAAAAAGCGCCTTGTAGATTTCTCCGCTAAATAGGCAGTTTTCTAACGATTTACAGCGATTAAATTTTAAGCGGACATTCTTTTTGATTTGGGTAAAACGACAGTCTTTTAATGTAGCCCCTATAAAATCCCCCCATTTGTATTTGCAACCGGCAAAACTGCACGACAAAAAGGTAGCGCCATTTCCGCAAATAGCGTAGACGCTCAGTTCAAATACGCTTTCGTCAAAAATAACGTGGTCAATCACAGGGGTAAAATCGGCTGTTTCTTCAATGGCAAAATACTGCCACACCGAGCCCGTAAAATCGGCATAGGACAAGGAGGTATGGAGGGGTTTGGATATATTTTCCCACATATAGCCATTTCGCAAAGGAACTTGCGCTCTTTCACCTATGAGCTTAATCCCGCGAAAATCCTGCAAGCCCTCTTCCGTAAGCCCAAAAGGCGATACGCTAAGGTTTTTAGTCGCCGCAAGCACGTCTTGCAAAGCGGGATAAGCATCCCAACGTTTTTTGAGTTTGATCGAAATCGCCATTTTTACTCCTTTGTTAAATTTGTCTATTTGCGTAGATTTAAAGTAAAATTTGCTC
Source organism: uncultured Campylobacter sp. (assembly GCF_963517995.1). GTDB lineage: Bacteria > Campylobacterota > Campylobacteria > Campylobacterales > Campylobacteraceae > Campylobacter_A. The sequence goes on from NZ_CAUQHQ010000001.1 coordinate 26,176, forward strand.
GGCTAGCTCGGCTCTAAACGGCATTGTTTAGATCCCAGTCTATCGGCGCTTTGCCGTGTTCGGCGAGATATAAATTCGCCTTTGAAAAGTGCCTGCAGCCAAAAAACGCGCCGCGCGCTAGCGGACTTGGATGCGCCGCCGTTAGCACGAGGTGGCGCGATGCGTCGATGAGAGGGATTTTGGCCTTAGCGGGATTACCCCAGAGCATGAAAACGACGTTTTGGGCGCGCTCGCTAAGCCTCCCGATCGCAGCGTCCGTGAACTCCTGCCAGCCAAAATTTGAGTGCGAATTTGCCCGTCCCGCGCTAACGCTTAGCGTCGCGTTTAGCAGCAGCACGCCCTGCTTCGCCCAGTAGCTCAGATCGCCCGAATTTGGCTCCGCGATACCCAAATCGTAGTAAATTTCTTTGTAGATATTTTGCAAGCTGGGCGGGATTTTGACGCCGCGCGGCACGGAGAAGCTTAGCCCCATCGCCTGCCCCGCGCCGTGATACGGGTCTTGGCCTAGGATTACGACTTTGACGGTGTTAAAGGGCGTTAGATTAAAAGCGTTAAATATCAGCGCGTTTGGCGGATAGACCTCGCCCGCAGCCTTTGCTCGCAGGAAATTTTCCTTCACGCGGGCGAAATTTTCGCTTAAAAACTCCTCTTTTAGCGCCTCTTTCCAGCCCGCTTCGATTTGGATTTTATCTATTTGCATATTTTTCCTTTGTAAATTTGCTCTTCTTCTTTGCATTCATTTTAAGGCAAATTTACAAAATGATAGCCAAAAATATTTAAATTTAGACGCATTTGGTTTGCTAAATCTTTAAAATAATCGGGAGCTGCAAGGCGGATATTTTAAAATTTGCTGTATAATCTAAACTAAAATTTAAACCAAAGGAATAGCGATGTCAGAGCAAATTTTCGAGAAACTAAAAGAGCTGCTAAGCGCGCAAAACGCAAACTTTCGCGCGGTATCTCACGAGAGCGTCAAAACCTCGGCCCAGGTCGCCGCAGCGCGCGGCACGCAGCTAGGACAGGGGGCTAAGGCGCTCGTTTGCGCCATAAAAGGCGGCGGCGCCAAACGATACGTTTTGGCGGTGCTGCCTGCTGATTACAAGGCCGATTTGCAGCTCATCGTGCAGGCGCTTGGCGGATCAAGAGCAAGCCTAGCAAGCCCCGACGAGGTCGCGAAGCTAACGGACTGCGTACCCGGCAGCGTTCCGCCCTTTAGCTTTTGCGAGGAGCTAGAGCTGATCGCCGATCCTAGCTTATTTACGCGCTACGACGAGCTTGCCTTTAACGCAGGCTTGCTAGATCACTCTATCATTTTAAACGCAAAGGACTACGAACGCATCGCCCAGCCAAGGTCGGTTAAATTTGCGGTCGAGCAGTAAAATCCGTATGATTAAATTTGATCCGAATTTCGGTGAGTTAGGTTGAATAAATTTTGCGCAATTAAATTTAAATTAGGCAAATTTGCTAGTGCACGCCGAATTTGCCCGAAGTAGACACAGCCGCGCAAAAAGGCAAAATTTGCTTATTTTTGCAGCTCTTTTAGATTTTTAAAGCGGTAAATCCCGTTTTTTACGCGCTCAAAAATTTTACGGCTTTCTAGCAGTTTTATCGTCTCTATGACGGTTGGTTTGCTAGCGCTCGTTTGCTCGCAGATTTGCGAAATTTTAATGCAGATAAAGCCGTTTTCGTCGGCATTTTGCGCTAAAAATAAAATGATTTCCGTCTTTTTCTCGCCCAAAATTTGAGCAAAAATTTCCCTTGCTAGCCCGTCCATCAAAGTCCGAATTTCTAAATTTTTCGCTATTATAGCCGTTTTTTATAAAGGACAAAATTTGAAACTAATCAGCTGGAACGTAAACGGACTGCGCGCCGTCGCCGCTAAAGACGGCTTTGCTTGGCTAGAGGAGCAAAAGCCCGATTTTTTGGGCCTTCAGGAGATCAAGGTGCGCGAGAGCGACGTGCCCGCCGAGATTTATAAGCTCGGATTTAACGAAATCAGCGTAAATTCGGCGACTCGCGCGGGGTATTCCGGCGTGATGAGTCTGGCTAAATTTAGCTCCGCTACGCAAAAAGCGGCGTTTTTTGATGACGACGAGGGACGGGTTTTGGAGCATAGATTCGGCAACGTCGCGCTTTTTAACATCTACTTTCCAAACGGCCAAAAAGACGAGGCGCGCCTAGCCTACAAGATGGACTTTTACGCTAAATTTTTGGCGTATATAGAGGAGCTCGTAAAGCAGGGCAAAGACGTGATATTTTGCGGCGACGTAAACACCGCGCACCGCGAAATCGACCTCAAAAACCCCAAAGCAAACGCCAAAACCTCGGGCTTTTTGCCTATCGAGCGCGCATGGCTGGACGAGGTCGTCTCGCGCGGCTTTATCGACACCTTTCGGCACGTGCGCGGCGACGAGGCGGACGCGTATTCGTGGTGGAGCTACCGCTTTAACGCCCGCGCCAAAAACGTCGGCTGGAGGATCGATTATTTTTTCATTTCGGCAAACCTCAAAGACCGCCTAAAAGACGCCTTTATCCTAAGCGAAGTCACGGGCTCTGATCACTGCCCCGTCGGCATAGAGATCGATCTGGACGGACTTTGTTAAAAGAAATCTTGCTTTATTTTGCGGCGGCGTTTTTTGAGATTTTGGGCTGCTTTAGCTTTTGGGCGTGTATTACAAAAGCACGCTGTTTTTGGGGCTCGGCGGAGCGTCGCTCGCGGCATTTGCTTATATTTTGACGCGAGTAAATTTAGACTTCGCCGGGCGTGCTTACGCCGTTTACGGCGGCATCTATATCGTCTCGTCGCTACTTTGGCTGCATTTTGTAGAAAAGCAAGCCTTTACCAAATGGGACTTAATCGGCGGCACGATTTGCCTGCTTGGCGCTTGTGCGGTGCTTTACGGCAGTAGAGGGTAAATTTCAAATTTACCGAAATTCTCGCTTCTATCTTTTATAAATCTTTACAAACCTTAAACAACTGCTAAATTTAAGCTCCGATATATATATAATTATAATTCTATATACTTGAGTTTTAGTTGCGGTTTTACCGCCTTTTTACGCTTAAATTTAAAGGAGATAAATGCGTTTATTGTTTAACATCGTTTGGTGGGTGCTATTTGGCTGGTTGGTCGCCCTCGTTTTTTACGCATTAGGAGTCGTTCTTACACTTTTAGTCATTACCGCGCCCATAGGCCTTGGGCTGATGCAGTACGGCAAATTTTTACTCGCTCCGTTTTCCATGGAAATGGTAAGCGAGGCTAAATTTCAGCTGGATGCCGATAAAAATTCGGCATGGAAAGCTTACAGCGGCATCGTGATGATAGTCTACGTCCTTTGCGCGGGCATTTGGCTAGCTCTTGGCGTCGCGCTTTCTGCATTTGCTCAGGCTATCACGGTAGTGGGTCTACCAAACGCCTACGTGCTAGCCAAGTCTCTTGGCACGGTATTTAATCCCGTCGGCAAAAGATGCGTTAGCAAAACCGTCTCGGACGAACTAAAACGCCGCGCCGCGAGCCAAAAAGTAGACGAGATGACTAGGTAAATTTAGGGCTCAAAATTAAGGCGGGCGGCAATGCCCCTTAAAATATACAAAATTTAAAAAGGATAAAAAAATGAAAAAAGCGATTTTATCGGCGGCGGTTTTACTTGCTCTTAGCGGTTGTAGCTATCTTTCTATGGAAAAAGGCACGGATATCTCGCAGGCGACGATGGAGCAAATAGTAGTAAACAAAAGCACGCAAAGCGACGTAGAGCGAATAATCGGTTACCCGCAAAATAAACAAAAGCTCGGGGACGGCGAAATTTGGTATTATGAGTTTTCCAAGGTCGGATATCTGGGGAACAAAGACGAGAAAACCGTTTTTGAATTTGACAAAAAAGGCGTCGTCGTCAAAAAATACAAAACCGGCGGAAATAGCAAAAATCCGCTTACCGGTAAGTGATTTAATAGCCGAAAATCGGCTATGCTTTACACTCGTTTCGGCTGATCTTGCTTTAGCGGGCCGCGCTAATTACGATAGCTTTTTCCATTCGCCTAGCGAGTACAAAAAAGGATTACGAAAAAGAATTAAGATTTCATCTTTTAAATCTTTATTAACTATTAACGTATTTAAATAGCAATAATTTCTAGTTAAAAGGATATCTCTATGCGAGTCCGTATAAGCCGCCGCCGACAAGCCTTGTTTCGGATTTGCTAAATCCGGATAAACGACCTCTTATTTTATTTTCCATCCGATTGTTCTTACTAGATAAAACGCCTCATTTGCGATTTTGCCGAATTTTTATTTCTATCGCTTGCGCCGCTTATTGGCCTTTAAATTATTCGCGTTTGCGTCTTTATATACCCATAACTCTTTAAAAACGAAATCATAATCTAAAAAATCGGTTAATTCGGAAAAATCGTCGAATTCTTCCGGTAAAGGAAACCCGATACCCCAAATCCTATCGACCGCGACGAATCCGCCCCAAGCGACCTGCTCGGTCGTATTTTGCAAGATATCTGCTACGCTCATCCCCGCCCAAATGCGCCCTTTTGACGTTTTATAATATCCGTTAAAATTTACGCCGCACGAGATAAGGGAAATTTCAAAATTTATAGGGTTGAAATAAATATCCAAAAACGATTCTTTTATTTTTATGCAGTCGTCGCGTATATCGCTTATTTCGTAGCCTAGTTTGTCTAATTTGCTAAAGATATCATTAACGTTTTCGCCCAAATATATACCCACGACTCCGACGTTTGGAGCGATGACGTCGCCTAAAATTTTCATTTCGTTTGCGCCGGTTTTAGTCTGCATGCGTTATCTTGCTTCATTTTTTGTCGTATTTTGCCTTTAGTAGGTCGTGGAGCTTACTCCAAGTATGCGAATAATGCCCCCTGCTTTCAAAACCGCAGCCGCTGATTTTGCTCTCCAGTATGGGCGTTAGATCGCCGTCTGCTACGTATTTAAAAAAGAATTCTCGCAAATTCGGAAAATTTGCTAAAAATTTTAAATTTTCCGCGTTAAAGCGCGCATCAAAACGCTCTAGCGACTCTAGCCGCACGCCTTCTATCGCCGCGCTATTAAGCAGCCTGCATCGCTCGATATAAAGCCACTTTAGCTTTTTTAGAGCATTTATCTCGCTTATGTTAGTAAGCCTAGGCGCGGAAAATATAAACAAAGTATCTAGCTCCTTGCAACCCTCTATGCCCTCTAAACTCATGATTTTAGAAAAGATAATCTCTAGCCGCTCAAGCTTTGGCGTATCGCGGAAAATGGCTAAATTTTCGTGCGTGAGTTTTGAAATATCAGCACAGCGCAAAGTAGGCGGCAGGCGGTTAAATTTCATCTTTTTGTTTTGCGTCGCCTTAAGCGCTTCCAAATTTTTAAACCGCGAGAAATCAAGCCCGAATTCGGCATTTTCGAAAAATCGCAAAGCTCGCATCTCAGTGTCGTAAAGCGCCTCCGCGCCCTTTACTTCGCCGATTTTAAAATCCTTCCAAATCTCTAAAATCTCTATCTCGGGAAAGATTTCAAACGCGCTAAGATCAAGCGAGGAAACAACGCTAGGGTTGCCTGCTATCCTAACAACGCGCACGTCGTGTTCTTTGGCAAAGGCTATGCCCTCGGCTAGTCTGCTAGGCGGGTAGATCACTACCGTAGCATCTCTGCCCTGCGACGGCTTTGGGGCGTAAGGATAGCGCACATCGCCTTGCACGCAAGCATCTATGATTTTAAATTTTTCGCTCATAAAATTCCTTAAAATGTTTCTGCATTTGCCGTCCGCGTTTAAATTTACGCCGGCTTAACGATTTTAGCGCATTTTCGCTTGCGGTAAAGCCAAACTAGCCTGCTAAATTCTAAATTTAGCCTTTAGCTCAAAAACCCGTGATCTAAAAGGTGCGTGATTAAAATTTTAAATCCAAGCGCGATGAGGATCGCGCCGCCTAAAATCAGCGCCTTTTGCTCCAAAAACTCTCCGGCGAATTTACCGACGTAAAACGCCGCGACGCTAAGCGCGAAGCAAACTATGCCGATCACGGCGGCGCTAAACCAGATATCCGCAGCCGTAAAGCTCAGCGTCACGCCCACAGCTAGCGCGTCGATGCTGGTGGCAAGTCCGCCTGAGAGCAGCATCTTCGTATCAAGGCTTACGGCCTGCGCGGGCTCGTTTCTACAGGCTTCGCGGATCATTTTTACGCCCAAAAAGCCCAAAATCGCAAACGCGATGAAATGATCGATCTGCGCGATAAATCTCGCAAAAGCAGCACCCAAAAAATAGCCCGCAAGCGGCATCGCAGCCTGAAAAAATCCAAAAACAAACGCGATAAATAAAATCTTTGATAGCGCGAGATTGCGGTATTTTGCGCCGTTTGCGATGCTAAGCGCCGCCGCGTCCATGGCAAGCGCGATAGAGAGAAGTAAAAGCTCCATTTCGTCCTTTCAAAAAGGCTAATTTTAGCTTAAAATTTACTTCTTGCGGATAATCTTGCTCAAATTTGCGGCTAAATTTGACGTCTGAAATTTGGAGCCAAACGGACGAGCGCACCATATAAATTTTCGCTTAAATTTAGCCCTTAAATCACAGCTCAAATTTGTGCTTTAAATTTTGCAAATTTGAACCGCCGTGCCGTAAAAATGCGGGTAAATGCGCCTGTTCGAGGCTCAAATTTACCCGTTTAAAAGCTGAAATTTAATATCATAACCGCCGAATTTTACTTTAAGGAAAAAGCGATGAAGAAAAGTTTGATTTTATGCGCGGTTTTACTCGCCGCTTCGGCGCAGGCAGCCGGCTGGCAAGAGACTCTAAATCAAGGCGCGCAGATACTTGGCGCAGCAAACTCGGGCGACTACAAAAGCGCGGTTAGCTCGGCTCTAAACGCGGCCGTTAAGGAGCTGTCAAACGGGGGATTTCTAAACAACGCCGCGGCTAAAATCCCGCTGCCAAAGAGCCTGGAAACGGCTGCAAATTTGGCTAAAAAAGTAGGCGGCGAAAAGTGGGCGAACGAGCTAGTAACCTCGATAAATAACGCCGCGAGCGCAGCCGTGCCTGGAGCTGCGGATGTATTTTCGGGCGTGATAAAAAATATGAGCGAAGCGGACGTGAAAAAGGTGCTACAAGGCGGTAAGGATAGTTTTACGAAGTTTTTGCAACAAAACTCGAGCCAGAAGCTGCAAGCCGTGTTTAAGCCGATCATCAGCAAGATGATGAGCGATAATACCTTCGCAACCGCCTATAACGGGCTAAATTCGTTCGTCACGGGTAGCGCGCTGGCAAAATCCGACACCGCAAAACAGCTAAAAGGCATCGCTACTAGCATGGGTGCGGGCGAATATATCCCGCAAGAAAACGAGGATCTAAACGACTACATCACGCGCAAGACGCTAGACGGGCTCTTTAACGTGATGAGCGAAAAGGAAAGCTCGCTAAGAGGCGGCGCGGTTGAGCAGGGCACGAAGATCCTGCAGGGAATTTTTAAGTAAAAATAAGGGAGAATAGTGAAAAATAGTTTGGAATTTCGCGCCGACGTAGGCATGATATTTGTTGCGATAGTCTTTGGTCTGGGCTATCTGCCTACCTCGCTAGCGCTTGCGACCAACGGGGTTTTTGGCGTTTTGTTTTGGAGATTTTTGCTAGCAGCGATCATAGCCGGAGCGATTTTTTACAAAAAGCTAAAAAACGTAAGCGCGCCTGATATAAAACCCGGCGTGATTTTGGGTCTGTTTTTGTTTGCGGGGTTTGTGAGTCAGACTTTCGCGTTTAAGTACGCCGACACCTCGTCCGTAGCCTTTATCATCGGGCTAAACGTGGCTTTGGTGCCTTTTATCGCGGCGGGGCTTTTTAGGCATAAAATTTACTCTTACGCGTATGTGGGCGTGGCGTTTGCGGTGGCGGGACTTTATATGATAGGCGATACGAAGGTGGGCTTTGGCCTGGGCGAAATTTTGGCTCTGGTTTGCGCCTGCGCCTACTCTTTTCACATCGTGCTCACCAACCGCCTAGTGCAAAAATGCAACCTCGTAAATATGGTTTATTTTGAAATTTTAACCCTAGTCGCGCTTTGTTTTGCGGCTATTTTGGTTTTTGAGGACGCTAAAATTGCGCCCGTCGTGGACAAGGCGTTTATCATAGCGATGCTAGTCGTGGGCGTGCTGGGCACGGCATTTGCGTTTTTCGCGCAGGCCTTGATGCAAAAATTTACGACACCCGTTAAAACGGCGATATTTTTCACTCTAGAGCCCGTAACCGCCGGGGCGATGGGGTATTTCATCGGCGACGAGGACATCAGCGCGTATAGGCTTTGCGGCGCGGCGCTTATCTTGGTCGGAGTTTTGATTAGCGAGATAGGCAGCTACCTGCGCGCTAAAAAGGAAAATTTAGCCTAAATTCGGGCGGGTTTTGCTTGCCGTTTCGCTCACGGCAAAACCTCGCCGTAAAATTAAATTTATAAAACCACCTCTAAATTTACTCTCTCGGCGATTTTATTCCATTTAAATTTATCGTCGTTTGCCAGCTAGCAAGGTGGCGGCGACTCTCAAATTTGACGCGATAAAGCCCGAATTTAGTCAAATTGCGTTAAATTTGCCCCTTAAATTTAGCTAAAGAAATTAGATGAAAAAATCAACCGAATTTAAGGCCGACCTCGCGCTGTTCGTGATCGCGGTGGTCTGGGGCGTGACGTTTTTGCCGATGGCGCAGACGCTAAAGACAAACGGCGTTTTTACGCTTTTGTTTTGGCGATTTTTGATCGCGGCCGCGCTAATGTCGCTAATAAGCCTCAAATTTACGCGTAAGATCGACCGCAATTCGTTAAGATTCGGCGCATTTTTAGGCGCGCTTTTGTTTGCGGCTTTTACGCTTCAGACCTTTGCCCTCAAATACGCCCCAAGCTCTACCGTCGCCTTTATCACGGGGCTAAACGCCGTTTTTACGCCCTTTATCGCGCTTGCGTTTTTTGGGCAAAAGGTCGTCGTTTACGCTTTTATCGGTGCGTTTTTATCGGCGGCGGGGCTCTATTTGCTAACGGGCAGCGAGCTTGGTTTTGGCGCGGGCGAGGCGCTTAGCGTCGTTTGCGCGCTTGGCTTTGCGCTACATATCATTTTTACGGGCGTTTTGGTGCGCAGGTGCGAGCTTTACTGGATGGTGAGCGCGCAGTTTGCAGTTGTCGCGGCGCTTTGTTTCGTTGCGGCGCAGATTTTCGAGCCACGCGGCGTCGTCCCCGTTTTAGACGAGGCGTTTTTCGTCGCGGTTGCGGTGACGTCGGTGTTCGCGACGGTTTTGGCGTTTTTTGTGCAGACGGCAGCGCAGCGCTATACCACGCCAGTTAAAACCTCGCTCATCTTTACCTTTGAGCCCGTGAGTGCGGGGATCGTGGGGTATTTTTTCGGCGGCGAGATACTAAGCGGCGTGCAGATAGCAGGAGCCGGACTCATACTCTTTGGCATCGTCGTTAGCGAGGTCGGCAGCTACTATAAAAATAAAAAATCGCGAGTAGCCGGCTCGTAAGGGCGGCTAAATTTGACGAATCTAATCAAAGGAGCGAAAATGACGAAAGATCAGTGCTGCGTCCTAAAGTATTTGACGGCGGGCGAGACGGGCGGTTTTGGGAAAACGGGCGAGATGAATGACGGCGAATTTTTGAACGCGCTTATCGGTAAAGGGCTTGTTTGGATGCTTGACTGGGCCGGCGAAGACGAGACGGGAGAGCTGGGCAAGTTTATCAGCTCTAGGCTTGATGCGTTGCAAAGCGGCGTGGCTCTAGAGTGCGATAAAATTTACGCAAGGCTCGAAAAAGAAGCGGAAAAAGAGGGTTTCGAGTGCGGCGATGCGAGCCTATTTTTGATGAACGAGTTTCAAAAGGCGCTGAAGAAGAGCGATTTTAGGCTCTTTACTTTGGATCTTCATAGTGATGCCTACTATCTGCTCGTCGCGCACAAGGACGCCGAGAAAGATTTTAAAAAGCTAGGCAAGCGCGAGGAGCTATTTTGGGATATCGCGCCGTGGGGCAAGCGCCGCAAAAGGCAGATCCTTTACGTTATAAACTGCGAGTGCGGCGAGATGTCCGCGTGGCAGCTGGATGCGGACGAGCCGTCGCCAAGAAACGAGGTTTGCGAGGTCTGCGGGCGGGTGCTTTTTGACGCAGACGGCAATGCGATGCAGCCTTTGGAGAAGGAATTTATCTGATTCGGCTTTTCGGGGTCAATTTGCCTGTGTCAAATGTGAACGACTATAAATTATCCTCGCAAATTTGACCTAAAATTTAACCCAAAACGCCGAATCTACCGCCTCTTTACCGCCGTAAATACAAAAAAACAAACCGAAGCGATGAGGATGATGCTCGCGCCGCTGGTTAAATTCGCCTCAAAGCTCAGCCACAGCCCGCTAACGCAAAACGCGGCCGAGATGAACGCGGCGTTTAGCATCATCGTGCCCAGGCGGCTTGATATCGCGCCCGCGATGTAGGGCGGGATCGTGAGTAGCGCGATAACCAGTATGAGCCCGACCGCGCGTATCGTCATCACGACGCTTAGCGCCATCATGCACGTTAGCGCGTAGTATAGCAGCGTTGTGCGCACGCCGCGAAGCCGCGCAAACTCCGCGTCAAAGCTAAGCGCCTCAAACTGGCGGTAAAATAGCGCGACGGACGCGAGTATGACGCAGTTTGCGACCGCCATAAAAACAAGATCGCCCTGCGGCACGGCCAAAATCGAGCCGAAAAGATAGCTCATTAAATCGACGTTGTAGCCAGGCGCTAGGTCGGTGAGGATGATGCCAAACGCCATGCCAAACGCCCACAGCGCGCCGATAACCGAGTCCATCTTGCTTTTATCTTTGAGCGTGATCGTGGCGATGAGCAGCGCCAAAAACAGCGAAAACAGACTCGCGCCCAGCAGCGGCTCGAGCGAAAAATAAAACGCGATGCCAAGCCCGCCGTATGCGCCGTGAGCGATGCCACCTGCGATGAAAACCATACGGTTTATGACCGTGAGCGTGCCGATCACTCCGCAAGCGATGCTAACGAGGATACCCGCCAGCAGGGCGTTTTGCATAAAATTTAAGCTAAGAGCTTCTAGCATTTTATTCCTTTTTTGTTTCGTTTTGGCGCATACGTCGTTTCGCCGAAATTTTATAAAATTTACTCGCCGAGACCTGCACCTTTAAGGTGCCAAATTTGAATTAGTCAAATTTAGTTAGATTCTTTTCGTAAAAAACAACCGTTTGAGGTTATTTTTTACTTTGTTGTAAAGGGGGTGGGGACTTAAATTGCGCTCTGCATTGCAGTTGCGAAGCGTAGCTGAAGCAAAAGAGCTCCCTTTTTCTTTTTTTTTTTGGGAGAGGAAGGGGCTTTACTTCGCCTGCGGCTCGTAACTGCGAGCAGACCTACTTACGAAGCGTTGCCCCTTTCTCTCCCAAGCCCTCTCTAACCCCACTGCACGTGAGAGGTTGCTGCACTATGCGCAGTTTTATCCGGCGCTGTCGCGCCAAATGTTTTTTAGTTTAACATTTTTGAGGCGCGGGTTTTGGCGGCTCAAATTTGAACGCAAAGAGCCAAGGCGCAGTATTTTTTCTTTAGACGAGGCGGAAATGAGCCGAGCGAGGGCGCATACAAGTAGTATGTAACCGAGCTTCGGCGAAATTTCTAACGAAGTATAAAGGAAAAAGACAAGCCGCAAATAGCCTAACGATGTCCGCAGCCGCACTCTTTCAACGCCACCTCCACATCGCAAAAATGCCTATGATCTCTGGCCAAATGCTCGATAAAATCCTGCTTCGAGCCGTGCGAGATCTCGTGCATGAAAAGATCGTGATTGACGTAGGCGACCTTGGTGGCGAAATTTAGCGTCAAATTTACGTCGTGGCTGATGAGCACGACGCCCGTGCCTTCAGCATTGATCTGCTTTAGCAGCTTATAAACGTCTGCCTGGCCTTTTGTGTCGATACTGGCGGTGGGTTCGTCTAGCATCAAAATTTTAGCCTTTGCACAAAGAGCGCGCGCGATATAGACGCGCTGGCGTTGTCCGCCGCTTAGCTCGCCGATCTTGCGCCGCGTAAATTCGCCCATCCCGACGCGCTCCAGCGCCGCCTCGGCCTCTATCTTGTCGTCTTTGCCGTAAAATCCAAACAGCTTTTTATCTATCCGCCCCATCAAAACGACCTCGAGCACGCGCATCGGGAAGCTTTGATTTATTGGGATATTTTGCGGGACGTAGCCCACGGCCTTGCTCACGCTAGCAGGCTCCTGACCGAACACCTCTATCGTCCCGCCGCTTGGCTTGTTTAGGCCTAACATCAGCTTTAAAAGCGTGCTTTTGCCGCCGCCGTTTGGACCTATAACGGCTAGAAAATCCTTACAGTCGTATTCTAAATTTATGCCCTCAAACACGAGGTTTTCATCGTAACCGAAGCTCAAATTTCGCACCGAAACGTCGCTCATAAAACGCTCACCTTACCCGAAATATAAAACATAAAAACGCCAAGCCCCAGCATCGCAAAAAGCGCGGCAAACTCGCAGCAAGTCCGCAGCGCGCGAAATCTCGCCACGCCCTTTAGCTTAAAGCCGCAAACGGCCGCCAGAAATATCACTGCGCCCATGCCAAGCCCCATAAATAGGCCGCTAGCAAGCCCCGCCGCGTAGCTGTTTAGGCTAAAGGCTAGCACGAAAACCAGCAGCGTGCCAGGACACGGCACGAGCGATCCTGCTAGCACCACGAGCCACTCGCTAGCGGTTTTGGGAGCTTCATTAGAAGCCATGCAAGCCGCGCAGCCGCATTCGCTCTCGTGAGCGGTGGGGCTAAATTTGACGGAATTTGCGCTCAAATTTGAAGCAAAAGCTAAATTTGAGCCAAAAACTTTACTAGCCCCTTTTGCGCCCTTTTCACCCGAAACAGGCGCGGCGGCAAAGCTAAATTTAGGCTTTAGAGCCGTCTTTTTAAGCTTGGCGTAGATCATATAAAGGCTCACGCAAACGATCGTTACGGCCGAGATTTTCGTCATCGCGCCCGCCATGTCGCTAACCTTGTTCGTCAAAAACGCGTTTAAAAAAACGTAGCTAAAAAGCACGAGCAAAAACGCTCCCGCCACGTGCGCGAACCCGACCTTCATCGCAAAAGCCATCGCGCGCGAGTAGCTGCCGCCGTTTGCGACGAAATAGCTAGCCGTGAGCATCTTAGCATGCCCGGGACCTGCTGCGTGCAAAAAGCCGTAAAAGAAGCTAACTGCGGCTAACAAGGCGAAATTTAGCGCGTTTAACTCGGCGCTATTTATCTTGATGAGCTCTTTTAGGCGCTCCAAAAACTGAAGGCTCATTCCTGAAACCGAGTCAAATTTGGCTTTATCCTCAGCGTCGATTTGCTCTAAATTCTGCTTATTTTGCACTTTAACTAGCGAGCTAAGTTCGGGCTTTGCGGGTTCTATTTTAGGCGCTTTTGAAGTCATTTCAAAAAATGCCGCGCTCAAATTTACGTTTGGTACGAGATAAATTTTATCGGTCAGAGCGTAGGGGTCTGGCGAGCTTATTTTAAAGTTAAAAAATCCCTCGCGGTCAAAAATCTCGACCGTGACGACGCGGCCGTCTTTGACCGCTAAATTTAGCTCTAAAATATACTCGAAATTTAGCCTGCCGCCCTCCAGATAGACCCGCTGCGAGAGCGTTTTAGTATGCAAATTTACGGTCTCGCCCGCGCCGTCGTAGTAGCCCACGCTAGTTAGATAGCCGCGCGGCACGATGTAGTCGAGTAGGGATTTTTGCACCTTCCACGCTTCGTTTTTGCTAAGCGCTTTGTCGGCGTTTTCGTCGTAGCTTTGCAGCGTAAGAGCGGTGAAATTTTCAGAAAACGTCCAGGTTACGGCGGCTGTTTTGATCATCTCGCCTTGCAGGTTAAATTTAATCTCGGCATGCGCGGTCGGAGTGTAAAGCGCGCAGAGCGCACAGGCGTGCGCAAAGCTAAAAAAGGACGCAAAAAGCGCTAAAATGGCGAGTATGCGTCCAAATTTCATTTACAGGCTCTTTGCGAAAATTTGCGCCGTTTTGCGTAGCTCGGCGTCCCAATCAAGCGGCAGCTGATCGATCTCTACGACGCTAGCGCCGCTTTCTTTAGCGACGGTTTGAGCAGCTTTTTTAGAAAACTGCGGAGCGACGAAAATGACCTTCACGCCGTGCTCTTTTGCTTCCTCGATGAGCTCTTTTAGCTGGGCGGGTTTTGGCTCCTTGCCCTCTACTTCGATCGCGATTTGCTCTAGATCGTAGCGCTTAGCAAAGTAGCCCCAAGACGGGTGATATACGATAAATTCGCGGTTTTTGACGTTTGCTAGAGTGCTTTTGATAAATCCGTCAAGCTCGTCAAGCTTAGCTTCAAATTTGGCCAAATTTGCCTCAAAAAGCGCCTTGTTCTCAGGATATTTTTCGATTAGCGCGTCGGCGATGTTTTTAGCTTGGACTTTTACGGAAACGGGATCTAGCCAGATGTGCGGGTCAAATTCGCCGTGGTGATGCTCGTGATCGTGGTGATCGTGGCCTGCGTGTTCGTGTTTATGCTCGTGGTCTGCATCGTGGCTTGCGTGTTCGTGCTTGGCGTCGTGGTGATGATCGTGTTCGCCGTGTTCGTGATGGCCTTCAAATTTGATCTTTTCCACGCCCGCGTCGGTTTTTACGATTTTGAGATTTGGATAGGATTTTTGAAATTTCGGCAGCCAAGCCTCCTCAAACTCTATCCCGATAGCAAAATAAAGGTCGCTTTTTTCAAGCGCGGTCATTTGCTTGGGTTTTGGTTCGTACGTGTGCGGATCGGCTCCTTTGCCCACCATCACGTTTACCTCGACGGCCTCGCCCGCGATTTGCTTGACGAAATACTCCTGCGGCAAAATACTGACGCTAACTTGCCCTTTGGCGTAGAGCGCGACTAAGCCCAAACATAAAAACGCGAAAATTTTTCTCATTTTTATCCTTTCCATGTTAAAATTTGGGCGAAATTATATCAAAAGCAACTTAGTTGCAAATTAATTTTTCTCAAGGTATAATACCCTAAAATTCTTAACGCGGAGGAAAAATATGGGCGAAAATTTGGAAGAAAAAGCCGGTTTTGAGGAGCTTTTAACGAAAAATGATATCAAAATCACTCCGCTTAGACTCGAGATTTTACGCATTTTACGCGCCGCCGCCGCGCCGCTTAGCTATGATGAAATTTTAGCCCAAATAGGCGCAAACAAAACCACGTTTTACCGCTGCATGGACCTTTTTGAGGCTAAGGGCATCGTGCTAAAAAGCGAAAATAACCGCAAAAACTTCTACGAGCTTGAAAGCGGAGCAAAGGCGTATTTTGTCTGCGACGTCTGCCACAAGATGACTAATATCGACATGCCGCGCCTAAAACAAAATCACGTCAAAAGCGTCGTAGTTAAGGGCGTTTGTGACGACTGCTTTTAAAATTTGCGCTTTAAATTTGGCGATAAATTCCGAACTCAAATTTGCTTACCGACATTAAATTTAAAAAACGACTTAGCGAGCAAATTTTACCGCTAATTTATAAAACCGCAGTCTGCTAAATTTAAAGCGGTTACCGCGTCAAATTTAAAAATCAAATTTGACGCGGGCGATTTAAAAACTAATCATCGTAAAGCTTTGCGATCTCCGACGGTATCGCGATCGGACGACCGCGCGTAAGATCATAAAATACGTAAGTCGTCACCGCGCTGGCGACCATAGCGCCGTCCTTGCTAAACTCGTAAAAACGCTTCGAGCAGCTTCTTTTTTCGGGCTGCGTCCAGGTTTTCACGCGCACCTTATCGCCCAAAAATAGCTGCCCCAGATAGTCTATCTCGTGCCTGCGCACCATCCACGTGCGGTTTTGCGCGAGATTGGTCTCTATAAGGTCGCCCACGGCGTTTGAGTGGGCGCTAGCGGCTTCTTGCATCCAGATGACGTAATGAGCGTTGTTTGCGTGATGATTCACGTCGATGGCGTCCTCGCCCACGATAAATTCGTAATAAAAAATTTTCATTTTCGCTCCTAAAAACGCTAAAATTGTAGCAAAAATTTAAAGGCAAACAAAATGAAAGAGATGTGGGACAAAAAGGCGTCAAGCTATACGAGATTTATGGGCGAGCCTAGCGTTTTTCATAGAGGGCTTTACGCTAAGATCGCCGAGTTTGGCGTCAAATTTGAGGGCAAAAGCGTCGTGGATATCGGCTGCGGCACGGGCGTACATACGCTGCATTTAGCGCAAATTTGCCGCGAGATAACCGGCATGGATATCTCAGGCGAGATGCTAAAAGTCATGCTAGAAGACGCTGCTAAATTTAATATTTCAAATTTAACCGCCGTTCAAAGCGATTTTAAAAACTTTAATCCAAGCCGCGTTTACGACGTGGCTTTTAGCACGATGAGCCCTGCGATCGCGGACGAGGAGGATTTTAGTAAATTTATAAATTTGGGCGAAAAAAGGGTCTATCTTTGGTGGAATAAACCGCGAAATTCAAGCGTTTTGGAGCTTTTTTACGAAGGATCCGAGAAGCGATGCTTTAAAGAAAAGGCAAATTTCTTTGAAGAGTACTTGCGCCTAGAAAATATCGCCTTTAACTCCTGCGTGCTCGAGGAGTCTCGCGAGCAAAAACGCACGCTTGAAGAGATGACGCAAAACGCGCTTTGGCATTTACAGATCGCAAATTTCGCGCACGATGAAAATGCGGTCAGATCGCGGCTAGAAAGCATCGCGAAAGACGGCCTCGTGACGGAAAAAATCATCTCTTCAATGAAGCTTTTGGTTTTTTAAGATATAATCGCTTTATTTATTTAAAATTTAAAAAGGATTTTAGTTGCCGCGAGCGTTTTTGCCGATATTTTTTTGCATTTTGCCTTTTTTTTGCGCCGAGGTTTTCGCATCCTCGCTAAGTCCGGCGGCACCGCTTAAATACGACGACGAAAAGGCGCGGCTAGGCAAAAAGCTCTTTTTTGACGCGTCGCTAAGCCCCGGCGGCACGGTATCTTGCGAGAAATGCCACAACCTTTACTGGGAGCTAAGCGGCACGAGCAAAAAAAACCTAAAAATCTCCGCCGACAAAGAAGCCAGCCCGCCTACGGCGCTAAATTCGGCGCTAAATTTTATATTTTTTAAAGACGGCCGCGTAAAAGATATAAAAGATCAGGTAAAACAGAGTCTAACCGGCAAAGAGCAGTTGGGCGAGGAGCCCAAAAAACTAGAAGAAAAGGTCGGTCTAAACGCGGTTTATAAAAAAGAGTTCGAGCGGCTTTACCCGGGCGGCGTAAGCTTTGAAAACATCGCCGACGCGCTGGTAAATTTCGAAAAAGCCCTCGTCACGCCAAACGCCAAATTCGACAAATTTATCGGCGGCGACGAAGACGCGCTGGATGCGGAGCAAAAACGCGGGTTTGAGCTATTTAAAAAAATCGGCTGTATAAACTGCCACGGCGGGGTCAATCTAGGCGCTAATATCTACTACGAGCTAAGCTCCAGCGATAAAGGCAAACAGGTTCGCTACAAAGTGCCTAGCCTAAGAAATATCGAAAAGACCGCGCCCTATCTTTATAGCGGCGAGATAGCGGATCTAAAAGACGCGATAAAATTTATCGCCAAAGAGCGTATCGGCTATGAGTTAAGCGACGAGCAGACAAGGTTGCTTTATAAATTTTTGCTTGCTTTAAGCGGCGAACGACCGGAAATTTTAAAATGAAACACAAGATAATCTTTCACAAAATTTTACTTTTCATCATCGCTTGCATCGCGTTTTTCGGCACGGTGATGACGCAAAAAGCCACCAAAGACGTAATCAAAGCCTACGAATACAAAGGCGCGATAGAAAACATGATAGACTCCGACGACGAGATAGACTTTGCGCTAAAAAGGACGTTTTTGCAGGCTGATTACGATGCGACGATGAGATATGCGGCCAGTCTTAAAAACGATTTGTTAAATTTAAGCTCCGGCAAGCTGGCATCGTTTGAGCGGCTAGCTATCGGCGAGGGAGCGGTAAACGAGATACGAGAAACGTTTGATCAAAAAAGCGAGCTAATCGATAAATTTAACTCTCTTAGCGCTCTGGCAAAGCTTGGTTTTGAAGAAACGATGCTGAAATTTAGCTCTTTAAACGACTCGCGTTTTAGCGAACTGCTGCCTAAAATTTTGCTGATTAGATACGGTATAAACGCCGATATAAACGGCGCTAAAGAGCTGCTAAAAAGCTATGAAAGCCTAAATTTAAACGAGCGCGAGAAAGATTTTTTACAAAGCGCGCAAAAGCTGCTGCAGCGCTACGAGGAAGCAGACCGGACGCTAGCTAGCATACAAGACCTAAATCTAAGCAAAAAGCTATACGAGCTAAGAAGCAAAAACGATGCCTACGTAGAGCGCGTGACGTCGAATTTACGCGGCACGACGATTTTCGTGTTCGTACTTTTCGGGATTACGGCGGCGTTTATTTATCTATCGTATATTAGGGCTAGAAACAACATCAGACTGCTAAATCGCTTCGAACAAGCCGTGGATAACAGCTTTAACTCCATCGCTTTTACCGATCTAAATAAGCAAGTCAGATACGTAAATAAAATTTTCGAGCAAAACTCGGGTTATAAATTTGAAGAGATAAGCGGCAAAAATATAAATTTACTAAAATCTGGCTTACATCCGCAAGAGTTTTATCAAAGAATGATAGACGCGATAGAAAACGATAATATCTGGCGCGCTGATGAGCTAATCAGCAAAACCAAAAGCGGTAAATTAATACGCGAGCAGGTCGTTTTCTCGCCGCTTTTTAACGAAAAAGGCTACAAAGACGGCTACATGGCGATCAAATTCGATAGAACCAAAGAGATAGCGATAACAAAAGAGCTCGAAGATAAAAACAAGCAGCTGCAAAACGAAGCCCTCATAGACAAGCTAACTGGATTTGGCAGCTATTTCGCGCTCACGCAGCGCATGGAGCGCCATCCTAGCGGGATGATAATCTACATAAACATAAACAATTTTATGGATTTTAGATTTTTTTACAAGACCAAAACCGTAGACCTTATCATCGCCTCGTTTGCCTCTACGCTAAAGCTTTGTATTGATACTTACGCGATGGACGCGGATATCTACAGAGTGCAGTTTGACGAATTTTGCATCTGGTATAACGGCGAGGACGCAAACAGGGACGCTAAGCGATTCGTAGATTATTTCAAAACGCAAAATCTCTACGTAACCGTAGACGGCGAGCGCGAATCCATACCTAACATAAAAATAACCTTAGGCGTCAGTATGCCTCAAGACACAGTGCAGACAAATCGCCTAACTCAAGCCATGCTAGCCCACCACGAAGCCGTGCAAAGGGGCGAGGCGGCGCAGTTTTATACCGAAAACAGCTACATCGAGCAGCAGTATTACCACAACCAAATCATGTCGCGCACTATCGAGAGCGCACTATATAACGACACCGTTATCGTCGAGTGTCAGCCTATCTACGACGTATCCGGCCAAAGCGCGCGGATAAAATACTACGAAGTGCTCGTGCGCCTCATCGACGAAAACGGCAAGATACGCTATCCTGGCGAATTTCTTGATATCGCAAAGAAAATTTCGCTTTATAACGACATCACAAAAAAGGTCATCGAACACGTCTTTAGACTGGTCGAGAGATTTGAAAACGTGGGTTTTTCGATGAATCTTTCAAGTAGCGATATCACAAACGAGAGCATAAGAGAACTCATTGAGAAAAAACTACGCGTATGCTCTAGCCCCGAGCGCGTGTATTTTGAGATATTAGAGAGCGAAGGCGTGGACGATTATAATATCGTAAACGATTTCATCAACAAGGTCCGCGCCTACGACTGCAAAATCTCGATCGATGATTTCGGTAGCGGCTACTCTAACTACTACCGTATCTTGGAGCTTGATATCGACACGATCAAGATCGACGGCTCGATTATCAAAAAATTACCGTTTGATCAAAACGCCCGCTACTTGCTGCAAACCATCATCGACTTTGCCGCAAGACAGGACTACAACGTCGTGGCGGAGTTTGTTAGCTCAGAAGAGATCCTTGCAGAAATAAAAAAATTCGGTATCAAATACGCGCAGGGATTTTTGCTAGGCAAACCGATGCTGCCGGATAACATAAAAGAGTAAATTTTCGTGCGGCGGCTATACCGCGTTAAATTTGACGGCGGAGTGCGTATAAGCGGGGTAAATTTACTAAGCAAATTTAACCTTGGTTTGTTATGCTAGCTTTTTACGCTAAAACGCCGGGACGTCTGGATGCGCTAGTTTGATGCTACCTTGGCGGTATTTTTGGGATTTTTAAAATTTGCTTTTTAGCATTAAATTTACGCGGCTTGCGTCCGTTAAATTTAGCTCGTCTTAGCCAAATTTGTCCGCTCAAATTTGACTAATCCCGCATCCAAACCGCCAAAAATCCGAGTAAAACTATAACTAAAAACAATCCCGCCTGAAAATAAAAATTCTTTTTTAAATTTTCGTTTATCAGAGAGCAAAGCTCGGAGATAAAGATGTATAGCTCGCTCACGCATGTCCTTTGGTCTCAAATTTTACGTCAAATTTGCCGCTTTTGCCTAGCCAAATTTGAGCGAGGCGACGAAAAACCGCTCAAATTTAGCTTGGATTATAAATTTGAGCTTAGCTCGTCTTTAAATTTCCTTTTAACAAAAACGGCGCAAACCGCAAGCGAAACCGCAGTCAAAGCGTAAAATACATAGCTAAAAATAGGATTTGCGCGCGTTTCGCCATCTTTTAGCTTTTTTACCGAAACGGCGTTTCTAAACATATCTAGCACCGCGATACGCCAGCCGTAGTATTTGATCTGCGCCCTGCCTTCGCCCACTAGACTCTGGGCGGCGGCTTGGACATCGGCGGAGTTAAATTTAAAATAAAGCGGCAAGCCCCAGCCCGTGTCCTCGTTTCGATACGGCATCACTTTCGTGCCGTTAATTTCGCGCGTGTAGATAAAATACACGTCGCGCGTCGGGCCGTCAGCGGGATTTTGCGCGTCGATAAAGCCGTCTTTGTCCATGCGCTTGACCTCGCCGCCCGTGATGATCGCTTCGTCGTAGTGCGGAAAAGCGTAGTTTATCGCCGCAAACGCCGTAACGTGCAGGGCAATCAAGAAGCCAAAGATAAAATTTCGGAGATATTTTTTAAATTTTTGCATTTTCGTCCTTTGGGACGAATTTTACAAGATAGAAGTTTAGAAGAAGCTAAGCCCCTAAAATAGGGGCTTAGAGGGATTAGGCTTTGGCCTTGCAGCCGCAGCTTCCCGCGATAAATTTAAGAATCTGGATAAAGAAGCAAATGCCGCCGATGATGAAGATCGTATCGCCGATCATCCTTAGCCAGCGTAAATTTTGCAAATGATCCATCTGTAAAAACTCCGCGCTTCTAGCGTACCACATGCCCACGTCTATCGCGGCGACGGCCTGATAAAGACCGATCGGAAGCAGCGACGCTAAAATCATCAGCATTAGTCCCGCATTTAGCGACCAAAAGCCTACTTTCATCAGCTTGTCGTTAAATTCTTGCCCTTTGAAAAGGTAAAGCGCCACGAGCCAAACAAAACCTAGCGCCAAAAATCCGTAAACGCCAAACAGCGCCGCATGTCCGTGCACCGAAGTGGTGTTTAGACCCTGGATGTAGAATAAAAATAACGGCGGGTTGATAAGGAAGCCAAACACGCCCGCGCCCAGCATATTCCAAAACGCCACCGCGATAAAGCAGTAAAGCGGCCATTTGAGATTTTTCGCCCAGCTTTGCGCGAACTGAAGCGAATACTGATGAAAGGCCTCGGCTCCAAGAAGCACCAAAGGCACGACCTCAAGCGCAGAAAAGCTAGCGCCCACCGCCATGATCGGAGTAGTCGTTCCGGCAAAATAAAGGTGGTGGAAGGTGCCCGGGATGCCGCCGATCAAAAATAAGCTCGCGCTCGCTAGAGTCGAATAGGTCGCAAATTTTTTACCAACTAAGCCTAAAGATGCAAACACGAACGCAAGCGAAGCGGTCGCAAACACCTCGAAAAAGCCCTCGACCCAAAGGTGAACGACCCACCAGCGCCAGTATTCCATCACCGGTAGCGGACTTCTTTGTCCGTAAAATAGTCCCGCGCCGTAGAAAAGTCCCACCGCGATAGCAGAAGCCGTAAAGATAGCTAGCAGGTTTTTATCGCCGTCAGCCTTAAATCCGCCGACGAATCCGCGAAGCACGAGCGCCATCCAGATAACAAGACCGACAAACAAAATAAGCTGCCAAACCCTGCCAAGCTCGATATACTCGTATCCTTGGTGACCGAGCCAAAAGCTAGTAGACGTTTCCATCTTACCCGCTATCGCCATGTACTCGCCGATAAAGCTACCCACGACTAGGAAAAGCAGCGCGTAAAATAGCAAATCCACGCCTAGTTTTTGAAATTTAGGATCCTTACCGCCGTTGATGATAGGCGCTAGGAAAAGTCCGGCCGCCAAAAAGCCCGTCGCGATCCAGAAAATGCTCGCTTGGATATGCCAAGTGCGCGCCAAAGAGTACGGTATGTGCTCGGATAAATTTATACCGTAAAACTCCTGTCCCTCGACCGTGTAGTGCGCCACGAAGCCGCCTATCATGATCTGGAAAACAAATAGCGCGAGTGCTACGAAAAGGTATTTGCCAAGCGCCTTTTGAGACGGAGTCAAATTTAGCTTTGAAAGCGGATCGGCATCGATAGGAGCGAGTTTCTCGTGATCTTTTTCGCCGTAGAAATTTGAAAACCAAACTAGTAAGCCAACTCCCGCAACCAAAATCGTGACGCTAATAATCGTCCAAAATACGTTTTCTTGCGTCGGAACGTTGTCGATTAGCGGCTCGTGCGGCCAGTTGTTCGTGTACGTAGCTTCGCTATTTGGGCGATTCGTCGCCGTAGCCCAGGTCGCCCAGAAGAAGAAATCATTTAGCTGCTCGCGGTTTTCTTCTTTAGCCAGCGTGTTGTTTTTCATCGCGTAGTTTTCGCGTAGCTTCTGGTATTTCGGATCGTTGCCAAAAAGCCCGTTGTACTCGTCGCGCACTACTTTTGCCGCGGCGATCCTCTCGTCGCTGATCGTTATAACGCCGTTTTTTAGCGTATTCGTGCGGTATTCGCTCTTTGTTAGAGCCTTGATGTTTGCTTGTTGCTCGGCGTTAAGAGCATTAAATTTAACTCCGTAAAGCTGATTTGCCTTTATATCCATAAACGCGACTAGCTCTTTATGCAGCCAATCAGCCGTCCAATCAGGCGCCTGATACGCCCCGTGTCCCCAGACCGAGCCCACTTGCATACCGCCGATGCTTTGCCAGGCCTCTTGACCTTTATAAATTTGCTCTTGCTCGACTATTATTTTGCCGTTTTTATCGGCAAAACTCACCACCGGCGGCGCTTCACGGTAAACCTCTACGCCGTAATAGCCGAGTATCCCGAAGGCGATAGTAACGACTGCTACCAGCGCCCACCAATACTTCTTGTATTCACGCATACTTTTCTCCTTTGTGATATGAAAATTCGGGCGATAGTTTATCCAAAACGAGAATTTAATCGAATGATTTGCGTCAATAAAAGGATAAAATCTGTCCTTAAAATATTGCTTATTTTAAAAATGTATAATTACGAAAATATATTTTGGGAGATTTTATGCTTAAAGTCGAGATTATTTATAAATTTTGCCTGGTTTGCGCGCTGATTTTGGGGCTCAGTTTGCTCGCGTTTTCGGGACTAAATTTCGCGCTTGGAGAGTACGGCGAGTTTTGGATGAGCGCGCATAAATTTGCAGGCTTTTTGGTTGCGCTCGCAGCGCTTTTGCACGTGATAAATCGCAAGAAAAAGCTCATTAAGCTCTCAAACGAATTCATAGACGTCGTCACTCGCCGCAAAAATCCCAGCATGTGCAACATGGACCGCATTATCGCCTCGCTAGAGCCCTACACTATCGCCCAAATCTCACAAAAACTGGGTTTTGATGAGACCGAGTTTTGCCGCACATTGCGCGAAAACGGCGTCAAATTTAGCGGTGCAGATCAAACCCTGCGCCAAATCGCTTCTTTAAACGACGAAAAGATATTTTTCGTGCTGGTTCTTATCGTCGAGGCGAAATTCGGCAAGAGATTTTGCGGCGAACTCAAATTTAAGGGCGCTAAATTTAACGGCGTCAAAAAAGCGGCTTAAGCTCGGCCGCAAGCGACGCAGGGGTTAAATTTGCATTTTTGAAAGGACTCAAATTTTAAAAATAACCGAAATTTTAATCATAACTTTTAGCGTTTTGCTTTTTGGCGGGATTGCGCGGATTTGTTTTGCGGACGAGTTTGAGCAAGACGGCTCGGCCGAATATAAATTCGCGCCCGCCGTTTCGATTTTATGCCAAATTTTAAAGAGTTTTTGCAAATTTTACGCGAAAAAAATCAGGACGCGATCAAAACGAAGCTGAGATTTTTGGGAGACCGTTTAACCGTAAATTTGGAACTTGCGTTAAATCGTGCTCTTTGAACCGATACAAAAAGATAAAATGTGGTCGTTTTGATAAAAAATAAAATATAAAACGCTCCGGTGCGTAAGTGTATTGATTTAACAAAACGGGCTTAATATAGGACTAAAAATTTAGCGATAATTTTTAAATTTTATCTGTATCTACAACCTTGTCAAAGATAAATTTAAGCTCCTCTTGGTGTGTGATAGCTAGTACGCCAAGGCGTGGAAAGTCGCGCTTTAGGGCGGTTAAAAGCTCTTTTGTCAGCGCGCTATCAAGCGCCGAAGTCGCCTCGTCAAGCAGCAAAAACGTAGGCTGCGCAAAATAAACCCTCGCAAACGCAAGCCTTTGCGCTTCGCCGCCGCTTAAAATCTTGCCCCAATCTTTAACTTCGTCTAATTCGCGGATAAATTTCTCCAACCGTACGCGCCGTAAAATCCCCTCAAAATCGGTATCGACGCCTTGCAAATCACTAGGATACGCGATAAGCCGCCTTAGACTCATACGCGCTAAAAACGGCTTTTGCGGTACGCTCATCGTCCCGCGCGGTACGCAAACCTCTCCAGAGCCGTGATCCCAGATGCCCACGATATACCTAAATACGCTGCTTTTTCCAGTTCCGCTAGCGCCGCGTAGCAGCACCCATTCGCCGCTTTTTACGCTCAAATTTAGCCCGCAAACCAGCTTCTCGCCGCTCGGGGTAAAAATTTGTAAATTTGTACACCTTAGCTCGTTTGCTTCGGCGTTTTCGTCAAATTTATCTTGTGCCAAATTTGCTGCCGTTACCTGGGCAGGTTCGTTCACTCCGTCAAGATCGCTGTTTTGCTCTCTAATTTTAGCGTCAAATTTGACCTTAGAATCCGTCGCCTGAGCTATATCGATGAATTTATACACGCGCTCTACGCTAGCAGCCCACTCCATAATCTGTTTATAATAATCCATAAACCACGCAAAGCCGTCCTGCACGCTGTAAAACGCCGAGCGTGCCCGCATCATATCGCCAAAGCTCATCGCGTGCGCAAAATAAAGCGGCAAGCAGGCGAAAATCGGGATGAGATTCGTGACCTTTAGGTAGCTTGCCGAAAAGCACTCAAGGCGAAACTCGGTGTTCATGATGACGCGCCAGTTGCGCACTACCTCGCCAAAACTCGCTCTAAAGCGCGATTTTTCGGCGCACGCGCCCTTCATCAGCGCGATGGCT
Source organism: uncultured Campylobacter sp. (assembly GCF_963517995.1). Classification (GTDB taxonomy): domain Bacteria; phylum Campylobacterota; class Campylobacteria; order Campylobacterales; family Campylobacteraceae; genus Campylobacter_A. Next base: position 51,819 of record NZ_CAUQHQ010000001.1, read on the forward strand.
TCGGCATTTTCGCGGGTAATGAGCAGGTTTGCGCGGTAGTCGGCCTCAACCTGCTGCTTTTCGTAGTTAAGGCGCTTTAGAGTGCGGCCGATGAGGTGTGTGATAAGCGAGCTAAAAAGCGTATAAACGAGCGCGACGTAGACCAAAAATCCCTCCAGCGCAAACTCGCGTCCAAACGCGCTAAAGCGCAACACCTTTGATGCCTCCCAGAGGATAAAGGTAAAGGCAAAAAGCTTGGAGAGGTTGTAAACCATGGATTTTATGAGATTTACGCTCTTATCGGCGAGCAGGAGGCTATCCTCGGCGATACGCTGATCCGGATTATCAAAGCCCGCAGCGCCGGACAAGCGGTAAAAATTTGCGTTTTTTAGCCATAAATTTTCCATCTTTTGGCTTAGGTTTTCGCGCCACGAGATCACAAGCAGCTTTTTAAACCAGTTTCCTATCACGATAAAAAGCACGATAATCGCGGTATAAACGAGAAACTCGCCCACGAGCGGGAGCATGAGATCTTTTTCAAATTTCTCGATCGCGTCGTAAAATTTTTTATCCCATGCGTTCATGAGCGTCGCGACCTTGACGATGGCTAGACTAGCTCCCAGCGTCACGGCCAGCATCGTCCACGCCCCCAGCGAGCGCTTGCCCGTCCAAAACCAGCCCGCGATGATGAAAAACTTCTTTAAAATTTGCAAATTTAGCCTTTTTGTTTGGTTTTTGCTATTTACGGCGAGTCTTTTTTACGGCGCGAATTTTAATCTAAATTTAGCCTGCATTGAGCAAATTTGTCCGCTCTGCCCTTTCGCGCCAAATTTACGCCCGCCCCGCTAGAAAAAGCGAAGCGGCGTTTTTACTCGCCGCTTCAAAAAGCAAAATTTCGCGCAAATTTAGCCCGCCAAAGCCCTTTAATACGTATAGTTAAACGTCAGCGTGAAATTTCGCGGATCGCCGTAGAAGTTGTTCATGCCGGCGGTTCTGTTTTGGGTGTTCATGAAATATTTTTTGTCAGTTATGTTTTTGACCGCGAGTCCGAGGCTGAAATTTTTGTTGAAAAAGTAGTTCACGTTCGCGTCCCAAAGCGCATAGGCTTTTTGTGCCGGCGCTACGTAGGCTACGTTTTGATAAAAGCCCGAAGTCGCGCTCTGCCATCTCACTCCGGTACCAAAGCTCAGCTTTTGGCTGCTTGAAAAAGGTATCTCGTAGCTGGTGTAAATTTTAAACAAATGCTTAGGTACGTAGGATTTTGCGTTCGCGCCCTTGTCGTAGTTTACGTTCGTAGAGGTCTTTTTCTCGCTTTTCATATAGACGCTTTTGTTAAACGTATAGCCGGCAAAGAGGTTCCACCTATCTGTTAGCGCGCCTGAAATTTCAAGGTCTAGGCCGCGGCTTCGCACCTTGCCCTCGGCGATGCTGTTGGCGGTATTTAGCGGATCTTGGATGGCTCTGTTTTCTTGTACGACCTGAAATAGCGCTACGGCCGTGTTTAGCGCGCCGTCAAAGTACTCTGATTTTACGCCCGTTTCTACGTTGTAGCCAACGATCGGCTTTAGGATATTTTTGTTAGCGTCCGTCGCGCTTTGAGGTTTAAATATCTCGGCGTAGCTAAGGTACCAGCTGTGATTTTTGGCAAAATCCCATGTTAGTCCCGCATAAGGCGCGAAGTGATTTTTGGTTAGATCTAGCGTCTTTTTGCTCGTATGATTTTTTAGGTCGTCCCACTTTTTGTCGTATTTTACGCTGGTAAATCTCCCGCCTACTAGCAAATGCCAATCATCGGTAAAGTTATATCTAGTGCCGATACCAAAGGCGCGCTGATAAATTTTAGTCGTGTATAGATCATCGTCGGTGATGCTACTACCGCCCCAGTTTGGCTCGGCTATGGCGCTACCGTTCCAGTTATATAGCCCTATACCCAGCGAGCTTAGGCTGGCGTTTGGCGCCCATTTGTCGTGGCGGGTAAATTTCTCGCGAGAGAGCGATCCGTTTACGAAAAACTCGTGCTTTTGGCCGAAAAGTTCGTATTTACCATCTGCGCCGATTTGTAAATTTACCTCGTCCGATTCGTTATCGTATTTTCTAAATCTCACGTTGTGCGTCGGTCTTGCTATCGCGACGTTGTAAGGGTTTGTGCCGCCCATCGCACCGAATTTAAACATTCCTTCGCTCTTGGTGTAGTTTAGTTTAGCGTAGATTTTCGTATCGTCGCTAAGCTGGTGCGAAAGCTCGGTAAAGGCGTTAAATTTCTCGTATTCGCTTTTGTCCCAGCTCGAGCCGAAGTAGCTTTTGCGGCTCAAATTTAAAAGATTGCCGCCGGCATCGCTAGCAGGCACGCCGTAGATGTCGTAGACGCCGATCGTTCTTTGCCAGATGAGGCCGGTAGTTAGCATCGTTTTATCCGTTAGATCAAACTCAAACGTACCGCCCAGCGCCTCTCGGTGACCGTTTTTGTGGTTTTTAAACGAGCCGGTTTTATTTAGGATGCCGATTAGCCTACCGCGGATCGTGCCATCTGTGTTTAGCGCGTCGGTGACGTCAAACGAGCCTCTGTAGTTATTCCAGCTGCCCATACTTAGGCCCAAATTTACGCCAAGCTCGTCACCCGGGCGCTTGCGGACGAGATTTACCGTACCGCCGGGCTCGCCGTTACTCTGCGTAAGGCCCGCCACGCCGCGAAGCACCTCGACCCGGTCATAAAACTCGAGATCGGTAAATTCTTTTGAAAATCCAAGCGTGCCTTGAGCCGTGATCGAGACCGAGGATGCGACGCCGTCTTCTTGGATATTGTCGATGTTAAATCCCCTAGAGACGATACGGTCGCGCCCGCTATCGCGGTAGAGCGTGATGCCGTTCGCGTAGTTCATCGCAGTGTCTACGTCTTTTAGGTTTAGATCTTTTATGAGCTGATTTGAGACGACGGATACCGACTGGGGCGTCTGGCGTATGCTTAGATTTAGTCCGGTTGCGGTGCTCATATTTCCCGTCGTATACGAGCCCGTTCCCTCGGTCGTGGATAGGTCTGCCTTGCCATAGGCGGTCACCTCGCCGAGGTTCGCATCGACTGCATAAAGCGAGCAAGCAAGGTAAATAGATAAGCCTGCAAATTTGCATTGTGCGTTCAAAATTTTCTCCTTAATATTGATAATGATTAGGCAAATTATATATCAAAATATTTAAGAAAAAATAAAGAGCAAACAAGCGCTAAATCAGACAAAACAGGGGTTAAATTCGAGCGGATAGATTTGGTATTTTGGGTTAAAAATTTTATGAAAAAAGTTAAATTTTGAAAGAAAAGATGAAGTAAATCTGGATCAAATTTAAAATTTAGCGAGCATTACTTAAAACACTCGCTATTTAAATAATTAAGCACCTATAATAATGTGGCTAGCTTTAATGATAGCAGTTACTTCATCACCCGCTTTTAGAGATAGGTTTTTAGCAGATTCGTTAGTGATGATAGCGCTTAGTTTATCTCCGCCTGTTATCTCGATATCTACTTCGGCATTTACCGCACCCTCTACTACTTTTACTACCTTACCTTTTAGTTGGTTAGTAGCGCTTAGTTTTAGACCGTTTTCGCCTTTAGCTACTATGATAGAAGAAGCTTTAAATAGATAAACTACCTTTTTGCCCGCTACTAGATCTAGAGCCTTTTGGCTATCTACGGTTACGGTTGCTTTTACGGTCTCTCCGCCTTGCAATTTTGCTACGATTAGAGAGTTTACCGCTCCCTCTCTTACCTCCGTGATTTGAGCTTGTAGTTGATTTCTTGCGCTAAACATTGCGTTTTCCTTTGTGATTAAATTTGATTTCGTATTAAAATCTGAGCGAATATTAACAACCTAAACTTTTATAAAACTTAAAAACCGAATATGCAAAAATCTAACTTTATTACTAAAAACGCATACATTAACGATTATCGGAATTTTAGGCATTTTGATAAATGAAGTAGAAAAATTTAATTTTGTAAATTGAAAATCGGGGTAGATGGGTTTTGGTGATGATAGAGTTAAAATTTAGGCTAAAATAATAAAAAAGGAGGCAAAAATGCAAACTCAAAAAGATAAAATCGCCGAAGCGCTGGAATACGGCAAAGCCTTAGCGCAAATCCCTAAAAATTTAAAGCGCAGATATCAGCTTCATCGCTTGATTAGATTGAATTTTCCGACTCTTACGGCATTGGCTTATTGCTTAACCCTGAACTATTTAGGTATGGATAATTTGTATCTAGTCGCACTATCTGCCATTGTTTGTACGCTATTATTTTTAATTTTAAAACGCAAATACAGCAATCTTTTTATTAAAAATCCCGAAAAAAGTGACACGATTTTTGCGGTAGAACATTTTGCTACTTTTGCATTGATTTTTTATCTTCCTATCACTTTATCCGGCAAAAGCCAGCATAACGATGGGGCAATAGGAGCTTTTGGTGTATTTTTGTTGCTAACTCCGATACTAATTATAGTGATTGCGGCTTGTATATATCACAACCAGAGTGTTTACGAGGAGCTAAAAGAGTAAATTTTAGTAGTCAAATTCTGTACTCAAATTTACGCAAAGCTAGAGCAGCTAAATTTGTTTGTTTCATAAGGTGGATTTTGCGATTCTGTAGCGCCAAAAACCATATTATAAGTCGTATCAAATTTACAAAAATAGAGTAGAGCGGCTAAACTAACCGTCCGAATTTAACGTAAATTTTAGAACATAAGCCAAGCTACGCTAAGCAAAAGCGGCAGAAAGGCTAAAATGTTAGAAGCACAAATCTCTAAAAATTTAAAAAATGCCGACTTTACCGTTTAACTAGATTTGCATTTACGAGTTTCAGGCAACGGCTTTTACGCTAGCTTATTGCTACGATGCTTTTTACTCGCATCTGCCGCTAACCAACGCTACCCCGTAACGGCCGTCGTTTGCCTAGCAAGAAATTTGAGCACTTGCAAGTAAATTTAGACTAAATTCGGCAGCAAAATCGCTACCGCAAGGCAAATTTAGTATCCAAATTCGGCGCTAAATTTAGCTACATTTTAAAGCTAAAAATTGTATAATCTACAAAAATTCTTAACAAAGGAGCTAAGATGGCAACAGATCGAGAGTTGGTTAACTTTTCCCAAGAACACGAGCTAAACACCGTACTAGCAAGACACGGCAAGGCTCAAAGTATAGCAAACCGAGAGGTTTTGTGCGAGCTTGGCAAAGAGTGCAAGGAAAAACTGGGCAAAAGAGTACTAACGCAGGACGAATTTGACGAGTTTTTAAAACCTGTTTTAAACCGCCTAGAAAATAAAAGGGCTTAATTTCGGGATGATTCCCGAAATTTAATACTTGCGGCCAGTTTCTTACCTCTAGAACAATCTATCTCTATAATAGCCAGTTTAATTCGCGGCCGATTTTTTCGGGCGGCTAAAATAATCGCCCGAATTTAATCAAATAGGCAAAACGCGGATATTTGGGCTGAGGTTTTCTTGTAATACGTTTTCGATCGCGTATAGCGTGCCCGTTGCGCCGCTCGCGCAGCCGTTGCAAGCGCCCATATACCTGATATAGACGTCAAATTTGCCCTCGGCGTCTTTTTGCAGATCGAGGATTTCCATATTACCGCCGTCCATCATCAGCATCGGGCGGATATCTCTATCTATGACGCTCTCGATGGCTTTTAGCTGGCCCACGACGGTCATATTTTCAAAGCTCACGTCGTCAAATTTACCCGCGGCTTGCGCGTCGATGAGGGCTTGCTTTTTCTCCCGCTCCATCTCGGCTCTAGTGTCTGCGAGGATATCGACGAGATAATACTCGCGCTTTTCGTGTCCGCCCGGACGCACGCAGGATTTGCAAAAGGCGCCCGCTTTGGTGTATTGCGTGATCTCCTCGACCGTGTGTAGATCGTTTAGGCGGATGACCTCTTTGATCGTGCCTAGGCTAACGCGCGCACACTCGCACACGATGATCTCGTCTTCGAAATGCTCAGGATCCACGCCCTTATACTGCGCTGCGGCGGCCTTGATAACGTCGTAGGCCATGACCGAACAGTGCATCTTTTGCGGCGGGACGGCAGGGACGTCTGGGGTATCGCGCATGGCTTTTTCCACGTCGATGTTTGTGATTTTGACCGCTTCGTCCACGGTCTTGCCGATGCAAAGCTCAGCCATCGTATCCGAGCTTGCCACCGCAGTGCCGCAGCCAAAGCTCTTAAATTTAGCGTCCATGATGCGGTCGGTTTTCTCATCCACGAGCCAATACAGCCTCACCGCGTCGCCGCAGCTCTCCGCGCCAAAATCCGCCACGATAAGCTTGCCGCCTCTTGCTTTTGCCTCGTCCTGCGTTATCTCGCCCATAAATTTGGGATTGTTCATGCGGTTCTGGACGTTTTGGGAGTATTCGTCCCAAATTGAACCGCCTATTAGATTATTTTTTGCCATTTTATTTCCTTTTTAGAGGCGTTGTCTCGCGAGCGTCTTTGAATGAGCTTGCAAAAATATCGCTGCGGCAACCTATTTGGTTAGCCTTGCTCATTTTTGCTTCACAACATTCAAATCCATCTCGCGATACTGCCGCCCACTTCCTTTTAAATTTAACTCAAATTTGGACTTTTTAAAGCTCAAATTTCAATCAAATTTAACCTCAAATTTGAATGTAAAACAATAAGGCGAAGTATTTTGAGATGATTTTGAATGTTGTGCGGAAATTTTCGTCCCAAGGCTAGACAGATAGTCTGCCGCAGGGCGAAAAATTCAAACTCATTCAAAAGCGCTCAAAAGACAAGCCGCTACTTGCCGTTAGGATTGTAGGCGTACGTGCTTGATATGCCTCTCAGCCTCTCCACCGCCTTTTTGATATGCTCTATCGCATAGTCGATCTCTTCTTCGGTATTAAACCTCGACAGCGACAGCCTTAACGCCGTATGTGCCAGATCGCTGCTAGCGCCGATGGCTTCCATTATCGGATTGCTCTCTAGCGTTTCGGACGCGCACGCCGAGCCCGTAGACGCCGCGATACCGGCCTGATTTAGATCCCACAGCATCGCCTCGCCCTCGACGCCTTTTACGGCGGCTAGGATGGTGTTTGGCAGTCTGTGGGCGCGATCTCCCACGACCGAGACGTCGGGTAGCTCTAGCAGCGCGTCTTCGAGCTTATCGCGCAGGCGTCTTACGTGCAGATTTTCAAATTCGATTAGCTTGTTGCTGTTTTCCAGCGCTTGCGCCATGCCGACGATGCCCGCTACATCGAGCGTTCCGCTGCGTCTACCGCCCATGTGTTCGCCGCCGTGAAGCAGGCTCGTTAGCTTTTGCGAGTCCTTGATATACAGGCCGCCTACGCCTTTTGGTCCGTGAAATTTATGCGCCGAAAAGCTCATAAAATCCATACCCATCTCGCGCACGTTTATCTTGATCTTACCGACGGTTTGAGTCGCGTCGGTGTGAAACAGCGCGCCGTACTCGTGAGCGATCTGTGCGCACTCTTTAATCGGGAAAATAGTGCCCGTTTCGTTATTTGCCCACATGATGCTAACGAGCGCGGTTTTGTCGTCGATGAGCTTTCTTAGATCGTTTGGATCGAGCAGACCGTTTTCGTTTACGGGCACATAGCTCACGCGCACGCCGTATTTCTTGAGCGACTCAAACGTCGCCGCGATCGCCGGATGCTCGACGGCGCTTATTACGACGTGATCCTTTTCTTTATTTAATATATGATCGAAAAACACGCCCTTAGCCACCCAGTTGTTGCTCTCGGTGGCGCAGCTTGTTACCACGATATCGTCGTTATCGCTTGCGTTTATGCCCGCATAGAGCTGATCCATCGCGCGGCGAAGCGCGGGGTGCGTCTCGGAGCCGAATCTATGAAGCGAGTTTGGGTTGCCGTATTTTTCGCAAAAAAACGGCCTCATAAGCTCGAAAGCTTCGGGATCAACCATCGTCGTGGCATTGTTGTCTAGATATACTCTCACGCTTGACCTTTATCAATTAGGATATATTTTATCCCTTTTATTTTCGCGAGGATAATATAACAAATTTTATAAATTTTTGATTAAAATTTTAGCTTAGTTTTTTCAAATTTAGCCGGTTTTTGATAGAGTTTATATATTGAAATTCCTTATCAAATGAGCAAAACGTCGCCCTTTCAGTCAAATTTGATATAAAAAGATAAAATATATCCTAAACTTAGTTTGATTTCTTAAGGTTTTAGAAAATTTAAAAATTAGAAATTTCGCATTTTTGATGAAATTCGGCGAAAGAAACCTAAATTTGACGCGACAAAAAGGCAAATTTGAAGTTAAAATTTGCGGTTTTTTAGACAAGATGGGATAAAATTTAGATATGAAAGTCTTCAAGGGAATTTTAAGAATTATTGCCTGGTTTGTAGGCGTCGCTTACATAATTTTCATGCTATTTGTATGTTTTTTGGCCCTAATCTCGCTTTTTTCATCCGATACGCCAGAAGGCTACGAGCCTAGTATGCCAACTAGCGCTTGCGATTATATCGATGAAAAATTTGAAAAAGAGCTGCAAGGCTTACCTCCCGTTGCCGCTTTGCCGCCCCTAGAAAAAAGACCCGTATTTTGGCTTGGAAAAGGCAGATTTGCAAAAGGCGTAAAATTTGACCATTTATACGTTAAGAACGAAACCGGGGTCTGGCTTAGATATAAAGACGAGAGGAAAGAAGACCTTTTTTTGCAAAAAGATATGCCGGGGCGCTACTATGGATACGACGAGATTGACCGCTCGCCGGATGAGATGTGGGTAAGAAGAGAACTTAAATATTATGAATACGGCATCTACGATATTTCTCTTTTTGAAAACGAAGCCAAGATATTTTCTCAAACCGCGTATATAGCCACGAGGCAATTTATCGGTTTCTTTAATCTACACTCTATGAGAGGCACCTCTTTTGCGGCTCCGCAAGGCACCGAGGAAAATTTAAATGCTATAAGAGGGCTTCAAATCCCGCTTGATGGTTTTCCTAAAAATCCTAATGAGCCTTGGCTTGTTCGGCCTGATAAGCTTGAGGCAAGAGGCTACGGCGGAGACAAAATAGCCAAAAAGCTCGCTCGCAATACCTTTGAGATTAAAGGCGAGGGATGGCGACAAACCGTGCGCGTAAATAGCCTCGCTAAAGATACGAAAGTCGTCTGCGGGGATAAAATTTGCCTCGCGCTCGCCTTTGACGAGAGCAAAGTCAATAGCTGCAATAACGGTGCTGCGTCCACGACGATTTACACGCTAAATTTAAAACAAAAATTTAGAGATTTTTACATGCTTCCTAGTAAAAATTTCAAATACGCCAAAATAATCGACAAATTTACCCTAGACGACGTAAAATCCTTTGAAATAATATTGTCGAAATTTAGAGATTTGGGCGGGCTTGACAAAGGAAGCGAGTACATAGACTACGAGGTTATCTTGCGAAACGGCGAGGGCGAGCAGGTCAATGAAATTTGTAGAAACCAAACCCAGAAAGTCGGCAACCGCACGCAGTAAATCAAGGCTCGCGCCGCAAACTTGAGATAAAGGCGGTGAAATCTCGGCGCACAAAACCTGCGTCTTTAAGATGTAAATTTAGCGGCGATACGGTATAAATGCGTATCCTTGCTCGGTAAATTTAATGTAAGGCAAATACGAAAGCCGCCGCCAAATTTAAACCGGTTGGAGGTTTCTAGAGTCGTAAAATTTGATCATCCATGGTGCGTCCGCGACGTCCGTGCCCGGCTTTGCCACAAAATACTCACGCACCGCGGCGTAGTCTGATTTTGAGATGAAATAAATATTTATAACGCCAGTCTCGCTAAACATGGCAAGGTTGCAAAAGTAGCTTAAAATTACGTCCTTATCAAAGGCTCTGAGCACGCATTTGGCGAAAAAATCAGCGCATAAAAAATAAATGCGGCCAAGACGAACATAAACGGGATCACTACCGCGGAAAGCGGATTTTTCGGTATCGCTCCTAAAATTTGATAGGGCGATTTTCGCATTTGGGCGATATCTGCCAAATTTATCGTTACTCCCTTTTTGGTTTGGAAAATTTTATCCTCGTAAAGGTAAACGAGCGAGGGATTTTTGAGCTTTTTGATTAAGTCGGCGGCGGCTAAAACATTTCCAAAAATAACCCCTATAAACATCGAAACAAATCTGCCGTCTCGCATCGCTTCGGCTCTGAAAACCTCCCAAAAGGAGCCGCTTTGCCAGTCTACTATGCCGCTAAAAAATATCAGAAATATCATAGAAAGGTTAATGATAAGCAAGAAGGCGCAGCTAACTGAGATGCGGTAAAAATCATCCTGTAAAAACCAGCGGATTTTCGTCATAATTTCTGCTCAAATTTTCTCCTTGTATTGCGCTTGTTTGCGCAAAGATAGCTAAATTTACCGGCATACCTCACGCCCTAAATTTAGCCTTTAAAACCGGACGCGCATCTTAAAATAGTTGCGATTTCGTCCGCTTTTTACAAACAAGCTAAACTCCTGCGCCGATTTTGTTTTGCGGGCGCTTGCCTAGTTTTAGTAAGGCTTTGCCGCTAAATTTAACCTCAAATCAAAAACGCCCTAATCGCGGCAAAACGCCGCAAAGGGCTATTTAAAAACAAAGTCCGCAATGCCTGCAAAGCCGCTTAAAACCTTGCGCGCATCCTCGCTGCCTAGACCGGCGGCTCGTTCTACGAGTTCGTCGCTTTTTTGCTCGTCCGCGCTCACGCCTACGCCAAGGCCGTAGCAAACGCCCAGCATAAACGTCCCGTCCGCTCCGCCTAGACGCGCGGCGTTAGCAAAGTCCGCAGCAGCAGCCTTTGGGTCATAAAGCTTGCCTCTGCGCGGATCTAGCCTAACCATGCCGCGGCGATAATACCCATCCGCCGCACGCTCGCTGCCAAGCGCCTCCTGCCGCTCCAAAGCCTCGCCGATATAGCCTAGCGCGCGCGAATAATCGCTCATCCGCAAAAACAAATAGCCCAAATTTAGCGCTGCTTGGGGTTCGCCGCCGCTTGCGGAGAGCTTGTAATAGCGCACCGCTCGAACGTAGTCCCCGTAAATCGTCTCGTAAACGTAGCCCGCCTCTAGCTGCGCCTGCGCGTCCGCGCCTTCTGCGGCTTGCAGAGCAATTTCTAGCGCGGCGCCGTAGTTTTGTTCGTTAAAAAGCCTTAGATACTCGCTTTTAACGGCGTCAAAAAGCTCGCCCGAGGCGAGATTTACCGCAAGTATCGTTAGCCAAAGCGCAAGCCTCACCTCTCGTCCTTTAGCGGGCTAAACAGATCCGCAAACATCGGCTCGTAGTTAGCTACGGGCGCGCCCCCTATCTCGTCGTAGCCGGTTATGACGCCGTCCTCGTCGGTGACGAAAAACGCCGCGTTTAGTTTGCTAGGCGCCACCTCATCGCAAGTCCTCCCCGGCTCGCCGCTTTTTGCGCTATTTTGCAAATAATAAACCTTAGATCCGTCCTCTCGCATGCAAACGTCGGCAAAATCCGCGCGGTCTACGAGGGTTAGGATATGTTGCCCTTTTAGTTGCGCTAGATGCGGATTTGCGTAGTTTTTACCGCTCGCGCAGCCGCTAAGTATTAGCGCGCTTGCAAGCGCGGCTTTCATTAAATTTCGCATTCTCTTTCCGTTTTATTTGTTTTTTGTTAAATTCGTGAACTCTCGTGCAAATCCGCCCTAAATTTACTTAAAATAGCCGTTTCGCCTATCGTTTAGGCATTTAGTCGCTGCGCGGATTTAAATTTACCGCCCCGCAAAATCTCGCCGCGCGGCAATTTCATCCTTTGCGCTATTTGGCTCAATCTTCTATCTCAAAGTAGTAAGAAATGGGCAAAATTCGGCCCTTTTTGTCGATAAACACGTGTTTGTAGTCTACGCTAGCGGCCGTCGCGTCGCCCTCAAAAACGTATATGTCGTCAAATTTCGGTTCTATGGCGACCTTGCCGTCTACGTCTAGGCAACCGCTTTTTCTATTTATGCTGAAATTTAACATTCCGCCGTAAAACTCGTCAAATATATAGTCGAATTTTTGCGGCTCAAGGATAAATTTACCGCTTTTATCTATAACGCCCCACAGCTCGCCGACCCTCACTACGGCGCGGTCTTCTTTAAAGTGATTTACTTCGTTAAAACGCGGCTCTATCGCGAAATTTCCGCTTTTGTCTATGAAACCCCATTTGCCGCCTGATTTTACGGCCGCCAGCCCTTCGCTAAAGAGCGACGCTGATTCAAATTTAGGCTCTATAACGATGTTTGCGCCCTTGTTCACAAAGCCGTAGAGTCCGTTAAATTTTACGGGCGCCAAGCCTTCCGTAAAAGTTACCGGGCGGCCCAAATTTAGCTTTGAAACGGTAGCGCCGCTTTTGTCTATCACGCTCCATTTGTCGGCAATACGCACCGAGGCTAGCCCCTCGGAAAAATACGTTGCCTCGTCGTAGCGCGGAGGAATGATAGTTTTGCCGTTTTTATCCACGTAGCCGTATTTCATCCTGCCGTATTTCATCTCGCCTACAATCATCGCGCCGTCTCCAAAAGCTATACCCGTATAGTCAAATTTGGGTTCTACTATGATCCTGCACGTTTTGTCTATGAAGCCGAATTTACCGTTTTTGACGATGGCTGCCAGCCCCTCGGTAAAGCTGGTTGTAAAGCCAAACGCACGGCGAATCTGCCGTTTTCGTCCATAAAAAAGGTCTGTTCGCCTATAAAAACCACACAAAGACCGTCGGAAAAGCTTCCCGTGACCATAAAATTTTTACCTACGGCTTTTATGTTGCCGTCTTTATCCACGGCATTGCCGTCCGCAAAAACCAGCCCGTAGTCCGCTAGCTCGCCCTGCCCGATTATCTTAGCTTCAAGGCCGAGCAAGCCTAGAAGCAGCACAGCTAAAATTTTTTTCATTTTTGCCTTTTTTGCAAATTTGGGGCTAATTTATCCCGCCCAGCAGCTCTTGCGTCTGCTCGAAGCTAAAGCCCTCTTCGGCGTCTTGTTTTAGGAAGTTATCTATAAATTCTTTTTTCGAGATGGCAAGATCTAGCTCTTTGTCGCTGCCTTTTTGATACGCGCCGATACGTAGCAGGACTTCGTTTTCTTTGAGGAGCGAGTAGAGGCGCTTTAGCTTGGCGGCGTTTGCTCTGTGCTCTTTGCTCGCGATGTCGCTCATCACGCGCGAGGCGGAGTTTAATATGTTTATGGGCGGGTAGATGCCAAAGTCCGTCATCTCGCGGCTAAGCACGATGTGGCCGTCTAGGATCGAGCGGCTCTGGTCGGCTATCGGATCGCTCATGTCGTCGCCGTCTACAAGCACCGTGAAAAAGGCCGTTATGCTGCCCTTGCCCTCCTCTTTGCCCGCGCGCTCCATCAGCTGAGGCAGTAGGGTGAGCACGGAGGGCGGATAGCCCTTGGACGTCGGCGGTTCGCCTAACGCCAGCCCGATCTCTCGCTGCGCCATCGCAAACCTCGTCACGCTATCCATGATGAAAAGTACGTCTTTGCCTTGGTTTTTAAAGTATTCAGCCACGCTCATCGCGCAAAACGCGCCGTATTTTCGCATCAGCGGGCTATCGTCGCTAGTGGCTACGATGACGACGGTTCCGCTTAGATCGCCGCGTAAATTTTTCTCTATAAATTCCGGCACCTCGCGGCCGCGCTCGCCGATGAGCGCGACTACTTTGATCGGTGCTTGCGAGTTTTTTACTATCATGCCCATGAGTGTACTTTTACCTACGCCAGAGCCCGCGAAAATGCCAAGTTTTTGGCCTTTGCCGCAGGTTAGCAGTCCGTCTATGCTTTTAACCCCGACGCTAAAAATTTCATCTATCAGCCCGCGTTTCATCGCATCGATCGGAGCGCGCATTATCGGAGCGTACTCGGTGGCGGCGATCGCGCCTTTGCCGTCTTTTGGATTCATAAACGGATCCACCACGCGCCCTAAAAGAGCGTCGCCGACGGGGATTTTCATGCCTTGGTCGCTTTGATAGACGAAGTCGCCGATTTTGTAGCCTTCTACAAAGCCAAAAGGCGAGATGAGCGCGGTATTTTGCCGCACCTCGGTCACCATCGCTAGTCCGCTTTTGCTTCTATCTTTAGCGCAAATTTGCACGATGTCGCCGATGCTAGGGCGAAGGCCCGAGATCTCTATCGTCGTAGCAGAAATTCGCTCGATCACGCCAAAGACGCTAGAGAGAGATAAATTTGCGCCCAGTTTTGATTTTAAGCTATCTAAACCCACTAAAATCTCACTTCTTTGTGCGAATTTATAAGGGAGAAAAACTCGCGCCTAGTCTCGCTACTATTTAAAAAACATCCTCGCAGCGCCGATGTTGTCGTGGTCGAGTTGATCTTACCCACGCCTCGCATCTCCACGCACATGTGGCGCGCCTCGATGACGACGCCCACGCCTTTTGGCTTGATGACCTCTTGCACGGCCTGCGCGATCTGTTCGGTGAGCTGCTCTTGGATCTGCAGGCGGCGGGCGAAGATATTTACCATGCGCGGGATTTTGCTAAGGCCCACGACCTTGTGATTTGGGATATAGGCTACGTGCACACGCCCGAAAAACGGCAACAAATGATGCTCGCAAAGGCTGTAAAATTCGATATCGCGCACGAGCACCATTTCGTTATTTGAGCTATCAAACAGCGCGTCGTTTAGCACGACTTTGGGGTCTTGCCAGTAGCCGCTCGTTAAAAACTCGTAAGCTTTAAAAACGCGCTCGGGAGTTTTAGCTAGCCCCTCTCTGTGCGGGTCTTCGCCGACTAGATTTAGCATCTGCTCGACGCAGCTTTCAAACTTTTCTTTTTTTAAATCCTCATTTTCTAAATTTTTTTGCATTTGCGTTCCTGGTTTAAATTTCGCCTGTTTAAATTTGATAAACGATTTTACTTAAATTCGCCTTTTGCGCGCTTAAATTTATACTATGAATAAGGAAAATTTTGCTACACTCTAGGAAATTTTTATTTTTTAAAGGAATTTAATGCAAATCAAAACCAAGGCGATCGACGCCGTAAATGCTTCGCTAAGTGCGAAAATACCGAGCGCGGACGTAAAAGCCAAACTCGAAAACGCCGCTAAAAAAGCTGCGAAAAATATGAAAATAGACGGATTTAGAGCGGGCAAAGTACCTGTGAACGTGGTGCTAAAACGCTACGAAAAAGAACTAACCGCCGATGCCGAGCAAGACGCGCTAAAAGACGCGATAGACGCCGGCTTAAAAGAGCTAAATAGAAAATTTGAAGAAGTTATCGGCGAGCCGATCGTAACTAAATTCGACAGAGGCGAGAACGAGATCGACGCGGAGATCGAAATCTCGTTTAAACCAGTCATAAACATCGACGGCTACGAGGAGCTGATAGAGAGCGTCAGTGCGCCGCGCGTAACGAAAAAAGAGATCGACGAGAGAAAAAACGAAATTTTAAAAATGATAGCTCCGCTAGAAAAAGTGGAAAAAGCCGCGCTTGAAAAGGGCGATTTTGCCAAATTTGATTTCGAGGGCTTCGTAGACGGCGCTGCGTTTGAGGGCGGCAAAGCTGAAAACTACCTGCTAGAAATCGGCTCGGGTCAGTTTATACCCGGCTTTGAGGACGGTATGATCGGGCTTAAAGTCGGCGAAGAGCGCGACGTAAAGGTTAAATTCCCGGCCGAGTACGGCGCTGCGCACCTTGCGGGCAAAGACGCGACGTTTAAGGTAAAGCTACACGAAATCCAAGGCAAAAAAGTGCCTGAAGAGATCGACGAAGAGACGCTAAAACGCATCATGCCGGGCGAGGAAAATGTAAGCGTCGAGCTATTTGAAGAGAGACTAAAAGAGCAGATCAAAGCCGACAAGCACGCCAAAAACGTAAACGAGGAGCTAAAACCTAAATTTGCCGACGCGATCGTGGCTAAATTTAACTTCGACGTGCCGAAAAATATCGTAGAACAAGAGATGGATATGCAGTTCCGCGGCGCTTGGAGCAGCTTTACGCCTGAGCAGATGGCTAAATTTAGAGAGGATAAAGATGCTCTAACTAAACAGCGCGAGACATACCGCGACGACGCGGTAAAAAGCGTGAAACTAACGTTTATAATAGACGAGCTAGCGCGCCGCAGAGATATCAAAGTAAGCGATCAAGAGCTGATCCAAGCGGTGTATTTTGAGGCGTATCGCTCGGGCGTAGATCCGAAACAACACCTTGAAAACTATAAAAATCAAGGAATTTTACCTGCGATCAAAATGTCGATGATCGAGGAGAAGCTATTTAACGAGATGTTCGCGCTAAAGAGCGAGAAAAACGATAAAAAAGAGAAAAAGGCGGAGTAATGAGCTACTACATCCCCTACGTCATCGAGCGCACGAGCAAGGGCGAGAGAAGCTACGACATCTACTCGCGCCTGCTAAAAGACCGCATAATAATGCTTAGCGGCGAGATCGAGGACGGCATGGCGTCTGCGATCGTGGCTCAGATGCTGTTTTTAGAGGCTGAAGATCCGGACAAAGACATATATCTATATATAAATAGCCCCGGCGGCGTGATAACGAGCGGATTTAGCATTTACGATACGATGAACTACATCAAGCCCGACGTCTGCACGATCTGCATAGGTCAGGCGGCGTCTATGGGCGCGTTTTTGCTTAGCTGCGGCGCGCAGGGCAAGCGTTATGCGCTGCCAAATTCGCGCATCATGATCCACCAGCCTTTAGGCGGCGCGCGCGGACAGGCGACGGATATAGAGATCCAGGCGAAGGAAATCTTGCGTATGAAAGAAATTTTAAACGCGATCCTAGCCAAAAATACGGGTCAAAAACTGGCTAAAATCCAAAAAGATACCGACAGGGACTTTTTCATGAGTTCTGCTGAGGCTAAAGAATACGGACTGATAGATAAGGTTTTAGAAAAAAGCTTTAAATAAAGAGTAAATTTTGCTAAAGATAGACGATAAAAAAAGCGAAAAACAGCTCCCGCAAAGCGCACAAAATCCTGGACGCGTAGGCGCGGGAAAAGGCGAGGATAACGGCGGCGATATGGGTATTTACGGATTTTCCGAGGCTATCATAAAAGAGCTAGCTGAGGAAAATATCCCCTCAATACCCAAAAATTATTCAATATTTTTTGAAAAAATACTCGAAAAGCAACCGGACGACTTCAAAAAAAAAGTCGGAGAAATCATCAAAATAGAAGATGAAATCGGTAGATTAGAAGACGATAGGCAAATCAGCATCGAGCGCGAGGTAAAAAACAGCTTTATACAGATAAAAAGTATGTTGCAAGCCGTCGCGCTCATTTATAAAAATCTATCCGTACTAAAAACAGTCGTTAAAAAGCGCCTAGACAGCCTCGATCCAAACGGAAATTTGCTGGCTAATCAAAGCGTTTTTAACGCATTTAGCGATGATCTAGCTAAGCTAAATACGCTGATGGATAAGCATATCGAGGTCATAAAAACCAGCTACGATGAGGTCGGCAAAGTTTTTAAGATAGTAGAAGAACAGTCCGTCTATGATCCTAAATTTGATATCTATAACCGAAAATTTTTCCTAAAGACGCTGGATATGGAGGTCGGTAATATCCAAAAATACGGCTATAAATCCTCGCTAATGCTAATCAAGCCAAAAGAAACTTCACTGCAAGACATCGGCTCAAAAGGCAAACATGCAGTGCTAAAAAACATCTCGCGTATGCTACTTCGCACCTCAAGGCGCAGCGATATTTTGGCGCATTACGGCGACGGGTGCTTTGCGATGCTGATGCGCCATACCGATATCGTCGGCGCGCAAAAGGCGTGCGAACGTATAACGGAGATGTTTTACGGCACTTCTTTTATGCTAAACGACGAAAAGATCGATTTTGATATGGAGGTGGTAGCCTGCGCTCTAGGGGGGCAAAAGACCGTCGAGGAGCTGCTTTCTAGCGCGCTTGATGCGCTAAAAGACACCGGTAAAGACGGTAAACGCTACCTTATCCTACCCGGCGAGGGCGGCAAATGATACTAGAAATCCTAACCTATCCGAACAAAAAACTCTTCGTCAAATCGCTTGAAGTTAAGGTTTTTGACGAAGAGTTGCATAAATTTTTAGACGATATGTATGAGACCATGATCGCTAAAAACGGCATCGGACTAGCTGCCATCCAAACTGGCGAGGCCAAGCGAATTTTGATCGTAAATTTAGTGGATGAAGAGAGCAAAGAACAGCGCAAAGAGGATCTGCTAGAAATCATAAATCCCAAAATTTTACGCAAAGAGGGCGAGATAATCTACCAAGAAGGCTGCCTTAGCGTGCCGGGATACTACGAGGACGTAAAAAGAGCCGAATTTATAACGCTAGAGTATCAAGACCGCTTCGGACAGCGCCAACAGCTCGAGGCAGACGGGCTTTTGTCGGTCGCCATCCAGCACGAGATGGATCACCTAGACGGACACCTTTTTATCGAGCGAATCGGCTACAATAAACGCAAAAAATTCGACAAAGAGTATAAAAAGCAAAAAAACGCATGAAAGCCCTAAAATGCGCCACTTATAACGACGAATTGCGGCTTGTGGACGTCGAGTCCAGTTTTAACCGCGGTTTGCCCGCACTTAATATCGTAGGGCTTGCGGGAGCTTCGATAATTGAGAGCGCCGAGCGCGTAAAATCAGCGCTTTTGTCGCTAAATTTCTCTTTTCCCGCGCAAAAAATCATCATAAATTTATCCCCGTCCGACATGCCAAAATCAGGTAGTCACTTTGACCTACCCATCGCGCTTTTAATCGCCTTGCAAAAAGAGCGCGACTTCGAGCCTATTTTCGTATTCGGCGAGTTGGGGCTTGACGGCGGCGTCAAAAGCACGGCGAGCCTTTTTTCTATCTTGCTTTTTTTGAGCGCGAAAGCGCCCGGCTCTCGCGTGCTGATCCCGCAAGAGATAGCGCAAAAAGCGGGCGCGATACCGAATTTAGAAATTTACGCCGTTTCAAATTTAGCCGAAGCGATCAAATTTTTCCTAGAGCCCGAATTTACCGCCTCGTGCAAGGTCGGCGCCGTTCATCCGCTTTTTTCAAATTTAATCAAAATCGGCGAAAAAAGCTTCGTAAAAAATCAAAATTTCGAGCTAAATTTTAGCGACGTAAAAGGCCAGCGCAGAGCAAAAAGAGCCTGCCTGGTGGCTGCTTGCGGTATGCACAACGTTATCTTTGAGGGCAGCCCCGGATGCGGAAAGAGCATGAGCGCCAAGCGCCTGCGCTACATTTTACCGCCGCAAAGCTTGGATGAGATTTTGCTTAGTTGCGCTTATAGCTCGTTAAATCAGCAGGAGAGCGAATTTTCCGCCCTGCGCGCCTTTCGCTCGCCTCATCACACGAGCACGCGCAGCTCGATATTTGGCGGCGGATCGAGCTTGGCTAGGATCGGCGAGGTCGGGCTAGCTAACGGCGGGATTTTATTTTTCGACGAGCTTCCGCACTTTGCGCCGCAAATTTTAGAGAGCCTGCGCGAGCCGCTGGAGGACTATAAAATCAACATCTCGCGCGTAAACTCAAAAATCACGTATGAGACTAAATTTATGTTCGTAGCCGCGATGAACCCGTGTCCTTGCGGCAATCTCCTCTCTAAAAATCTAGAGTGTAAATGCTCCGAGCTTGAGATCAAACGCTATAAATCGCGCATCTCGGCGCCCGTGCTAGACCGCATCGACCTTCATGTGCAGATGGATGAGGTGAGCGCCGATGATAAAAGCGACGTCACGAGCGAATCGATGCAAGATACCGTGCTGCGTGTGTTTGAAACGCAAATCTCGCGCGCCCAAAGCGAACTAAACGGCAAGCTTAGCGACGAAGAGATCGCTAAATTTTGCGTTTGCGACGACGAGGCGAGCAGGGCGCTAGATTTTGCTACGCAGAGATTTTCACTCAGTCGCCGCGCTATAAACAAAACCCTAAAAGTCGCCCGCACGGTCGCCGACATCGAGGGCTCGCGCATCATCAAAAAGCCGCACATTTTAGAGGCTTTGAGCTACCGAGTGAAGCAGGAGGGCGCATGAAAAAGCTATTTTGGGATACGGTGGAGCTTGACGCTAGAGCCGTAAGCGAGTTTGGGCTTAGCACCGAAGTGCTGATGCAAAACGCCGCAAATGCGTTAGCTCACGCAGTACGGACTAGGCTCAAAAAATCATCGACCAAACGCCGTAAAATTTTAGGCGTAGTCGGCAGCGGAAATAACGGCGCAGACGTGCTCGCCGCGCTTAGACTTTTGGGCGATAAATTTGATTGTTTCGCGTTTTTAGCGAGCGACAAACAAAACGAAACCTCAAAAACGGAGCTAACCAGAGCGCTAAAATGCGGCGTAAATTTGATCTCAAATTTGACGGAAGGCGGCGAATTTGACTGCGTCATCGACGGGATTTTCGGAACCGGACTTAGCCGCGAGCTAGACGTGCGGACTATAAATTTGATAAATACGCTAAATGCAAAACCTGCCTACAAGCTCGCCTGCGACATCCCAAGCGGGCTTGATAAAAACGGTTTATCGCAAGGAGCGGTTTTTAAGGCTGATACGACCGTGACGATGGGCGCGTTAAAGCTGGCGCTTTATAGCGATTTTGCAAAGGATTTCGTCGGGCGCGTAAAGGTCGCAAATTTGGGCCTCCCTCGCGAGCTTTATGAGGCGGGGGCGAGCTTTTATAAACTTGGAAAAAGCGATTTAAATTTGCCGTTTCGCGTAAAGCAAAACGCTAACAAAGGCGACTTTGGACACGTGTTCGTCGTTAGCGGCGAAAAGTGCGGCGCGGCGCGTATAGCGGGACTTGCCGCGCTAACTATCGGTGCTGGGCTTGTTAGCGTCGTGGGCGAAAATTTAAACATTGAGCCCGTTTTAATGCAAAGCGCGCGCATAACGTCCAAAATGCGAGTCGGAGCCGTCGGCATGGGGCTTGGCGAGCTTGATGAAGAGCAAAAAGACGAGCTTTTTAGCGAGCTAGAAACAAAAGACGCGCTCGTTATCGACGCCGATCTTTGCTACGAGCCGCGCACGCTTGAGCTTTTAAATAGCATAAATGTCGTGATAACGCCGCATCCAAAGGAGTTTGCTAGCTTGCTAGGGCTTGCGAATTTAGGCAAATTTGACGTCTGTGAAGTGCAAAAAAATCGCTTCAAACTCGCTCAAGTTTTTAGTAGAAATTTTAAATGCGTGCTTGTGTTAAAGGGCGCAAATACGCTAATCGCGCAAGGCGGCGAGGTCTACGTCATGACGCATGGTAGCGCCGCGCTAGCAAAAGGCGGCAGCGGAGACGCGCTAAGCGGTATCGTCGCGGGGCTACTGGCGCAGGGTTACGACCCGCTAAACGCCGCGATCAGCGGGACGCTGGCTCACGCTCTAGCCGCTCGCGAAATCAAAATCAACGACTACGCGCTCACGGCCGCGGACGTCATCAAAGGACTCAAATGCTTACGAAAAAAATAGCGGTTTTATTTAGCGGTGGCGGCTCGAATTTGGAGGCGATTTTGCAGAAGCTGCACGGCAAAGTTTTTGGCGAAACTAAGATCGAAGTCGCGCTAACGCTAACAAATAAAGCTAACGCAGGCGGCATAGCAAAAGCCGCAAAATACGGCCTGCAAAGCGTCGTTACCGAGCACGTTAATTTTACCTCAAGAGAGGAGTTTGACGCCGCGGTCGTAGCGCAGATAAAGCGCGCTAACGTCGATCTAACGGTACTTGCGGGCTTTATGCGCATTCTCACGCCAGTTTTTACGAGGCAGATTCGCGCGATAAATTTGCACCCGTCGCTGCTACCGCTTTTTAAGGGTGCGCACGCGATAAAAGAGAGCTTTGATAGCGATATGAAGGTGGGCGGCGTGAGCGTGCACTGGGTCAGCGAGGAGCTAGACGGCGGTGCGATCATCGCCCAGCGCGCGTTTGAAAAGAGCGCGGGAATGAGTTTTGAAGCTTACGAGGCTAAAATCCACGAGGCAGAACATGAAATTTTGCCCGAAACTATCGTGCAAATTTTAACCGGCAAGAAGCCCGACTAGCGTTTTTTGGGTGCCTAGCCGCTAGAAACCGACAGAATTTAGCCCGCGTTTTACCGTAGCAAAGGCGACTGCGTTGCCAATTTTGCAAGGCTACAAAGATCGGCGCTTTACCCGCAAGCTGGTGTCGTGCCACAAAGATTTGAGCTAGCGTAAGCGCCTCTAAAGTTGCGACCGAGCTACAAATGCACGCGTTGTGCACCAAAGCCTGCAAGGCCTTAGGAGATTTTGTAAGCAGTTCAGCAAATGCCGCTTAAACAGGCAAATACAAAGCACTCGTTTGTTCGCAAAGCTTAATTAACGTGGGCGCAAGGAATCAAAGTCGCATTAAATTTAAACACTACAAAAAGACTTAAAAGATAAAAACGCCTCAGCCTAAACCTTTGCAAAAAATAGACACGCGTAAGCGCCGAATTTACCCCTTAAGCGCCGCCGGTCAAGCAACATAACTTTTCGCGTAAGCGTAGAGATGGAAGTTTTCAAATATCCGCACCCGGTGCCAGTCGGCGAAAGCAAAAGCTCAGCAAGCGCTTATAAAGCTAATAAAAAGTCGCACAAAGATAGATGAAATCGGCAAATTTAACGCCTAGGCGGTAAAGTCGGACAAGACGGTCCTAGCGCAAGAAACTACGCCTAAAGCGGAAGCTAATCTAACTAATCGCAAACGGCAAATTCGGCAGGCGATGTTGATTTAAGCGCGGCGCCGACGTAAGCTATAAGCTTGCAAAGTCTGTTAGAAATTAACGACGCACGAAAGCAAAGTCTGCGGTCAAATTCGGCGGCTCTTATGCGTGAGCGCAGAGTCTTAAACGAAGTTACGCCAAAAGCATGGCTTTGTAGTTAAATAACTTTATAAATTTGCTTTTATCTCGGCGCTTTTTAAGACGTTTTGATTTGGGCCACCAAACATAAAAATCTTAATGCAATAATGTTTGGCTAAAAGAGGAAGAAATATCTTTCAAATTTAGCAAACAAAAACCGGCGCGACCTCTTTATACTAAAACAATCCGCAAAACAAACGCCACGGCCGTCTAAAAGATCGCAATTTATTTATCAAAATCGGTTTACGGTTTTTTAAAATTTAACTGCGATAGCGCAAAGCAAAAATCAAAATACGAATTTAATAAAAAGACCCTAGAATACAACCGCTCGTAGAGTAAAATTTAAAATTACGCAAAATTTATAGTAGCTTAAATTTCGGCGTCTGAGATCGCTTCGGCTTGATAATGCGCAATCAGCGGCTCGATAATCTCGTCAAAAAGTCCCGCCGCCATTATCGCGTCGAGGCGATAAAGCGTCAAATTTATGCGGTGGTCGCTGATACGGTTTTGCGGGAAGTTGTAGGTGCGGATACGTCCCGAGCGGTCGCCGGTGCCGACTTGGCTTTTGCGCTCGCTGGTTTCTTTAGCCAGGCGCTCTTCTTCTTGTATCTCGTAAAGGCGCGCTTTTAGCACCTTCATCGCGGCTTCTTTGTTTTTGTGTTGGCTTTTGCCGTCCTGGTTCGTGACGACGATGCCTGTTGGGATGTGGGTGATTCGCACCGCCGAGTCGGTCGTATTTACCGACTGTCCGCCGTGGCCCGAGCTGCGCATGACGTCGATACGAAGGTCGTTTGGATTTATCTCGATCTCGCTATCTTCGACTTCTGGCATGATAGCGACCGTGACCGCAGAAGTGTGCACGCGGCCCTGGCTCTCTGTCTCTGGTACGCGCTGGACGCGGTGGGTGCCGCCCTCAAATTTGAGCCTCGAGTACGCCCCCTTGCCCTTTATCAGCAAGATAATCTCTTTAAAGCCGCCCGTGTTGCCTTCGCTTTGACTCACGATCTCGAATTTATACCCGCGAAGCTCGGCGTATCTGGCATAGGCGTTAAACAAATCGCCCGCAAAAAGCGCCGCTTCGTCTCCGCCCGCACCCGCGCGGATCTCTAAAAACACGTTTTTATCGTCATTGGGATCTTTTGGAAGGAGTAAAATTTTAATCTCTTCTTCGAGATTTTCTTTTTGGGATTCGAGATTTTTGAGCTCCTCTTTGGCTAGCTCGCCAAGCTCGGCGTCATCGAGTAGAGCTTTGTTCTCCTCGATGTCTGCGAGAGTTTGCAGATAGGACTTTGCAGCCGAGGCGATATCTTCTAAATTTGATTGCTCTTTTGAGAGCTTGGTCATATTTGCGATATCGTTTGTGATAGACGGATCGCTAAGCAGACGAGAGAGCTCGTCGTAGCGATCCAAAAAAGGCTGCAGTTTGTCGGCTAACATTAAAAATTTAGATTAAGCAGATAGTTTGTTTACGAGTTTTGCGAGGCGTCCTACGCGGCGAGAAGCTGTTTGTTTTTTCAAAAAGCCTTTGCTAACGAAGCTGTGGAAATCTTTGTTTGCCACTTTAAACGCATTTAGCGCGGCTTCTTTATCGCCTGCCTCAACGGCTACGCGCACGGCTTTAGTGATATTTTTAAGCCTAGTGCGGTAAAATCTGTTTCTTTCAGTCCTTTTGATAGTCTGTCTGGCTCTTTTTTCAGAAGATTTATGGTTTGCCATAATGTCCCTTTTGTCATAATTTTAGTCCGTGATTATATAAAAATCAGTTTTAAAATCCGCTTAATTTAAGTAAAATTTAAAGCGAGGAAATTTACAACTTAAATTTGGATATTTTTTGATAAAATAGGTCGGAAATTTAATAAATTTATAGAATTTGCCAAGCAAAAAGCTGTCTGGCAA
>NZ_CAUQHQ010000002.1:0-55785 GCF_963517995.1 uncultured Campylobacter sp.
AGAATACGAGCAAAATCGTCAGCATTTATAGAAAAGCGGTTTAACCGCGATTTATTAGGAGTATGTTGGGTTTGCGACTTTTAGGAATGCGGCAATATTTCCAGCTCTAGATTAGGTGATTGCACTATATTTGCCTTGCCGAGTATTTGCTAAATTTAGCTTAGGATGCAAATAAAATTTCTGGATTATCGCGGTTGGAGCGCGAGGGGTGTCGATTTGACAGTTTCTCATAGTAGATGAGGCGTATTATCTTAAGATCTTGGTTGGGCAAGCTAAAAGTAGATACTGTTTATGCGGCTTAGCGATATACCGGATAAAACGGCGGCGGCTTGAAAAATTAAGCCCCGAGCTTAAAATTTCGCCTAAGGTCATAAAAGCAACTCTTAGCTTAAGACAAAAGCCTTCGCCTAGTGAGCAAAAACTAAAGACGAATTCGGCTAGCTAAGAAGTAGGCTAAAAAGCAAAGGCCTGCGCGTGAATCCTAGGGTAAATTTTCTTGCTTCCAAAAAGCCCTTTGATCAAAATGCGCTAAAAAGCTAAAACGCAAAATGGCGAGCTAAAAAGCAGTCCGCCAAGCGTAAAGGCGGACTAAAACAAAAGCTACCGATAAACCTCACCGTCGATGATCGCCATAGTTTTATTGTCCTTGCCCAGCGGCGGAGCGTAGAAAAAGCTGTGACGAACGACCGTACCGTCGTCGTATTTTAGCGTTAGCTCGCCTTGATCGAGCGTGTATGAGCCCTCATCGCTGCGCGATTTTGAGCTGCCCCCGTCTATGCTGCCGCCTGGGGTACCCGAGGTTGCCATAGCATACGACGATCCGCCCGAGCTAAAGCGCCCTTTGCCGTCAAAGCAGTAGTATCCGCTCACGCCTACGCTCACCGTATCGCTGCCACCCGACCAGCCGTACAGGGACGACGAGCTGTCCTTGCGAAACGAGAAGCACTCTTTTGGCATTTGGCTTGAAATTTGTGCCTGAAACATATAGTACCCCGTACCGATTGAGTTCCACAAAAAGGTGCAGTCGTCGTTCTCGCAGTAGTAGCTCGTGTCGTAGTCGTCGTTGCTGGTTATCGTTAGGATGCCGTCTTTGATCTTATACGTGCCGTCGATGCGCGTGCGCCAGTCGGGCTTTTCTAGGCGGCTCGCGTAGGTGCCGTCGTCGCGTAGGTAAAAGGAATAATCCTCGCTCGTGTTTAAAAGCATGTTAAATTTCGTACCGCCAAATACCCCCGAGCCTTTTTTGCTCGCCCCGGCGCTACTGTGTTTGACGCTAGAGTCCTTTGCGGGTTCTGCGGACTCGCCCGAATTTGAGTTTGACTTGTTTGCTTTTGCCTGCGCGCTATTTGCGCTTTTCTTAAAGACGAACAAGACCTCTTGCCCGTCCGCGACTTGTTTGTATTCGAGCATGCCCTCTTTTAGCCAAAACTCGCCCAGCCCTTTAGCGCTAAGCGCGTATTTGCCGCCGCCTAAACTTTCGTAGCCGCTTTTGCCCGCGCTATTGTTGCACGAACCGTCCGGGTTTACGCCCACGATGCCTACCGTCGCTTCATCGCCGCCGATCTCAAAAAACGAGTCGCCGAAGCACTTTTGCCCCGCGACTTTAAAGCTCTGCCCCTGCGCCTTTAGCGAGACTAGCTCCCATCTGCCTTCTAAATCGCTTAAATTTGACCCGCCGAGGCCGGCTTGATTTACGGCACCGTTTACGATGCCGGCTAAATTTACCTCGTCTTTTTTAAAGGTAAATACGATTTCGCCGCTGTCCGTGCCTTGTTTGTATTCTATCGAGCCGTTATTTAGCCGTAGCTTGCCGCCGCCAAGCGAGTATCTGCCGCCGCCTAGGCTTTTTAGAGCGAAGTTTTGTTCGGCTTTTTCGCATGAGCTGTCGCCCGCGCTACTTAGGCTTAGGCGCGCGTTATCGCCGCTAACCTCGATAAAAGAGTCTTCGAGGCACTTTTGGCCTGCCGTTTTAAACGTCTGTCCCTGCGCCGTAACCGAAACGATGCTCCACCTGCCGTCCAGCTCGCTAGCGCTTAAATTTAACCCGAGGCAAAGCGCCGCGAGGATTGCGAAAAATTTAAATTTAGCCATGTTTTTCCTTTCATAAATTTAGTCTTGGTTTGCGCGAACCCATCTGCAAATTTACCGAATGCGGCAAATTTGCCCTGGTTTTGCTACTCGTCTAAAAAATATATCACGCCGTCGACGACCACTCCGCCCGCTTTTCCTTCGCTGGTAGGCGGAATGTAAAAAAAGCTATGTCGCTGCGTCCGTCCGTCGTCGTATCTGAGCGTGAGTTCACCGCCATCCAGCGTATATGAGCCCGTGCTACTGCTAGATCTTGTTCCGCCGCCGCCCACATTGCTCATGGCGGCGGAGGAGTAGGCCCAACTGCCGTCCCTGAAGCGGCCTTTGCCGTCGAAGTCATAGTGCCCGCTCACGCCTCCGCCAACGATATCTGTGCCGCCCGAGGCGTTGTAAAGGGACATGGAGCCAACGGAGGTGAATGAGTAGCTGCCCTTTGGCACCTCATTCAAGATTTGAGCGTTAAAGAGATGGTATCCGCCGTCGCTCAACAAAAACGTGCAATCCGCATTCTCGCAGCTATATATGCTTTGCTCGCCGTCGTTGGCGGTTCGTACGATTTTTTTGCCGTCTTTTTTATACGTGCCGTCGATGCGCGTGCGCCAGTCGGGCTTTCCTAAACGGCTCGCGTAAGTGCCGTCGTCGCGCAGATAAAAGGATATGTCGGTATTGGTGTTTATGAAGAACCACTTGCCCGCAAACACGCCCGTGCCTTTTTGGGTGGCTTTTGCGTCGCTGTGTTTTACGCCAGGGTCTTTTGCGTTTGCTGCTTGATTTGCGCTTGAGCTTGATCTGGCTTGCACTGAGCCGCTTGAACTTGCCCCGCCTGCACGTTTTTTGAAGGTGAATACGATGTCATTGTCCGCCTGCCTGTATTCGAGCGCGTCGCCCTTTAATCTAAATTCGCCCGCATCTTTATCGAGCGCGTATCTGCCGCTGCCAAGGCTCTGATAGCCGCTGCTTCCCGCGCCCGTCTTGCACGAGCCGTCGGAATTTGCCGCCACGATGCTAACAGTCGCTTTGCCGCCCGCAATCTGAAAAAACGAATCTTCAAAGCACTTTTGGCCCGCCGTTTTGAACGTCTGCTCCTGTGCCGTGACAGAGTCGATCTCCCATCTGCCCTCTAGCTCGTCCGCGCTCAAATTTGAGCCAGTTGCCGTTACCGCAACTTTGTTTGCGGCCGCGTCTTTTTTGAATGAAAAAACGATAAATTTGCCGCCGTCTAAGGACTGTTTTACCTTTAGTGCGCCTTCTTCTAGCCAAAACTCGCCGATAGGACCCAGCGCGTATTTGCCCGCGCCTATGCTTTTAAAGGCGTAGCTTGCCGCGCCGCTTTTGCACGCGCCGTCCTCGCCTACGGAGCTAAGGCCTAGCTTTGCCTCGCGACCGCTAACCTCGAAAAACGAATCTTCAAAGCACTTCTGCCCCGCCGTTTGCACCTCCTGCCCGTCTATGTTCGCCGAGACGATGCCCCACCTGCCCTCCAGCTCGCCAGCGCTTAAATTTAAGCCAAAGCAAAGCGCCGCAAGAGCGGCAAAAATTTTAGATTTAACCATAATTTTCCTTTTCGGTAAATTTTATGAAAAACGGTGGCTGATTTTAGCATCTAAGGATAAATCTACGAGAATTTAATCAACGAAAAACGAAAGCAAGCTCGGCTTTTTGCGGCAAATTTATCGCTTTGCGCCTATTTTATCCCGCGGTTGTCGTAAATCGGCGTAAAAGCGTTTTGCAAAGCGGTTAAATTTATATTTCGCAAGATCTCGGTATCTAGGCTAACTTAAGCCTTTACGGGGCGATATAAATTTGAGCTAAAACGCGCGGCGAGATATCTTTAATCGGCGCTAAATTTAGCGGCTAAAGCGCTTTTTAAAGTCTAAAAATACGCCTGTAAATCGCGTTATCGATATCGCCGTCGTCCAAAAACTCCAAATAATCATTTCGCATCTCCTCGCTCATAGTGTAAAAAGGCGAAACGGGCAGCAGGCACTCAAACAGCGACGCACCGCCGCAAAACGCGCTGCCACCGTCGCCGCCTTTAAAGTATATCGGCTCGCTAACAAGCTCGACCGAGTAAAGATCAAAGGCGATGAATAGCCCGAATAAATTGGGATCAAATAGCGAAAATTTCGGACTTTCGGGCTGATTAACGTGCGGTAGCGCTACCTTGTCGGGATCAGGCTCGTCGCCGAAACGCCAAAGCGTGCGCGCTCCGCATCCGGCTAGGTATTCCCACTCGTCCTGGTTTGGTAGGCTAAAGCCGTTCTTGCGTAAATTTGCTTCAAGCTCCTCGTGCGCGACATCGTCAAACAAAAACGCGCGAATCTTGCCGTCTTCGCGAACCAATTTTATCGCGCTCCAAACCGTCATTTCAGAAATATCTTTGTCTTTACCGCGCGAAAAATTCTCTATCTCGTTTGCGTAAATTTTAAGCCTTTCGTCGCTTAAATCTACCTCGTACCAGCTAAGCTCGGCGGGTTTTCTTTCGGCTAGCATAGCGGGGATTTTGACGCGGTGAAGCGGCGAGGTTTGTTTCGCTACGAATTCGCGCAGGCTTTGATCCTCGGGGCAGTAGTCGCATTGTTCTTTAATCTCTTTTGCCGAAATTTCATCTAAAACGGCAAAATCATCCCAGCCAAGCTCGGGCTCGTCCCCCGGGATAAAAACGAACTCGCTCCCCTCAAAATCAAAAATGCCCGTCTCAAAGCTATGCTCGCCGCACGCAAATTTGCTTAAATTTAGAAATTTAAATTGCCGATATGCGGCGGATATTTTTAGCATCGCGTCTTGTTTTTCGTTGGAATTTAGCTTTTGAAATTCTGCTTTGTTCATCTTTTTTCCTTTTAAGATTTAACGCATTTTAGCGGACGAATCTAAAAAATATTTAAATTTGGACGAGCGACGCGGCTAAACTCGGCTTTGAGTTAGGCGACAAGCGATAAAATAGGTTAAAAACTGTTTGCGAGTTAAAAACAGGGAAAATTTAAAAATCAAAAAGAAGGAAGCGAAGCGGTAAATTTAAAAAGAGCCCGGAAAACGGGCTCCTATTTTAATGCAGTTTAGACCAGACTTTGCGTTTCCAAAGCCATCCGAAAATGCCGAAAATCAAAAAGTAGATCATCGCATTTATGCCTAGGCTTTCGCGCTCGGCCTTTTTAGCGTCGCCGGCTTTTTGTATGTAGGTTACGATCTGATCCTCGCTAGCCTTGCTTAGCCCCACGCGAGGCATCGCAGTGCCTGGCAGCATCTTTTGCGTATCGTTTATAAATTTATGCAGATATTCATCGCCCTTTGAGCGAATCATCATCGATAAATCGGGCGGGTTTGAGCCCATGTACGCGGCTAAATTTACGCGGTTGCTTAGCGCGTATTTGTTTTCGTATTTCATGTCGTGGCATCTTTGGCATGCGTCGCGAAATACCTGCTCGTCGCTGACTTCTTTAGGCGCGATAGACTTTAGATACGCGACTATATCGGCGATCTCGGCATTTGGATCTTCTCCGCCCGCTCCGAAAAAGGCCGGCATCGGATAAGGCTTTTCGTCGTTAAATTTATGCGTTAGCTTTAGCGCTTTAGTCGGGTCTTTTATAAGAGCCGCTAGGAAATGCTCGTCGTATATCGCCCCTGCAGTACTAAGATCGGGCGGTACGACGCCGTGAGCTTCGCTAAGCTCGGCGGCGCTTAGAGCGTTTGGTATACCTGCGGCCTCTACGCCGTGACAGCCCGAGCAGCCCGCGTTAGCAAAAGTTTCAGCGCCTTTAGCGGCGTCTCCTTTGGCTAAATTTATAGTTTTTACTTCGTTCCAAAACGCCGTGTAGTCCTCAAGAGATTTTTTTGCTTCTTCTAAATCTTTTTTCGCTCCGGCGATTTTCTTTTCGTCGTTTAGAGCTTGCGCGGCTTCGAGAGCTTTTTGTCTGGCTTCTACTACGGATTTAGCTTGAGCTACGTCCTCTGCGCCCAGGTCGTAGTCAGCTGCGGCTACGTGCGGATGCATGACGCTATGTGCGTAGGGCTCTATGCCCCAGTACGCTACGCCAGCAAGCGCGACTATGATTATAAAAATTTTTAGTTCTTTCATTTCATCGCTCCTTTTTTCTCAAGCGTCGTTATGATAGGCAAGACTACGAAAAGTAGGATAAAAAACGCTATCGTCGAGAAAAAGCCTATCCAAGCGTTTGAAATGCCTAGCGTTACGCCGTCGGCAGGCAATTTGCCAAAAATCGTGAGGATAATCATATCAACGATTAATAGCCAAAACCATACGAAAAAGCCCTTTCTCTCGTGAGCCGGAGCCACGACGTCGCTTCTGTCGTAAAGAGGCATGAAAAATAGCGCCACGCCCGCGATCGCAAATGCTATAAGGCCGATATTGTAGGCTTTAAATCCGAGAATATCGAAGAAAAATCCGCGTAAAATTTCATACTGCCATAAGAAGTACCACTCAGGATAGATGTGCGGAGGCGTTTTTAGCGGGTTGCCCGGCTCGAAATTTATCGGATCCATCGCAAAGTCGAAATGAAAGCACACGAGATAGAAAAAGAAAATCATGAAAAAGCCGATATACATGAAGTCTTTTGCCAAAAAGCCCGGCCAAAACGGAATTACTTTCGCGTTTTTCGTGTCGCCGCTTAGGTATTTTTCGGCTTCTACTTCAAAGTCTATCTCCTCGCCCGTTTCGTTATTTACGTGCGGAACGCGAAGCGTGTAAAAGTGTATCGCGACGACTGCTATAAGCACGATCGGCAGCAAGCAGACGTGAAGCATAAAAAATCTCGTCAAAGTCGGATCGCTAACGGCGTAGTCGCCTCTGATCCACTCGACTACCGCATCGCCGATAACCGGGATGCCGCCGAATAAATTCGTAATAACCATCGCCGCCCAGTAGCTCATCTGACCCCAAGGCAACATATATCCGCTAAACGCCTCGGCTGAAAACAGGATGAAGAGCAACATACCGCTTACCCAAATCATCTCGCGACCTTTTTTATAAGAGCCGTAGTAAATCGCCGTAAAGGTGTGGATGTAAATTATGAGAAACACGACCGAAGCCGCAACCGCATGTATGTGACGCCATAGCCAGCCGTACTCGACCTCTTTCATTATGGTCAAATTTACGCTGTCAAAGGCTAAATTTATATCCGGTTTATAGTACATAACTAGCATAAATCCGGTAAAAATAAGCAACGCAAAAAGCGTCGTGAGTATAACGCCCATCGCCCAGAGGAAATTTATATTTTTCGGTATCCAGTATTCGCTGACGAGGACTTTCATTAGCTTATTTAGCGCGATCCTTTGATCCAGCCAGTCTAAAACACCCGTTGATTTTCTGATGTGCATCTTCCCCTCCTTACGCTTGAGCCGTTAGTTTTTCGTATTCGGGGCTGGTCTCGCCCAAAACGAGTTTCGTGCCGTCTATCTTAAACGGCGGTATGTCTAGCGGGCGCGGAGGAGGGCCGAAGGTATTTACGCCGTCTGCGTTAAATTCGCCTCCGTGACAGGCGCAAACGAAAAGTTGCTTGCCCGGTTTCCACTCCGGGATGCAGCCAAGATGCGTGCAAAGCCCGATCGCCACCATATATCTAGCGCCGTCTACCACGACGTCGCGCTTGTCGTTAGGCGCCATCGAAGCGTCTTTTTTTAGGATAAATATCGGCTTTTTACGCCACTCTATTTGGCGCATCTCGCCCTCTTTCATCGGGCTGAGATCTACGGTCGTAAATCCCGCCGCCTTAACGCTAGGAAGCGGATCCCAGGTCTTTTTGACGGCTACGAGGGTCGCCGCGCCGCCGACTGCGGCCACCGCCCCGAACGCCAAACCGATAAAATCTCGTCTTTCTTGTTTTACGGACATTACCTTCCTTTCAGCAGTTTTTTAAAAAATACTCGCCATTATACTCTTATGAAAATTAAAATTTTATTTTTCCTGCAAATAGTTTAGATATTTAAATTATTTTTTAAATAATCATTTACTATTTTGCCTTTTTGAGGCTTTTGCGGGTAAAATTCTGGAGTAACCTGGCTTTGACAATTAAATTTTATGCTTTGCGGGTCGGCTAAATTTAAATTCGGTTTTATTCTTTTTGATTTACCCGCTCCGCAAAATTTAACGCCGAGCGGCTTTAAATTTACGCCGTCAAATTTTCCGTTTTTAGCGGATGATGATTGGTTAAATTTGGTTTAAAGACGGTCTTTATTCAATAATTCGTCTCGCGCCTCAAATGAAATTTTTATTTACGAAGGCGTTTGATGACGAATTTATAGTTATCAATGAGCAAAACGAGCAGGCGGCAATGCTTAAACTAGCATAATTTCGCCAAAAACGATTAAAAATAACGCTGAACGCAAAAATAAGCATGATGGACGACAAGATAAACGCCGCATGTAAAGCATAATCTTTAACGATTAACGGCCCTTGTCGTAATCTCTCGCAAATCTTATCGCGACGAGATTTACTAAATTTGAACTTTGGCAATCGCTGCGGGCGTTTGAATTTCGTCTGCGCCGCTCAAATTTACCCCTTGTCAAGCTTAAATTTAGGCTAGCGTTTTGCTTTGCCAAGGGGCGCTAAATTTACCCGCGCTCGTTCATCTTTATATAAATGTGCAAAATATCTATCGCTGCGGGCGTGATACCGCTAATCTCGCTGGCGGCAAAAAGCGTAGGCGGATTAAAGGTTTCCAGCTTTTCGACCACTTCGTTGCTTAGCCCGCTGATACCGCGGAAGCTAAAACCCTCTGGGATACGCACTTGCAGCATATCTTTCATGCGCTCTATTTGGCTTTTTTGCTCGGCGATATAGTGCTGATACTTCGCTTCGACTAAAATTTGCTCCAAGCTCGCCTCGTCCATGCCGGCGAAAATTTCGTCTAAATTTTGCAGCTTTTCGCGCGTGAAGCTCTTGCGCGCTACGATTTTTTGTAGGCTTGCGTTTTGGCTGATTATGTCCTCGCCCAGGCTTTCTAAAAGGGCTAAATTTTGCTTTGAGGGCGTGATTACGGTCTGGTTTAGATACGCTAGCCCGCGCGCTAAATTTTCGCGGATTTTCTCGACTCTCTCATGCGTTTTAGCGTCTATTAGCCCAAGCTCTCGTCCGTAGCCGCTAAGGCGCAGCACGGCGTTATCCTCGCGCAGCAGCAATCTATACTCGGCGCGCGAGGTAAACATGCGGTAGGGCTCTTTCGTGCCTTTGGTGACTAGATCGTCGATCAAAACGCCGATGTACGCCTCGTCGCGGCGCAGCACGAGCGGCTCTTTGCCCTCAAGCGCGAGAGCGGCGTTTATGCCCGCCATCAGCCCCTGCGCCGCGGCCTCCTCGTAGCCCGTGGTGCCGTTTATCTGCCCTGCGAAATAAAGCCCGCCGACGAGCTTGGTTTCTAGGCTGTGTTTTAGCTGCGTAGGCGGCGCGTAGTCGTACTCGATCGCATAGCCGTGGCGCACGATGCGCGCGTTTTCAAAGCCCTTGACCGAGCGTAGCATCGCTACTTGCACGTCGTAAGGCAGGCTAGTAGAAAAGCCGTTGATATAGTACTCCGTCGCGCTAGCCGTCTGCGGCTCGATAAAAAGATGATGCCTGTCGCGGTCGCCGAATCTATTTATCTTATCCTCGATACTCGGGCAGTAGCGAGGGCCTACACCTTCTATCTGCCCTGTAAAAAGCGGCGCTTTGTCGAAATTCGAGCGGATAATCTCGTGCGTAGTCTCGTTCGTGTAGGCGATGTAGCAGGGCAGCTGCGTAGGCGCGAAGTTCTGCGTACGGAAGCTAAACGGGACGGGATTTGCGTCTCCGTCTTGGACTTCAAGCGCGCTAAAATCTATGCTTTTAGCATCCACGCGGGGGCAGGTTCCCGTTTTTAGCCGTCCTAGCGTAAAGCCGTGATCTCTTAGGCTTTGGCTTAAATTTACCGAGCTAAATTCACCCACGCGGCCGGCTTGCAGCTTATTAAATCCGACGTGAATTAGCCCGTTTAAAAAAGTGCCCGTCGTGATGATGAGTTTGCTAGTTTTATACTCGTTGCCGAGGTGGGCTTTTACGCCAGATATTTGCCCGTTTTTCGTTAAAATTTGCGTCGCGATTTCTTGCGTGACGTCAAGATTTGGCGTATTTAGCAGTAAATTTCGCATATAGACGCGGTATCTATCCATATCAATTTGAGCGCGGCTGCCGCGAACGGCGGGGCCCTTGCTCTCGTTTAGCACGCGAAACTGTATGCCCACGGCATCGGTCGTTAGCCCCATTTGCCCGCCCAGCGCGTCGAGTTCTTTTACCAGATGGCCTTTGGCTAGGCCGCCCACTGCGGGATTACAGCTAGTCGCACCGATTTGCTCGGCTAGGATGGTGATTAGCAGGGTTTTTTTGCCCATTCTTGCGGGAGCTAGGCTAGCTTCGATACCCGCGTGACCGCCTCCGACGACGATGATGTCATATTCTTGCATTAAATTTACCTTTAAATTTTTGGCGGATTTTATCTAAAAACAGATAAAAATCACGCAAATTTGCCGATTAAAATAGCGAATTTATCTTAGGCCGCGCGTTTTGGGCCGGCTTGGCCGAACGTAAATTTAATCAATTCGGACCGCAAACCTAAGAGGCGTAAATTTAGTATTAGTTATTACGAGTTCAAATTCGTAAGAGCCAAACTTTTAAAATTTATACTTAAATTTTTACTTAAGCTTTTTAAAATATTTTAAGACTAAAATGCTCTCTTTTAGTACCTGATAGTTCGTGCGTAATATTTTTATATTCGCATAAGTTTAAAAGAAAGCCTATATTACCGTAAATTTAAAAATAAACTTAAAAATAAATAATTCATAAAAATTAATCTAAAAAATACAAAATTCGTCAGATAGATGACGGAAATAAATTTTTAAAAGTAATAAAATTGCTTCAAGATTTAAGAGTAATCAAGAATCAAAAAACAAGTAGAAGGGAGAATTTATGAAACGACATAAATTTGTGATCGCCGATTACAAACGTTGTATCGGTTGCGCTACTTGCATGGCGGCATGTTTCCGTAGCGCCTATGAGCGCGGCAAGCTCTCAAAGGCTAGGTTAACTGTATTGCGCCAGGCAAAGGGCGTCATGCCGACGCAGTGTCGCCAGTGCGATGACGGTCCTTGCGCGAACGTGTGCCCTACCGGGGCGCTAAGGTTTGACGATAACTACATCGAGCTTCACGAGGAGATTTGTATAGGCTGCAAACTCTGCACTATCGCTTGCCCTTACGGCGCGATAAGCTCGAGCGCCGAGCTCATGCCGTCGGTTAACTACGCGGTAGAGCCCAAATACTACCTCGAAATCGAAAGTCAGGCCGGCGCGAAAAACACCGCGATAAAGTGCGATATGTGCTTCGGGCGCGAAAACGGCCCTGCGTGCGTCGAGGTTTGTCCGACCAGCGCCATCATCATGGTCGATCCTTTGCACAGACATCACAAGCTCGGCAATAAGATCGAGCAAGAGGCCGCTCAGGCTTTCGTCGATAAAATTTTACGCGGAAGCGGAAATTTAAAAGAGCCTCACGTTTTAGCCGATATCGGCGCTCAGGACGTGGACGGCGAGGGCGACGTCATCGTCATCAAGGAGCTTGACAAAACTCCTAGCGAGCAGGCAAGAGAGCAAGCGGCGTCGAATTCGCGCGCTATGAACGACGAAAATAGCGGCGCAAAAGGGGGTGCGAGATGGTAGGCGTGTATCTGCTTTTCTTAGTTAGCGCCGCCGTTAGCATCCTGCTCTACGGCGCTCAAAAATCAGCCGTAAAAATCGGCTTTGGATTAAGCGCGATCAGCTGTTTTTACGCGCTTTGCTACTTTGTGGCGCATATGGGGACGATACAGGGCTTCGCTCTTGGCGGCGATTTTTTGTATACGCCAAAATTCGAGCTAACTCCGCTTGGAAATTTCTTTAGCTTCGTAGTCGTCTTTATCGGCTTTGCCAGCAGCGTCTACGGTATGAGCTATGCGGAGGAATACATAAAAAAAGCAAGCGTAGGCGTTTTTGCCTGTTTGTTTAACCTTTTCATCCTTTCGATGCTTCTAGTTATCAGCGCAAATAACGTATTTTGCTTCGTCGTTTTGTGGGAGCTTATGACGCTTATTTCGTCTTTCCTCATCCTCGTAAACGACGGCAAAGGCACGCTAAAAGCGGTGATGGTGTATCTTGGCATAGCTCAAGTCGGCGCATTTTGTATCACTTGTGGACTGCTAATAATGGCTCACTACGCCGGCAGCGCCGAGTTTAGCAAATTTGCCCACCTAAATATGCCGACTGCGGCTAGCGTCGTCGTGTTTATATTATTCTTAGTAGGATTTGGTAGTAAAGCGGGTATGTGGCCGTTTCACGTATGGCTACCGATGGCTCACCCGGCCGCTCCTTCAAACGTCTCTGCTTTAATGAGCGGCGTAATGATAAAGGTTGCGTTATTTACTCTAGTTAAATTTACGCTTTTCTTGCCTTTAAGCATTTACTTTGGCTTGACGGTTTTGATTTTGGGTGCCGCTAGCTCGCTTTTTGGCGTTCTTTACGCTCTTTGTCAGCACGACTACAAAGCGCTTCTTGCCTATCACTCAGTTGAAAACATCGGCATCATCTTGCTCGGTCTTGGCACCGGCCTATACGGACTAGCCGCCGGAAATACGACTCTTGCCGCGATCGGATTTTTAGCAGGATGCTACCACGTGGTTAACCACGCGATATTTAAAGGACTATTGTTTCTTTGCGCGGGTTCGGTTTTGCACGCTACGCACACTCGCGATATGGACGTGCTAGGCGGCCTAGCTAAAAAGATGCCTTGGACTTCCGTTGGTATGTTTATCGGTATCATGGGTATCGCGGCATTGCCTCCAGTTAACGGCTTCGTATCCGAGTGGTTTACATATCAAGGTATGCTTCAAGGCGCGCTAGAGCAGGGCATCTTTACTAGATACGCCTTTACGCTTTCAGTCGTTGCGCTAGCGCTTACGGGCGTGTTAGTCGGCATGCACCTTAAGCTTTACGCCGTAATCTTTGCGGGAACTCCAAGAGATCAGAAAATTTGGGAAAACGCCAAAGAAAGCCCGATATTTATGGTGCTTGGCATGATAGTGCTAATGATCGGCTGTATAGGCTTTGGTATCGGAGCTAACGTAGTCGTCGGCTACATCCAAACGGCCGTAAATTCCATAGGCGGCGCGGGCGGTTACGTAGCTAGCCACGGTATAAATTTAACCTCAAATTTAGGCAGCGTGGTTTCCACTCCGCTTATAGCTATCATCTTGTGTTCTACTATGGTTTTGCCTTTTGCGATTTTAGCCGTGATGAAAGCAAACCGCGAGAAACCTCGCGAGACCGATCCTTGGGCTTGCGGATTTAAGTACAGCTCTCGCATGCAAATGACGGGCGGTCCTTTTACGGGCGATCTAAGACGCATAATGAACTGGCTATTTAAAGGCGAGAGAAAGGTCGTGACTAAAGGCTATTTTAACCCGGTTGAGTATCACAACCATCCAAAAGATATCTGGTGGGGGCTATTTTATGAGCCGGTGATTAAATTTACCGAAAAGGTCGCTGAAAAAATAGGCATAATGCAAAGCGGCTACACCAATGTTTACGCGCTATATATCCTCATATATCTTTGCGCGATACTAGCGGTTAGCTACTTTTTGATATAGGGGGCGTGAGATGGAAATTTTACAGACTATACTTTTGATGATATTTCAAGTAGTCGTCATCGTCTTGGTTGCGCCCTTGTTTGACGGTATGGCTAGGAAACTAAGAGCCAAACTGCAATCAAAACAAGGTAGCGATTTTTTCCAGACGTATCGCGACATCATAAAGCTTTTTAGACGCGGTAGAACCGTGCCTGCATGCTCTCATTGGGTATTTAGGCAGGCTCCGTTTTTCTTGTTTGCTACTTCGGCGGCGATACTGGCGGCTATTCCTATCACTTATAGTAAAAGCACGATTTTTGGAGCGTATTCGGATATATTCGTGATTCTTTACCTAGGCGCGCTACTTCGCTTTGTTTTCGGCGCTGCTTCTA
The DNA here is from genome assembly GCF_963517995.1 of uncultured Campylobacter sp. Classification (GTDB taxonomy): domain Bacteria; phylum Campylobacterota; class Campylobacteria; order Campylobacterales; family Campylobacteraceae; genus Campylobacter_A. The sequence goes on from NZ_CAUQHQ010000002.1 coordinate 14,100, forward strand.
TGGATAGCGGCAACCCGTTTGCGGCCACCGGCGGCGGTAGAGAGCAGATGCTAGCCGTCTACGTAGAGCCCGTTATGATAATGTGCCTAATCGTCGTTATGCTTGCAGCCGGAACGTCAAATTTAGTAGAAATCCAATCAATGGTAAAAAGCGGCCAAATCGGATATCAGATCCCAAGCTTTGCGGTTGCTTCGATAGCGTTTTTGTGGTGCATATACGTTGAAACTGGCAGAAAGCCTTTTGACCTAGCAGAAGCCGAGCAAGAGTTGCAAGAAGGCTTGCTGGGCGAATACGCGGGCTCTGATTTAGGCCTAGTTCAAGCTTCGCTTATCTTAAAACAATTTGCGATGATCGGACTTTTCCTTTCGATTTTCGAGCCGTGGAATTTTAGCAATCCGTTTTTAGCCGTGATAATCTTCGTCTTAAAAACGGGAGTGTTTTACGTAGCGGCCGTGTTTATAGATAACTTTGGACCTAGATTCCAGATGACTTCGAGCTTACGTAAAAACGCTCTAGCTGCTCTAGCTATATCTTTTGCGGCTTTGACGCTTTACGTCGTGGGGGTGTGAGATGAATATTTTAGATACTTTAGCTATCTGTATGATGGTAACGTCTTTGGCGGTTTTCGGGCTAAGAAGCCTAAAGCTATCCGTCATAGTTTACGGAGTCCAGACGCTACTATTAGTCGGGATATTTTTTACGTTGTCGTCTAAATTTAACGCCGAGCAACTATCTACGTGGGCGGTCGTGGCGTTTTTTACGAAGGTTTTATTCGTGCCGGCTATCTTGCTTTGGCTTATTAAAAATCTTGGCGTCGTACACGAAGACGAGCCTGTAGGCGGCTTTTTCGTTAGCCCAGTTATAGCTATGGGTTTTAGTTTGGCTTTGGCGATGAGTATTAATCCAATATTTTTGGAGTTTTCGCTTATTAAAGAAAAGATAATGCTACTAGCCGCGGTTTGCGTATTTATGATGGGGGTTTTCGGCTTTATGCTTAGAAACTCGTTTATCAAGCAAATTTTAGCTTATTGCCTTTTTGAAAACGGCATACATCTAAGCCTAGCGCTCATGGCTTACAACTCAAACGAGCTCGTCGAGCTTGGAATTTTAACCGACGCGATTTTTGCGGTTATCATTATGAGCGTTTTAGCGATTAGATTTTATAAAGCATACGGCAGCCTTGATACATCTAAGGCTACGAATTTAAGGGGATAGAGATGGATAGTTTAACTTTGATATTAATTTTACCGCTTCTTGGAGCGATATTGCTATTTTTCTCTCCGAAAAATTACGCTTTTTTGAGTTTGCTTCACGTAGCAGTTAGCGCGGTTACGTCTTTAGCCTTGCTATTTAACGTAAGCAAGGTTTTAACGGGCGGTACGTTTTACGCGCACGATAAATTTTTGTTTTTAGACAGCCTTGGCTGCGTATTTTTGATACTTATCGCGGTTACGGGCCTACTAGTAAATTTATACGCGACCCACTATATGAGATGGGAGCTTGAAGAGGGACATATAAATTTAAGCGCGCTTAAAAAATACTACGCGCTTAGCCACGTGTTTATCTTTACGATGAGCTTAAGCGTCATCTGTAACAACGTCGCCTTCATGTGGGCCGCGATCGAGGCTACTACGCTTTCATCGGTGTTTCTAGTCGCGATCCTGAAAGATCAAAAATCAACCGAGAGCGGTTATAAATACATAGTCCTTTGCTCTATCGGCCTAGCGTTCGCGCTTTATGCGACCGTGCTTCTTTACTCTGCGACCTTTGCGGAGATAAAAGACGGCGAAACCGCGATGCTATGGACTGGCATAATGGCAAACGCTAAAAATTTAAGCCCCGACGTCGCAAAGCTAATCTTTGTCTTTGCGCTTATCGGATTTGGTACGAAAGCCGGCCTTGCTCCTACGCACACCTGGCTTCCCGACGTTCACGCCCAAGGTCCTGCGCCTATTTCGGCTCTGCTTTCTGGCGTTTTGCTAAAGTGCGCGATGTTAGCTTTATTTAGATACTACGCTATCGCGGCTCAAGCTACGGGTATGGAGTTCGTTCAAAGCGTGATGATAGTTTCTGGTCTTATTACGCTATTTGTGGGCGGAATTTTCCTAATCAGGCAACACGACGTAAAAAGGATGTTCGCCTACCACTCTATCGTGCATATGGGCGTTATAGCTTTTGCTTTGGGAGTAGGTGGATTTTTCGGGCTATTTGCGGCTATTTTCCACTGCCTAGCTCACAGCTTTACCAAGGCTCTCGCGTTTTGCTCGACGGGCAATATCGCTAGAATTTACGGACACAAAGATATGAGCAAAATGGGCGGTATGATAAAGATAGCTCCCGTAACTACGATGATGTTTGGCGCTGCGGTTTGCTCGCTGGTAGGCGTGCCTGCGTTTGCGATATTCGTTAGCGAATTTAACGTCTTCGTCGGTGCCGTAAATAGCGGTCAATACTTTAGCGTCGCTTTATTTGCGATAGCTCTTGCCATCATCTTTATCGCAGACTTCTCGCACTTTAACTTAGCAAGCTTTGGCGAACCTAAAGCCGCGGTCGTTCACAATAAAGAGATGAGTATATTAGAAAATTTACCGCTTATCCTGCTTTGCGCTTTGATTATAATCTTTGGCGTTTGGCACGTGGATAACTTTTATACGCTGGTTGAAAACGGCGTTAAGATAATAACTGGAGAACTATTATGAGAGGCGATAAATTCGTTGAAATTTTAAAAACAAAGGTAAAGGTTCTAGAAGTAACCCGCCAAGCCGACGACCAAATCACGGTTTTAGTCGATAGAAACGACCTTCCGCTTGCGGTTAAGACCCTTTACTACGATATCGGCGGTTTCATCTCTACGATGATACCTAGCGACGAGAGGACTATAAACGGCTGTTTTGCGCTTTACTACGCTTTGTCTATGGAGGGCGGCAAGATGACGGAAGAAGACGACTTTGCCGCTGAGGATAAGTGCTTTATCACCGTTAAAACGCTAATCCCCGGCGTCGATCCGACTTTTCCGTCCGTTACGCCGCTAGTGCCTGCTTGCGTTTGGTACGAAAGAGAAGCCTACGATATGTTCGGCCTAGTAGCCGAGGGCTTGCCAGATAAGCGTAGATTGGTGCTAAGCGACGATTGGCCGGACGGCCTTTATCCGCTTAGAAAAGACGCGATGGACTACCGCTACCGCCCAGATCCCGTCGCTCACCAAGATGAGCCCGACACCGAGTTTTTATTTCCAAAAGGCGATAGCGTCATCGACGTGCCGCTTGGGCCTTTGCACGTAACTAGCGACGAACCGGGACACTTTAGGTTATTTTGCGATGGCGACGAGATTATAGATGCGGACTACCGCCTCTTTTATCAGCACCGCGGTATGGAAAAGCTAGCCGAAAACCGTATGAACTACGATCAGATGGGCTACCTTGCAGAGCGCGTCTGCGGAATTTGCGGCTACGCTCACGCGATTGCTTGTATAGAAGCGGCCGAAAAAGCTATCAGGCTTGAAGTTCCGCTAAGAGCGCAGGCTATCCGCGTGATTTGCCTTGAGATCGAGCGCCTTCACAGCCATCTTTTAAACATCGGTCTAGCTTGCGAGGTAACGGGTAACTATAACGCTTTTATGCATATCTTTAGGGTGCGCGAGTACTCTATGGAGTTAGCCCAGCTAGTAACGGGCGGCCGTAAAACCTACGGCAACGTCATCATGGGCGGACTTCGCCGCGATATGACCGATAACGAGATAAAAAAGGGCATCGAGATGATAAACAAGCTCGACGTTCAAATTTCTGAAATTTGGGACGCGGTTATGGACGATAAACGCCAAATCGCGCGCTGGAAAGGCGTAGGCGTGCTAGATAAGCAAGTAGCAAGAGACTTTAGCCCCGTAGGTCCTAATATGCGAGGCTCTGGTCTAAAGCGCGACAACCGCTACGACCACCCTTACGATTTCTTTAAAAATATCGAATTTAAAGTCTACGTAGAACACGGCGGAGACGTATTTAGTCGCGAAGTCGTTAGATATAACGAGCTAAAAGAGTCCATACATATCATCAGGCAGTGTTTGGAGCTAATGCCTCAAACGCCGATATCAATCGATCCAAAAACGATGATAAAGCCTGAAAATTTCGCCCTCGGACACGTAGAAGCTCCTCGCGGCGAAAACGTCCACTGGATCATGCAAGGTAGCGCGCAAAAGGTTTTCCGCTGGAGATGCCGCGCGGCTACGTATAACAACTGGCCTAGCCTTCGCTATCAGTTCCGCGGAAACAACATTTCAGACGCGGCGCTTATCGTCTGCTCGCTAGATCCGTGCTACTCTTGCACCGACCGCGTTACCGTAGTGGACGTAAATACCAAAAAGAGCAAAATTTTAACCGAAAAAGACCTTAAGAAATTTTGCCAAACGGGCAAAATTAGCAAAAAGGATTTAAGATGATGAAGTTATTTGACGTAACCGAAAAATACGGAAAGGCGACCTACGCCTATCCGTTTGAGCCTTATAAGGTGCCCGAAAATTTCCGCGGGCAGCCGTTTTACACCTACGAGCTTTGCATAGGCTGCGCGGCGTGCGGCGTAGCGTGCCCTAGCAACGCCATAGAGCTAAAGATGAACGAAAAGCAAGACAAGCTCGTATGGCAGTTTGACTGCGGACGATGCATATTTTGCGGACGCTGCGACGAGGTTTGTCCGACGGGCGGCGTGCGTTTAAGCCAGGGTTTCGAGCTTGCGGTTAAATTCGACAAAAGCGCGCTAATCCAGCGCGGCGAGCTAGAGATGCAAAAGTGCAAATGCTGCGGCAAACCCTATACGCCCGTTCGCCTTATCAACTATACTTTTTCAAAGCTTAGCACGGCAAATTTACTCCCCGGCAGACTAGAAGAGGCCAAAGACTATCTATATATCTGCCCGGAGTGCAAAAAAGCCCAAGCCGTAGAGCGCATAACTAAAGACGTAGAGGAGGGGATAAAATGAGCCTTTATCAAGTTCCCGAAAATATAAAAACGGCAAACGACCTAACCGCAAAGTTAGAACATCTAAAAAATATCAAACGAAGCTTTAGCGTTTACCGCATCGACTGCGGCAGCTGCAACGGCTGCGAGATAGAAATTTTCGCCGCCATCACGCCGATGTGGGACCCTGAGCGCTTCGGTTTTAAGCTCGTAGCCAATCCTCGCCACGCAGACATTTTGCTCTGCACCGGCCCGGTTACGCGCCAGATGTATTATCCGTTGCTTCGCGCCTACGAGGCCGCGCCAGATCCAAAGATCGTGGTGGCCTTTGGCGCATGCGGCAGCACGGGCGGTATCTTTTACGACGCTTATAGCGTTTGGGGCGGCATAGATAAGATTATCCCCGTAGACGTCTATATCCCGGGCTGTCCTCCGCATCCTGCTAGCGTCATATACGGCCTTGGTATGGCTCTTGGCATCATAGATCAAAAGCTGCAAAAAAGAAGCTTCGAACAAGACGACTGCAAAGCCCCCGCCGTAAAAGAGTCTATCATAGGCGATATACTTTTCGAGCGCGATTTGGAGGCCGAGGCAAAGAGGCTGATGAGCTATATCTTCGGCAGGACGCTGTTTGCTAAATATATGGACGCGGCCAAAACTTCTCCTAATATCCACGACGTAGCGGCTACTAAAAAAGTAATGCTAGAGGCTATCCATAAAGAAGAAGACCCTAGATACGCCGAGTGTATGGGGCTACTTTACAACGACGTCTATCTAAAATACGCCAAAGCAAAACGCGATACGCAAAACGCCATCGACGTTAAAAAAGAAATTTGGGATAAACGATGATACGAGTCTATAAACTCGCCCGTCGCCACATGGACGAAAACGAAAAGATGCCAAAAGAGCTAAAAGATATCAAGCTATTTTCCGTCTGCGTCGGACACGGCGTGGGGACGGTGGACTTTAGCGAAAAAACGCTTGAAATACCCGACGAGGAGTTTGAGCGTATCGTAGCTAGCGGCGGCGAATACGTCAAATTTAAGCTGGGAAATTTAAGCAAGTATTTTGAAGTGGAGATATTTAGAGAGCATGCGGCAAAGCTCATCCCCGAGCTTTGCGAATGCGAGCTAAAAAAAGAGCTTGAAAATCTGCGCGAGGGATATCTGGTGCTTAGGAAGGACTTTTGAGATGAATTTAAATGTTGTGCAGAAAATTTTAGCCGAGATAGGACATGTAGTCCATCGCAGGCTAAAATTTTCAAGCTCATTTAAAGGCGCTCAAAAGAGAAAGGAAAAGAGATGAAAAAGGCTTTACTTTGCATCGGCAATCCCATGCGCGGCGACGATGATGTAGGCAACGAAACGGGGCGGATCGTCGAGGCGAATTTGAAAGATTGGCGGGTATTTTACGGACAGGACGTACCTGAAAACGAGTTTGGCGCGCTTCGCGAATTTGCGCCTGGTATCATCGTCGTGGTAGATGCCATGAGCGGGTTTAAAGACGGCGCGATCGAGTTTTTTGATCTGAGCAACGAGCGCGACTATATCTACTCGACGCACAACTTGCCCACGCCCGTACTTTTAAGCTACCTGCGTAAAATTTGCCCCAAAACGCTATTTTTAGGCATTAGCGTTTTGCTTGAAAACGTGCTTGATTTTAAAGAGGGCTTAAGCGAAAATGCGAAAAAAAGCGCGCAAAAAGCTTACGAGCGCATTTTGGAGATAGATAAAAATTTAAAATAGGAGAAGGACATGTTAAATCCTGCAGAAACCGCGCAAGCGGTGTCAAATTCGATGGAGCATAAGGCGCATACTCCGTTAGTAAGCATTATTTTTCTAGCTATCATGGCGGGTGCGGCGATTGCTATGGGCGATATTTTCTGGGCGCACTCGACCGTGGGCATGGCTGAAAAACAGTCCATCGGTCTTGCAAATTTTATCGGCGGCATCACCTTTAGCTGCGGACTTATGATGGTCGTTTTCTACGGCGGACATCTATTTACGAGCTCGGTTTTAAGCGGCGTTAGTGCGTATGAAGGCAAGCTAAATTTAGGCAAAACCTTTAGCTACTGGGCGATCGTTTGGGTTTTTAACTTCGTCGGCGGCGCGCTAATTGCTTATATGTATTACTACTCCGGCTTACCGCTAAAATACGACGGCTATATCTTGCAGCACTTTATACCCTCAGGTATAGGCAAGGTTACCGCGCCGTTTCACGAGCTATTTATTCGCGGTATCTTTTGTAACGTGTTTGTTTGTATGTCTATCTGGACTGCGACCAGCGAGAGCAATTTAGCGGGCAAATTTTTTGCCATTATGTGGATGATCGGCGCGTTTGTCGCATGCTCGATGGAGCACTGCGTGGCAAATATGTTTATCATAACAGAAGCCATCATCGCTAAAGCTCACTATATCGCGGCAAACGGCGGAGATATCACCGCTGCGGCTACGGCTCTAGGGCACGGCATCACGGCTGAAAAACTAGAAATGCTAAACTGGGGAAATTTCATCGGTAAAAACCTAGTTCCCGTTACGCTAGGCAATATCTGCGGCGGACTTTTCTTTGTGGGACTAGTTGGATTTATGGCGAATAAATTTGATATGAAAAAGAAGTAATTTTTAATTCCCCGGCTCGGCTGGATTTCAAATAATTTTCGGCTAGGATACTCGGGTCACGGACGACCGGTCCGCTCCCGTCGTATCCGCCGCAAACTATTTAAACTACATACAATCCGTCTGGAATGTTTATCTCATATCTTGATAAATTCGTAAATTTTACTTGCCAAGACCCGTACCCTGAAAACACTAAATTTAAATTTGCGACGCTTTGCGTTAGCAAAGCAGTGTCGCCACCTCTCACGTGCAGTGGGGTTGGAGAGGGCTTGGGAGAGGAAGGGGCGACGCTTCGTAAGTAGAACCCCCCCTTCCTCTCCCGAAAAAAAGGGGCTCTTTTGCTTCGACTTTGCCTCGCCTTGTACTTAGCCGCACTTCGTTTGCTACTGTTAGGACGCACTCTCTTTGAGAGCTGCTAGCAGAGCGTATTCAAGCCCCTTCCCCTTTAACAAAAAAGCAAGATGATTTCAAGCAATGATTTCGTTTAAAGAAATTTAAATGCATGGCGTCAAATTTAAAAACCGAATTTGACGCCATAAAGATTTGTCTTGCCTCGTAAAATAAATTTAGCCCGCCAGACTCTGCGGTTTTCGGCTGCTCATCAACCGCGCCGTAGCGCTTCTGCTCGGCTTCTCGTTTGCCTCTAGCCTAGTTTAGCTAGGCAAATTCGGCTAAAATTTATTAAACGTACGCGCGAGTCGGTTGCTTATTTTGGCTGTTTAAAACTTAAATTTAAACGTCAAATTTTATGCTTACGGCGCGCGAGTTAAAACCTTTAAATTTAAAAGCAAATTTAGTCTAGCTTGGTTTGATAACTAAACGGCTGTCTAAATTTAGCCGCCGCAGCCAAAAACCGCGGTTAAAACGGGCGAATTAGCGCGCAAAATTTGCCGGGTGTCAAGAGTGTGCAGTATTTGCTAGAGCCTTACCGCGTATCTACCGCTTACAACGCTTTTTGCGGCTTTGCCGGCTCGCTAAGCTTTAGAGCGTATCTGCGCCCGCAAACTTCGCCTGCGCCCGCAGATACGAAATTTAGCGCTTTAAAGCGGCGAATTTAATCCTTAAAAATCTTCAAAAATGAGTAAACGTCGCGCACGCCATTAATGTGCTTGGCGTACCATATCGCGTGTTTTTCCTGCTCGATGTCGGTTATGATGCCCGTAAATACGACGTTGCACTGCACAACGCTCACTCTCACGCTCGTACCGCTTATTATGCTGTCTTTAAAAAGATTATTTTTTAAATTTAGCATTATGGCGAGGTTGCCTTCGCATTCGCCGCCGTCTTTGGGGAAGCGTATATACGTGTAGATTTTATTTACGCCGCTTGTATTTTTGGCTAATTCCACGAGTTTTTCTTTGTGCTCGGCGTCCGGTACGACGCCGATGAGGTAGACGTCGCCGTAAAAGCTCTCCACGTCCACGTTTAGGTTGCTAAGGCCGCTCGTGCCAAAAATTTTAGTCTGAATTTTGGTTTTTACGATTTTATCTTTGGCTATGGAGTAGATGCCCCGCTCGTCTTGGCTCACTTGATAGGCGTCGTATACGTTTATGCCCGTTAGCGGCGTCACGGTGGTGAAATACTCTAAGCATCCGCCCAAAAAAATAGCGGGAGCCAAAAACGCGAGAGCACGTAAAATTTGCCTTAAAAAGAGCCTAAAATCCATCGCGAGCCTATAAAATTTTGCCTAAATACTATAAAAATCAAACTAAAATTTATATAAATTTGGCTATAATCGCGCTCGTCATCTAAAAATGCGGAGGATAAGGCGACCTGGTGGCGTCCGCGGACTTCAAATCCGATGGCGGGGCGGTTGACCGCTTCGCGGGGAGTTCGATTCTCTCATCCTCTCGCCAAACTTCTACGTTTATTATCTTAAAACAAGCAAAATTCAGCTACAATAAGCCGTTTATGTAAAATTAATTTAAGGTTTTTCTTTTGGCTAAGTCTAATCTCGATAAAAACGCCCTTTCTTACGCCGTTTTAAGCAAGATATATATGGTAAATTTTATCGTTATCGCCGCATTAATTTGCGTGGCCGGCTTTGGCGTAAATTTGAAATTTGAAGACGTAAAAGGCGAAATTTACGCCCAGAACGCCTATTTTAGCAACTTTTTGTCCGAGCGTTTCGCGGCTGCCGATTCGGAGCTAAGGCTGATAGAAAAATACCTCGCCGCAAATGCCGCCGACGTTAAGACGGTATTTGAATTTTCTTTAAATAATAGCCCGGAATACGTCGCGTTTTTTATAGCCGATAAAAACGGCGAGATAAAATTTACGACCGATGAGAAACTAGGCGCGAAATATAAAGGTTTTTTCGCGTCTAAGCCTTGGGCGGACGCGGAAGCTGGCGAGACGCTTCGCTCTAAATTCGCCCTTGATAAAAGCGACTCCGCATCGAGATTTACCGCGATAAAGATGAGTGGCGGAGAGATTTTAGCAGTACTGATAAATTATTCTTTCATTTATGATGAATTAACCAACAACCGCGGCTTTGGCGGCGCGAAATCCTTCGTCGTCTCAGACGACGGCGAGATACTTTTTCACGGTGATACTGAGCTGGTTTTGGAGCGTAAAAAGATATTTGACGTATATGGCGCGCCTGCTGATTACCTGGACGGAGGGATAAAATTTGCGCTAAATTCGCCGCAAAAAGACGTTTATCTCGCGGCAAAAGTGCCTAACGAAGGCGTTGCGGCCGTGTCTTATTATCCGTTAAGCAAGCTCGTGCGCGAAAATTTAATTTTTCTGCTAGTTTGCGGCGTATTTTTGGGTGCTGGTTCGCTCTTTACGCTATTTTACGCTAAATTTATGAAACAAAACGTCGTAAAGCCCATCTACGTCATCAAAAATCTAACGCGAAAAGCAAGGCGCGGCGAGGAGATAAGCGGGTATTTAAAATTCGGCGAGATAGATGATTTTGAGCAGATAGCAAGCGACGTAAAGAGCCTTTTTGACGAGCGCGAGGCGAGCAAGGCGGCTCTTGAGAGATACTCGAGTAAGTTTGGATTTTTGTTTGAAAAAGGGCCTTTTATCTTGCTTTTAATCGACGCAAAAAGCGGCGAGATACTGGAAGCTAGCGCGAAGGCTTGCGAATTTTACGGACTTAGCGCGGAGGAGATAAAGGGTAAAAATTTAACCCTGCTAAACGCGCCGGATTTAGCTCAAATTAAAATTTTGCAAGAAGACGGCGCGCAAATTTACGAAACGAGCCGTATCGCGGCGGACGGCCAGACTAGACAAATACGCATCCGCAAACAAAACTACGAGCTTAGCTGCGGCGAAAAGATCGGCTTTTGCGTGATAGAAGATATCACGCAAAGCGACGCTTTAAAGAAAAACGCGGTGAAGGAAGATTTGATGAGCGAGCATTCGCCGGCATTTAGCGTCGCGTGGAAAGGCGGGCTAGTAGGCGCGGTATCGGGCGTCTCGCATAGCGTCAAGCGCGTTTTGGGCTATAAACCAGCAGAGATGCTTGCTGCGGATTTTGACTTTAAAAACATCATTCATCCGGATGATTTGGATAAATTTTTAAACGAATTTAATATCAAATTTAGGCTCTACGGCGCGAATTTGCGCAAAAAGGAGTTTGAGAGCTTGCAGCCTTGCAGGCTGATGAGGAAAAATTTAGAGAGCGTAAAGTGCGATATTTTCGTCAAATTTATCTCGCAAGACGGCAAAAATATCGACGAGGCGATCGGATATTTTATCGAATGCGAGTTGTCGCGAAATCTAATCTCGCTACAAGGCGCGGCGTCTAGTTTATCAAGCGGACAAGGCTTGCGCGGCGAGGCGATTTTGCGCCTTTTGGCAAACTCTAGCGAGGGCGTGGCTACGGTCTTGCTAGACGGGACTTTTGCCGGCGTAAACGACGCTTTTTGTAAAGTATCCGGATACGAGAAGAGCGAGGCCGTCGGCAAGCCGTCGAATTTATTAAAGTCCGGCGTACACGACGCTAAATTTTACGAAAATATGTGGCAAAGCCTGCTAAAAAACGGCTTTTATAGCGGAGAGGTTTATAATAAGCGCAAAAACGGCGAAATTTATCTAGAGCGGCTTAGCATCGTTACGATTTTTGAGGGCGGCAAGCCCGCGTATTTCGTCGCGGCGTTTCACGAGCTACCGTGGAGAGAGCCTGGAACGACCGAAACGAATCAAAAGCAAAGGAGCAAGAGTGAGCGAATTTGACGCAAACGTTTATGAGCACGAGATACCGAGCGGCACGAGGCTGTATTTCGGGCAAAGCGCGAAACTAAAAAGAAAGATCGAGCGCGCGGCGAGCGAAATTTTAGAAAAAAATGGATTTCACGAGATCGTGACGCCGTTTTTCTCGTATCATCAGCATCTAAGCGTGCAGCCCACGGCTCTGGTGCGCTTTAGCGATCACGAAAATCATCAAATCAGTCTGCGCGCCGATAGTACCGTGGACGTCGTGCGTATCGTGCTTAGGCGCCTAAAAGACACCGAGCCTAAACGCTGGTTTTACATCCAGCCCGTTTTTAAGTACCCCAGCGCCGAAATTTATCAAATCGGCGCCGAGCTAATCGGCGAGAGCGATCTGGCTACTAGCGTCAAGATCGCAAAGGAGCTTTTTGAGTCGTTTGATCTAGCGCCCGTGCTACAAATCAGCCACATCGCGATCCCGCAGATCGTGTGCAGGCTCTTAAATTTGCCTATTTCGATATTTGAGCACGGCGAGATCGAAAAAATCCTAAATCAAAACGAAGAGTGGCTAAAAAGGCTAGCCTTCGTAAATACGGTGGGCGACATCGACGAGATTTTGCCGCTGGTTCCAAACGAGATAAAAACCGCGCTACTTGAGATAAAAGAGCTGGCGCAGGCGGTAAAATATGAAAATTTAAGAATTGTTCCGTTATATTATTCAAAGATGAGGTATTACGATAAGCTGTTTTTTAGATTTTTAGACGGCAACGCCGTGCTAAGCGGCGGCGGAAACTACGAGATGGAAGGTATCAAAAGCAGCGGATTTGGCGTATATACCGACGCGTTAATCGAAAATTTAGATCAAAAGGAGAGAGTATGAGCAAGGCTGACGTGATAGTGGGCGTGCAGTGGGGAGACGAAGGCAAGGGCAAGATCGTAGATCTGCTAAGCGGCGGTTACGATATGGTGTGTAGGTGTCAAGGCGGGCACAACGCGGGCCACACGATCGTCGTAGAAGGCAAGAAAATCGCGCTGCATCAGGTTCCTTCGGGCATACTTCATAAAAATATAATCAACATCATCGGCAACGGCGTCGTGCTCTGCCCGGCCGAGATAATCGAAGAACTAAAGCAGTTTGGAGACGTTTGGGGGCGGCTATTTATCAGCGACAAGGCGCATTTAAATTTGCCCTATCACGCGCAAATAGACCAAGCCAAAGAAAAGGCCAAAGGCGCACACGCTATCGGCACGACTGGCAAGGGCATAGGGCCTGCGTATAGCGACAAAATCAGCCGCAGCGGACACCGCGTAGGGGAGCTAAAAAATCCCGAAAAGCTTTGCGACGCGATTTTGGCGGATTTTGCGGCAAATAAAGCGTTTTTAGACGTTTTAGGCGTAAAAGCGCCTGCTCGCGAGGAGCTTTTGGGCGAGCTAAAGAGCTACGAGGCTGCGCTGGGTAAATTTATCGTAGATACCACGCATATGGTGTGGGATGCGATAGACGCGGATAAGAAAATCTTGCTCGAGGGCGCACAGGGAACGCTGCTAGACATCGATCACGGTACGTATCCTTTCGTAACTAGCTCAAACACCGTAACCGCAGGCAGCTGCAGCGGTATCGGGCTAAGTCCTAAAAACGTCGGCGAGGTAATCGGCATCATCAAGGCCTACACGACTAGAGTCGGTAACGGCGCTTTCCCGACCGAAGATATGGGCGAAGACGGCGAAAAGATACGCGATATCGGACGCGAATACGGCGCTACGACGGGCAGGCCGCGCCGCACAGGCTGGTTTGACGCAGTCGGCGTGAGATATGCGGCGAGGCTTGACGGCGTGGATAAATTTGCGCTGATGAAGCTTGACGTTTTAGACGGCTTTAAAAAGGTAAAAATCTGCAAAGCCTACGAGAAAAACGGCAAGATAATCGAGTATTTCCCAAGCGATTTGGAGGGCGTAAAGCCGGTCTATGAGGAGCTTGACGGCTGGGATAAGGTAGAAGGGGCGCGTAAATTTGACGATCTACCCGCAAATGCAAAGGCCTTTATCAAACGCATCGAGGAGATCACGGGCGTAAAGGTCGGCATAGTATCTACTAGCCCGGAGCGCGAAGACACGATAGTTCGTTAAGATGAAAAGCAAATTTACGCAAATCGTAAATATAAAAAAGCGAAATTTAGACAAAATCGAGCTAAATTTGGCAAGAGCTAGAAACGAAGCGGCGATGATAGAGGGCTTCATAGCGCAGGCTGCCGAGCAAATTTCAAAATTTGAAATGCCATCAAGCGGCTCTGCGGCCGATCTGCGCGGTTCGCTGGAGCTTCTGGGCGCTATGCGGCGAGAGAAAAATCTGCTAACCGAGCGGCTGGAGCTAACGAAAAAAAACATCGCGCACCTCGAGCGGCAGTACAAAGCGGCCAATCTAGAGTACGAAAAGATGAAATACCTGCAAACGCAGGACTTTAGCGCGCAAATAGAAAAGATAAAAAAGGCCGAAGCGGCGGCTCTGGACGAGTTTGCGACGATGAATTTTACTAGGCAAAAAGAGGCGAAGGCTTGAAAAAATTTTTGATTTTACTAACTTTAAATTTATGCGTTTGGGGCTCAATCGGTACAAATGTTCAAAGCCCGGCGCAAAGTGGCTTTAAGATCCCGGTGGACTGCGTTTCGATATTCGAAACCAAAAAAGACGAGCTAAAAAGAGAGCTTGCCAAAATAGACGAGGCAAGGCAGGCTTTGGAGGCTTTTAGGGCGAGTTCGGCGGCGCTTTTTGAGGAGCGAAACGCCAAACTAGCCGCCAAAGAGGCCGAGATAAACGCGACTCTAGCCCGCGCGCAAGAGGAAAAAAAGCAGACCGAGCAGCTGATAAAGAAAAACGACGAGATCCTAAAAGAGCTAAAAACGATGACTAGCGACAAGGTCGGCGAGACCTACGGCAAGATGAAAGACCAAGCCGCCGCCGACGTGCTAAGCGCGATGGATAGGGCGGACGCGGCTAGCATCATGTACTCGCTAAGCCCTAAAAAAATCTCTGCGATAATGGCTAAAATGGAGCCTACCGCAGCGTCTGAAATCACGCTTTTGATCAAGCAAGGACCGCCCTTTATAAAGGCTGAAAAAAACGTAACGCAAGAGGTCTCTCCGACCTCGCCAGACGGCCCTGCGGGAAATCTGCTAAATTTGTAAATTTAGAGCCTTAGCCGCTCTAAATTTATCTTAGTTCGCGTCTAAATTTGACCTCAAATTTACTGCGGTCAAATTTAACGCTAAAGCCTAAATTTAACTAACATCCGGTCTTAAAAACGTCAAAATCGCTTTTATCCGCACATCAAATTTGGATTTAAGTTTTACTAAAAACAAACGCCCGCCAAAACAAAAACGCCGTGAGATTTTAGGTATTTCTTACCAAATTTTGGTTAAAATCAAGCCCAAAAAGAGAGGTAAAAATGCGTATAAAACTCCCACACACACCCTACATCGCGCACAAAATCGCTATTGATTTATTAAAGTCCGGATTCGTAAATTTAACGCGCGGAGTGGAGCCGGTAGCGGCATGCGCGAAAGAAATTTTAGATGACGATTTACAAAAAGAAAAAGCGCTTGAAGAGCGCGTAAACGAGGTGCTAGCCCAAAACGAAGACGATATGGAGAGCATGCAGGTCGATAGAAAAAATATGTTTTGGCTCGTGAAAAAAAAGCTGGCCAAAGAGTACGGCGTCATCCTTTCTTACGAAGACCGCTTTAGCAATGTTGCTCATCTCGTGCTACAAAATGCTTGGAAAAAGGGACTCATCGACTACTCGGTCTCCGAAAACCGTATCAAAAACATCATCTACGGCTCGATCGAAGAGTATCTAAAAACGTATGAAATTTTACAAGACGTGGTCATCGACAAGATCGACGGCTACAAGCGCAAGCTGATCCCGGGCACCGAGGAGTACGACATCGTATTTGAGCGGCTCTACGAGGACGAGCTAAGAAAACGAGGCATGCTGTGAGAGCTTATATCTACCTTGAAAACGGCGTTTTTTTGCAGGCGAAGGCCTTTGGCGCGGGCGGTACGGCTAGCGGCGAAATGGTCTTTAACACGAGTCTAACCGGCTATCAGGAGATCATGAGCGATCCTAGTTATGCGGGGCAGTTTATCGTCTTTACGATGCCAGAAATCGGCATAGTAGGCATAAACGAAGACGATATGGAGAGCGCCAAAATCCACGCTAGCGGCGTTTTGATGAGGGATTTTAACTCTACACCGTCAAATTTCCGCTCGCAAAAAAGCTTGGAAGAATTTTTCAAAGAGCAAGGGAAATTTGGCGTTTACGATATCGACACTAGATTTTTAACCAAGATGCTACGCGATAACGGCGCGCTTCACGCAGTTATCTCGACTGAAATTTTAGACGAAAAAGAGCTAAAAAAACTACTCGAAAACTCGCCCAAAATCTCAGAGATAAACTACGTCGCAAAGGTAAGTACGGAGCAAATTTACGCTCACGAAAACGGCGCCTGGGATCACGCGAGCAAAGCCTACTCCGCGCTAAAACCAAACGGCAAAAGGATCGCCGTCATCGACTACGGCGTGAAGCGAAACATCCTAAACGAGCTTTGCGAAACCGGCCTTGAGACGCAAATTTATCCTCACGACGTGCAAGCAGACGAGCTCATCGCTAAATTTAACAAAGGCGAGATAAACGGCGTGTTTCTCTCAAACGGCCCTGGCGAACCCAAAGCCCTAAAAAACGAGATCGCGCAGATAAAAAAACTGATCGAGGCTAGAGTGCCGATTTTTGGCATTTGCCTCGGCCATCAGCTGCTTAGCAATGCATTCGGCTTTGAGACGTACAAACTAAAATTCGGTCAGCACGGCGCAAATCACCCGGTTTTAAATTTGCAAACCAAAGCAGTCGAGATAACGGCGCAAAACCACAACTACAACGTTCCTGAGGAGATCGCGCAGGTCGCCGAGATCACGCACAGAAATCTTTTCGACGGCACGATCGAGGGCGTGAGATACAAGGATTATCCGGTATTTTCGGTGCAGCATCACCCCGAAGCTAGCGGCGGGCCGAGCGAGAGCAAATATATCTTTAAACAATTTTTAGAAATTTTATAGTTGCTAGTCGCGGTTAAATTTGAGCAAAATTTAGAGTTAAATTTGCGTGTCAAATTTAACTCTAGCACGGCTAAAATTCGCAAATGAAATTTTACGGTCAAATTTGATGAGCGGCGCGGAGTTTGTTGGGGTATTGAGCGTCGCGGCACTTAGCTCGGTAGGCCACTGCGTGGGTATGTGCGGCGGTTTTGCTATCTTGCTCGCGCGGTTTTTGAGCGGCAAAGGTAAATTTTTTAGCGCAGCGATGATAGCGGGATATAACCTGGCTAGAATTTGCGCTTATATGCTACTTGGCTTTATTTTCGGGTCGTTTGGTGGCGTATTTACGCTATCTCTTGCGGCGCGAGGCTACTTGTTTTTCGCCGTCGGCGTTTTTATGGCGGTTTTGGGCGTGGCGCTCATTAGGCGCGGAGCGCTACTTAATTTCATCGAGAAAAACGCATTTTTATCCAAAATTTTAAACGAAAAAATGAAAGCCGCGATCGCGAAAAATAGCGTGCTTGGGTTTTTGACGCTCGGGTTTTTAAACGGACTGCTGCCGTGCGGAGTGGTTTATTATTTTTTAGCTTTGGCTGTAGCTAGCGGCAGCGGGGCAAAGGGCGCAGCCATTGCAGCGACTTTTGGTGCGGTTAGCTTTTTTGCGATGAGTTTTTACGCGCTGGTTTTAAAAGCCGCCAGCGAAAAATTTAAAAAACACGCGCTAAATTTAAGCGGCGCGGCGATAATAATTTATGGAATTTACCTGGCTTTTATAGGATTTACGGCGAGCAATGGATAACATCAAAGCAAGATTTAGACAGTATCAAGAGGCTATCGAGGCTAGCAACATCGTCTCAAAGACCGATACTAACGGCACTATTACCTTCGTAAACGACGAGTTTTGTAAGATGTCGGGCTTTATGCGCGAAGAGTTAATCGGCGCAAATCACAACATCGTGCGCCATCCCGAGGTGCCAAAGGACGTTTATGCGCGGCTTTGGGAGACGATTTTAGCTAAAAAAGTGCACAAAGGCACGATAAGAAACCGCACCAAAGACGGCCGCGACGTCTATCTAAACACGACCATCATCCCGATTTTAAATTTAAGCGGGCAGATCGAGGAGTTTCTTGCGATCAGGCATGACGTGACGGACGTGATAAACCTAAACAATGAGCTTGAAAAGACGAAAAAAGAGCTGTTAAATTTAAATGAAAATCTCGAAAACAGAGTCGCCGAGCAGACGGCCAAGCTCGTAAATTTAAACCAAAATCTAGAAAATTTGGTAAAAGCCGAGATTAAAAAAAACGAGGAAAAAACTAAAATGCTCTTTTTACAGTCGCGTCTAGCCTCGATGGGCGAGATGATCGCAAACATCGCTCACCAGTGGCGCCAACCGCTAAACGAGCTTAGTATCACGCTTTTTAAACTAAAAGAGGGCGTCAAAACAAACGAGAAATTCGAGGCTGGCTACGAGCACGCAAAGCGCGTGATAAAGGGCATGTCGCAGACGATCGAGGATTTTAGGAACTTTTTTAACGTCGAGCGCGAGAAGGAGACTTTCTTGCCCTCGGCCGCGATAGAAAACGCGCTAAAGATGGTGCAGGGAACCTACGAAAAAGAGGGCATAGACGTAAATTTGGAGCTAAGAAGCGAGGGGCGAATTTACGGTTTTGAGTCGCAGCTTTGTCAGGCAGTGATCATACTGCTTTCTAACGCCAAAGATGCGCTGGCAAATAAAAAAAGCGATAAAAAAGTAACGCTAAGCCTAGAAACAAAGGATAAATTTGTTATCATAAGAGTAACGGATAACGCAGGCGGCATAAAAGAGGAGATAATGGACAAGATTTTTGAGCCGTATTTTACTACCAAGCACCCGAGCTTAGGCACGGGCATCGGATTATACATGCTAAAAAGCATAGCTAAAAATCACGGCGGAAGCGCCGGCGCTAAAAACGTAAAATTTGGAGCGGAATTTGAGATAAAGCTGCCGCTAAAGGATGAAAAATGAAAAATTTTAAAGAGCTAACGCTACTGCTAGTCGAGGACGAGGATAGTATAAGGGAGTCGATGCAAGAGGTTTTCGGCGGCGTATTTCAAAAAGTTATTTCGGCCTCAAACGGCGACGAAGGTCTTAAGAAATTTAAAAAATTTAGCCCCGATATCGTGATAGCCGATATCATGATGCCTATCATGGACGGACTTGAGATGTCAAGGCAGATAAAAGAGTTCTCAAAAAACACGCCAGTAGTGATCCTAAGCGCATATAGCGAAAAGGAAAAACTGTTAAAAGCTATCGACGTGGGCATCGATAAATACGTGATCAAGCCTATCGACATGGACGAGCTTTTCACCCTGCTAGAGCAGATCGTAAAAACCAAAATCATAGGCGCCGATATCATCGAGATTTCGGGCGGATATTCGTTTAATCAAACCAAAAAAGTGCTCGTAAAAAACGGCGTCGAGATCGCGCTAACAAAAAAAGAGCTGGCCTTTATCTCGCTTTTAGTTAAACGCATAGGTACGCTTGTTTTAACCGAGGAGATCAGAAACGTGGTGTGGTTTGGCGAAAAGGTAAACGATCCCGCCGTTAGAACATTTATCAAGCGAATACGCGATAAAGTGGGCGCCGGACTCATCAAAAACTCGCCGGGTCTTGGCTATAAAATCGAGCTGAAAAAGTAAAATTTGAAACGCAAATTTAGACCGGTTAAGCGATTTTACACTAAAAATCTAATAAAATAACAATCTAATAACAAAATAAACAAAGGAGGATATCGATGCGACTAGACAGGGCGCTAAGCTACGACTACACGGTCGCCAAGTATTTTATGTTCGCGACGATACTGTTTGGGATAGTCGGTATGAGCGTCGGCGTTTTCATAGCGTTTCAGATGGCGTATCCGGACTTAAACTATCTCGCGGGCGAATACGGCACCTTTAGCCGCCTAAGACCGCTACACACGGCGGGCGTGATATTTGGATTTATGCTTTCGGGCGTATTTGCGACATGGTACTACATCGGACAGAGGGTTTTAAAGGTCTCGATGAGCGAGTCGCCGTTTTTGATGACGGTAGGCAAGCTGCACTTTTGGATATATATGCTGGTTATGGCAGGCGGCGTATTTAGCCTACTTGCCGGCGTTAGCACGTCAAAAGAGTACGCCGAGCTAGAGTGGCCTCTAGATATCGGCGTGGTCGTGCTTTGGGTGCTTTGGGGCGTTAGTATATTCGGCCTTATCGGTATCCGCCGCGAGAGGACGCTTTACATCTCGGTTTGGTATTTTATAGCGACGTTTCTTGGCATCGCGATGCTTTATTTGTTTAACAACATGGCCGTGCCGACCAAGCTGGTTTCGGGATACGGCAACTGGTGGCACTCGGTCTCGATGTATGCCGGAGCCAACGACGCGCTAGTGCAGTGGTGGTACGGGCATAACGCCGTGGCGTTTGTATTTACCGTTCCGATAATCGCTCAAATTTACTACTTCCTCCCTAAAGAGAGCGGTCAGCCGATATTTTCTTACAAGCTTTCTATTTTCTCGTTTTGGAGCCTCATGTTCCTTTATCTTTGGGCGGGCGGACACCATCTGATCTACTCTGCGGTGCCTGACTGGATGCAGACGATGGGTTCTGTATTTTCGGTGGTTTTGATACTACCGTCCTGGGGATCTGCGATAAATATGCTTCTAACGATGCGCGGCGAGTGGCAGCAGCTTAGAGAAAATCCTCTTATCAAATTTATGATTTTAGGCTCGACGTTTTATATGTTTTCTACCCTTGAAGGGCCGATTTTAGCGATCAAGTCCGTAAATGCTCTAGCCCACTTTACCGACTGGGTGCCGGGTCACGTGCACGACGGTACGCTAGGCTGGGTCGGCTTTATGACGATGGCGGCGCTTTATCACATGACGCCTCGCGTATTTAAACGCGAAATTTACTCAAAATCCTTGATGGAAATCCAGTTTTGGATACAGACTATCGGCATAGTGCTTTACTTTTCGTCGATGTGGATCGCGGGCATCACTCAGGGTATGATGTGGAGAGCGACGGACGAATACGGAAATTTAGCCTACTCGTTTATCGATACGGTGATAAATATCGTACCGTACTACTGGATCAGAGCCGTAGGCGGACTACTCTATCTGCTTGGATTTTTTATATTTGTTTATAATATCTACAAGAGTTTTGGTGCCAAAGCGCTCGAAAAAGAGCCGCTAAGCGCGAGTCCTGCGGGCGTAAAGGAGGTTGCTAATGTTTAGTTGGTTAGAGAAAAATCCCTTCTTTTTCGCGGTTATGGTTTTTATATTTATCGCCTATGCGGGCGTGATCGAGATTTTGCCTGATTTTGCCAACAGAGCTAGGCCGCTTGAGGGAACCAAGCCGCCGACGGTTTTACAGCTTGCTGGCAAACACGTATATATGAAAGATAGCTGTAACGCCTGCCACACGCAGCAAATTCGCCCTTTTAAGGCCGAGACCGATAGATACGGCATGTATTCGCTTAGCGGCGAGTATGCGTTTGACCGCCCGCATCTTTGGGGATCAAAGAGAACCGGCCCGGATCTTTGGCGCGTGGGTAACTACCGCACCACCGACTGGCACGAAAATCATATGAAAGAGCCGACCTCCGTGGTGCCCGGTTCTATAATGCCTGCTTATAAGCATCACTTTAGCAACAACGCCGACATCGAGACGGCATACGGCGAGGCGGTAACGACGAAAAAGGTATTTGGCGTACCGTACGACGTAGAGGGCATGCCAAAACTCGGCACCTACGAGGAGGCGCAAGTAGCCGCCAAAGAAGAAGCCGCCGCTATAGTTGAAGAGATGAAGGACGAAGAGGTTAAAAAGGCCTTCGAGCGCGGAGAGATCCGCGAGATAGTGGCGCTCATCGCCTATCTAAATAGCTTAAAATAGGCAAATTTATGGATGCGCAGACTCTAAGAGATATCCAAGGATACGGAGCTTTTATCTTTCTAGCCGTGTGCGCCGCGCTTCTTTACGGATACTATTTTCATCTTTATAGATCCGAAAAGAGCGGCAGGCGAAACTACGAAAGATACTCCGATCTTGCCCTAAAAGACGGTATCGACGAGGAAATTTTAGAGTCTGCGTCCATAGAGCAAAACGCTAAAAAGGAAAAATAATGCAATGGTTTAATTTAGAAGATAACGTAAATTTACTGGGGCTTATCGGAGCTATTGCTATCGTTTTAGCCACGGTTTTCGTCGTGAGTCGCTTGGTCGGGCAGATGAAGGTAGCAAAACCTAAGGCCGAGCTTAGCGAGCATAGCTGGGACGGCATAGGCGAGTACAAAAATCCCGTACCGCTGGGCTGGGCGATAGTTTATGCTATATGCATCATCTGGGCCTTGTGGTATATGATCGCCGGCTATCCGGTAAACTCCTACTCGCAAATCGGCGAATACAACGAAGAAGTCGCCGCCGCAAACGCTAAATTTGAAAAACGCTTCGCAAATGTGGACGCTAAGACGCTTCACGCGATGGGCGAGAGCGTGTTTTTAGTGCAGTGTTCCTCCTGCCACGGCATAACCGGCGACGGTATAAACGGCAAAGCCGCAGACCTTTCTAAATGGGGTAGCGAAGAGGGGATATTTGATACGATAATGAACGGCTCAAAAGGCCTTGAGTACCCGATGGGCGAGATGCCTGCGGGTATGGCGGACGAGGAGGGCGCAAAGGCGATCGCGGCCTACATCGCTAAAGAAATTTCCGGTATAAAAAAGACCAAAAACGAAAATTTGGTAGAAACGGGCAAGGAGCTTTTTGCTACCTGCGCAGCCTGCCACGGCGAGGACGGCAAGGGTATGGATGGCAACTCTCCCGATCTATCTAAATACGGCACGGCCGAGTTTGTTGAGGACGTATTACAGCACGGTAAAAAGGGCGCTATCGGTACGATGCCTAAATTTAGCGACGGCAGGCTAAACGCCTTGCAACAAAAAGCCGTCGGCGAGTACGTCATCTCGCTTTCTAAAGGAGAATAAATGGAAAACACGAATCGAAACGTTTTCGGTCTACACGGCGTGACGGGGCTACTCATCGCGACCGGGCTACTGCTAGCGATCCTGGCGGCGCTCACGTACTACGCGATCAAGCTGCAGCAAGAAGTCGCGCAAAAGCCTTACTCGCTAAACGTCTCCGAGCTAAAGATGAAAAGCGCGGATAACGCCAAACAAGTGCGCGTAAAGGAGTAAATATGCAAGCGATTTTGGAGAAATTTATCGTCGCGGGACTCATCGCGGCGGCGGCATTTACGGCGTGGGCGGTGCTAACGCCAAATCACCTTTTCGTGGGATGAAATTTGATAAATCAAGAGGCGCAAACTCGGCCGCCTCTTTTCAAATTTTATGCCTAAATTTGGTCGGCGCACCTTGCTTGTTGCGCGAAAAAGCGCGACTAGGCCGATGAAGCTTATAAATTCTACTCGCTCAAATTTGACTACGCTCGCTTTTTTGCGAGGCGTTAAATTTACAATGAACTTTCTAAATTTAAATTTGAGCGCACTTCGTCGTTTTTCTGCGCTTAAATTTGCAAATTTAACTCGCGCTTTTTTTATCTTTTTGCTTTTTATTTTTTACGGCGCGGCGACTTTGCAGGGTTCAAATTTGCCTCGCGAGATAGTCTTGGTAAATCAAAATATATTAAGCCCCGCAGTAAGCGAGAAAATCGCGGTTTTAGGCGAGGAGCTAGCGAGCAAAAGCGGTGTGTTTGCCGGAGTTGCGGTTTATGAGAGCCTAGGGGGCAAAACGCTAAAAGAAGCGGCCGCGCAGCTAAATTTGACTCCGCCTTACGCGCTTTTGATGCTTGCTAAAGCGGAGCATAAGGTGGAAATTTTCGCCGACCCCGAGACGCTTAAGCTTTTTGATAAAGAGAAAATTTTAAGCCCGTATCCAAGCTCCGGCTCTATTTTGCCGATTTTAGCGTCCAAAAACGGCAAAGATATCTTTAACGCCGCCGTGCTAAACGGCTACGCGGATCTTGCCGAACAGATCGCCGCGAGCAAGGGCGTGAGCTTGCAAAACGCTATCGGCAGCCAAAACCGCCTGACGCTAGATGCGTTTAGGATTTTTATCTACGGCTCTATCGTGCTTGTCGTTTGCGTCGCCGCGTTTAGAAAATTTAGGAGGAAAAATGGCTAAAAACTACTGGCCTCACGCTATCGTCGGCTCGCTTATTTTGATAGTCGCCTCCTGCGTAGCGACCATCATTCTGGCCGTGAAAAACCCCGTGGAGATGGACGAGTTTTACTTCGAGTGCTACCAAAACGTCGATGAAAATATAAACGAGATCGAGGCTAACCAGCGCAGATTTGACGCCAAGTACGCTCTTAAATTTGAGCCGGAATTTGACGGATTAAACGGATATTTTAAGATCGCCGTAGCACCAAAAAACGGTTCGGTAGCACCAAATTTCACGTACGATATTTTACTAACCAGACCCGCGACGAACGAGCAAAATCAAAATTTAAACGCCAAATTCGACGGACAAATTTTAAAAACGCAGCCCGTAACGCTCCCCAAAAAAGGCAAATGGCAAATTTTGCTAAAAATATCCGACGCAAATGACACGGGCTTTTATAAATTTAGCTTTGAGGCGCGCTAGTTTTCTTTGATTTTCAGCCGCTCTGGGCTATCATTTTGCCAAAAAACAAAGAGCTTCTATGCAAAATTTAGACAAACTTTATATCTTTACCAACTCGCGAAAGATCCGCGAATTTAACGCGAAATTTCAAAACGAACTCGTGCCAAAGGCCATGACGATAGCGCAGTTTGAGCAAAAGGCCGTGCTAGTGCCCGGGCGCTTTGAGGCGGACGAGGCGTACGCGCTGGTGCTGATGCAGCGAGCCTGCGCGAGCGTGAGGGAGGCCTCCGAGAGGCTGCGTATCCCGTCCGAGTTTTTTGCATTTTTGAAAAACAACGACTATCTTTTTAGCTTTTTTAAGGAGCTTGCTATCAGCAAAAAGAGCGTGGCGGATCTGAAATTTAGCGATATTTACGCCGATTACGAGGAGCATCTGGGTATCCTCGAGGCGGTGCTTGCGCGATATAAGGAGCTGCTCGCGGCCGAAAATCTATACGACGGCATCGCGCTGCCTGAAATTTACGAGCTAAACGGCGGATTCGTCAGAGAATTTCGCGAGATTTATCTTGAAGTAGACGGCTTTTTGAGCGAATTTGAGTGGGAGTTGTTTAGCGAGATCGCCAAGCTAACGACGCTAAAAATCATCTTTCAAACCAGTAAATTTAACAAAAAACTGATCCTAAAACTAGCCGAAATCTCTGGCATTGACGCGAGCGAGTTTAGCCTATACGGCGAATTTGAGCTAAATTTGAGCTCGCGCGAGCTAAAAAAAACGGGCGTCTTGCGCAAAAATCCGCTCGTTTTAAAAAGAAGCTTTAGCGCTAGAAGCCTGCAGGCGGCCTACGCGATGGCAAAGGCTAGCGAGTTTGTGGCTGATGGCATCAAACCCGAAAATATCGCCGTTATCCTGCCCGATGAGAGCTTTGCCGAGATATTGCGCCTGCACGACCGCGGCAAGATGTTTAACTTCGCGATGGGCGAGAGCTTCACGCGAACTCGTTTTTTTCAAATTTTAAAGTGCATAGTAACCGCGATAAACGACAAAATCCGCGTAAATTTGAGCGAGGATAACTACGCGAATTTTAACGAATTCGAGTTTAATCTGCGCGAATTTGGCGTCCGCTCCGAGCTATTTGCTAAATTTAAAAACGGTTTTGAAGCGCCTTGCTCGTTTGAGGATTTTAGGGCGCTTATGGAGGAGATTTTGGCGCTTGAGAGCGACCCCGCCGCCGCGCAAAAAGCGCGAGAGGAGCTATTTTACGCGCAGAGTTTGGCTAGGTATTTTAGCTTTACGCTGCGTCAAATTTGCGAGATATTTTTGATAAAGCTAGCGCGCTTAAGGCTTGATCACGTAGGCGGCGGCAAGATCGGCGTCATGGGCGTTTTGGAGAGTCGCGGGCTTAAATTTGAGGGCGTCATAGTGCTTGATTTTAACGACGATTTGGTGCCAAAGCGCAGCGTAAACGAGATGTTTTTAAGCTCGCGCGTGCGCCAAAAGGCAGGGCTCATCGGCTACGTAGACCGCGAAAATTTGCAGAGATTTTACTACGAGAGCCTAATCGGCGGCGCGAAAAAAGCGGCGATATGCTACGCGGCAAACGAGGAGAAAATCGCGTCGAGATTTCTCGGCGAATTTAACGCCGTGGAGGACGCGAGATTTAGCGACGAGAGCTATGCAGCGCTGTTTAACGGCGAATTTGACGCAAAGGCCGGTTTTGCGGACGAGCAGAAATTTGAGGCCGAGATGAACCCGCATCTTGACGAAAGGAGCGAGGCTAAACCTAAACAAGCAAAAACCGCCAAAGAGCGGAGTTTGTTTGAATTTGACGAAGCAGGGGGCGAGCTAAATTCGGACGCAAATTTAGTTAGTAAATTTGACGAAAACGCCGCGCAGAACAAAACGCCGAGCCAAAACCCGCGAGCGCTAAATTTTATAAAATTTACTCGAAAAACGCCCGCAAAACCTAAAATTTTCGAGCAGGATATCATCGTCAAGCACGATTTTTTCGCCATCCCGCTCTCTTTTAGCAGGCTAAACACCTATTTGCAGTGTCCGCGGCGGTATTATTACAGATATATTTTGAACGTAAAGCCGCCCGTGATGCCGCAAACGGCGTCCGCGGCGGACTTCGGTAACTCGCTACACAGGGCGCTTTTTGAGTATTACTCCAAATTTGAGAGGTTTGACCTCGCTAAATTTGAAACGGTGCTAAGGGAGCTAAACACTCCGCCGCTAGAGCGCGAGATAACGATGATAAAGATGGAAAAATTTAAGGCCGCAGAGGACGCGAGATATGAGGCGGGATGGCGCGTGCATGGGCTTGAAAAAGAGCTTGAAAGCGTGTTTGCAGGCGTGCGCATAACGGGCAAAATCGACCGCATAGACGTGTGCGGCGGCGAGCTAGCGGTGATTGACTATAAAAGCGGAAAATTTGACGCCAAATCCTTGCAACTGCCGTTTTACGAGGCGCTCGTTGGTAGGCCTTGCGAGGGGTATTTCTATGACCTCAAAGATAATATGAATTTGGTAGCTGGCGAGGCTAGTACTGACGCGCTGGGCGAGGCGATCGAGCAGCTAAAATCCATCAACAACACGCCGATAAATTTTGGGGAGGCCAAGGGCGCGATGAGCGAATATGAAGACTATAAAATTTTAGTGAAAGGCAAACTATGAAGCCGTTTTTGGCCCTCGAGGCGAGTGCGGGCAGCGGCAAGACCTTTGCGCTTAGCGTACGTTTTATCGCGATTTTGCTATCAGGCGCCGACGCGCGCGAGATCACGGCGCTAACCTTTACCAAAAAGGCCGCCAACGAGATGAAAGAGCGCATCGTACAGACCTTTTTGCGGCTCGAGGAAAAGGGCGCCGAGCTAGCCGAGCTGGAGCAAATTTTGGGCGCGGGCAGGGATGAAATTTTAGCCTTGCGCGACGCGCGGGCGACTCATTTTTTAGAAAGCGATCTAAAAATCGGCACGTTTGACTCGTTTTTCGTCGGTATCTTGCGCAGCTTTTGCTTAAATTTGGGGCTAAGCGCGGATTTTGAAGTGAGCGAAAATTTAAACGAGCTGCAGCGAGGCGAGTTTGTCGATAGCGTGAGTAAGGATATGCGACTGCTAAAGGCGCTTGCAAATTTGATAGCGACGGCCGAGCGCAGTCAGAGTAGCTTTTTTGAGAGCTTGGAGATGTTTTACGAAAATTTCGGCGAGCTAAAAAGCAGCGAAAATGCGGCGTTTCCAAACGAAAGCGGCGTTGCGGAAGCGCTAAAAAATATGCGTGAGTACGTCCTAGCTAGAGGCGGCGGCAAAGACGCGCAAAGCGCCGTAAAAGAAGGGACTCCAAGCGAAATTTTAGCTCGCTCTTTTATGTCGCGCGCGAGCCTTGATTATCGTACGTTTTCTAAAATTTATACGCCGGAGCTTGATGGGATGTTTTTTGAGTTAAAAGCGCAGCTAAAGCGCTATTTTGACGCGCTTGAGGAGTATAAAATCGCCGAGCTCGCTAGATTTTTAAAAATCTATAAAGAGTGCAAAATCTCGTTAAACAAAAGGCTAAATTCGCTCGCCTTTAGCGACGTGACGCGCCTAGTTTACGAGCTTTTAAGGGGCGGCGAGACGGACGCGCAGATGCTTTATTTTAGGCTTGACGGACGTATAAATCACCTGCTCATCGACGAGTTTCAAGACACCAACGTCGCGCAGTACGAGATCATGCGACCGCTCATCGAAGAAATCGTCTCGGGATACGGACAAAACGGGCTTGGCAGCTTTTTTTACGTCGGCGACGTAAAGCAGAGTATTTATCGTTTTCGCGGTGGTAAAAAGGAGCTTTTCGGCAAACTGATGCGCGATTTTCCGCAGATCAAAGCGCAAAATTTGGAGGTAAATTACCGCAGCAAAAAGGCGCTGGTTAGATTTACGAACGCCGTATTTGCGGGTAAAATCGAAAATTTTAAACCGCAAAGAACGCCCCAAAAAGAGGGCGAGCGAGTAAATTTGGTAGGGCAGATGCCGTACTTTGAGGCACAGGAGGACGATCTTGGCTTCGTGCGGGTAATTAGCGGCGATGATGTGGCGGTAGAGGCGGTGCAGCAGGTTAAATTTCTCCTGCAAAAAGGGGTCAGCAAGGACGATATCACCGTGCTTTGCTGGAAAAACGACGATATAAATAAAATCTCAAATTTGCTGAGCGAGGCGGGCGTAAAAAGCGTGAGCGAGGGCGTGACGGCGCTACTAGCGAGCAAAAACGTGCGCGCAGTAGCGGAATACGCTAAATTTTGCCTATTTGACGAGCAAATTTACAAGCTAAATACCGAGGCGATCCTAGACGTAAACGCCGTAAAACTGAGCGTAAATCCGCAAAAATCGGCGCTTGAGAGCCTGCACTATCTGGCGGGCAAGCTTGGCGTAGATATGAGCGACGCGGACGTTTTGCGGCTGCTGGAACTGGCGCAGCCTTATTCAAATTTGACCGAGTTTATCTATAATCTTGATAGATTTGAGGCAAAAGCGAGCGCAAAAATCGGCGAGGGCGTGAAAATAATGACCGTCCACAAGTCAAAGGGGCTCGAGTTTGAAAACGTGATCGTGTGCGATAAAATGAGCACCGGACGGCAGGGCGGCTCAAATTTCATCGCTGAATACGACTCGGGTACGGGCTCCTGGCAGGTGCGACACAACGTCAAAAAACAGTGCATCGACGAGGATTTTGCAAGGCTAAAAGAAAAGGCGGCGCGGCTCGAGCGCGAAGAGGATATGAACAAGCTATACGTCGCGCTAACGCGGGCGATCAGCGGGCTAATCATTGTAAAAAAAACGGGCGCAAACGGCAGAAACCCGAGCTTTTTTGGGGCGTATGAGAGTAACGGCGAGGTTATAGAGTATCTTGATTTGGTTGATTTTAGCTTCGGCGAACCGACTCCTAGCAAGGCGCGAAATTTGACGTCGGTTGGCAAATTTGAGCCTATTAAATTAGCTCAAATTTCAAAGCAAATCGTGGATGAAACGCCTAAAACCGAGGGCAAAAATCAAAAGGCGATTTATTTCGGCTTGGCGCTACACTATCTGCTAGAAATGGCGGAAAAATTTGACGAGGACTCGCTAAAAACGGCGCAAATTTCGATGCGAAACGCGTTTCATAAATTTTTAGACGAGGGCGAGCTGGATGAAATATACGCGCGCGGGCTAAATTTGATAAACGAGCCTAAATTTAAGCAAATGACGCAGGCAAAGAGGGTGTTTAAAGAACAACCTTTGCGCTTTGAGGGCGCGCTAAAACAGCTTGATCTGCTCTGCTTGGATGAAACCGAAATCTGCGTGATCGACTACAAAACGAGCGATAAAAATATAGATGAAAATATCGCACAGGTTGAGGAGTACAAAAAAATATTGGCTCAAATTTATCCGAATTTGAGCGTTAGTGCGGCGATATTTTACGCTTTGCGGGACGAAATTCGAAGTATTAATATTTAAATATAGCTTAAATTAAGCTACTTGTAAGGTGCATTTGAATACAATCACGACTTAAAATTATCTAAAGGGTAAGAAATGACGAAAATAACAAAACCAAACGAAGTGGAGCGCGAGTGGATCGTGCTTGACGCGGCAGGCAAGCGTTTTGGTAGATTGCTAACCGAGGTGGCTACGCTGCTTCGCGGTAAGCATAAACCAAATTTCACTCCGAATGTCGATTGCGGCGATTACGTTATCATAATCAACGCTTCTAAAGCCGAATTTACGGGCAACAATAAAGCTGAGCAAAAGCTTTATCACCGCCATTCAGGGTATTTCGGTAGCACTAAGAGCGAGAAATTCGGCGAGCTTTTAGCGGGCAAACCTGAAAAACTGTTCAAGCTAGCCGTTCGCGGAATGCTTCCGAAAACAAAACTCGGTAGAGAGATGATAAAAAAACTAAAAGTTTACGCCGGCAGCGAGCATCCGCACACGGCTCAAATAGCTAAAAAAGAAGGAAAATAATCATGGCGAAAGTTTATGCAACCGGTAAAAGAAAAACTGCCGTAGCAAAAGTCTGGATAAAACCAGGCAGCGGTAAAATTTTAGTAAACGGACTTGATCTAAACACTTGGCTAGGCGGACACGAGGCTATCAAGCTAAAAGTGGTTCAACCTCTACTTTTAACAAAACAAGAGGGTTCTGTAGACGTAACCGCAACTACTCTAGGCGGCGGATACTCTGCTCAGGCTGAGGCGCTAAGACACGGTATATCAAGAGCATTGGCTCTATTTGACGCCGACTTTAGGGCAACCCTAAAACCAAAAGGCCTACTAACTCGCGACTCGCGCGTCGTCGAGCGTAAGAAATTCGGTAGAAGAAAAGCTAGAAGAAGCCCGCAATTCTCTAAACGCTAATAGTTTGCTAAAGCCGTTTCGTCGGCTTTTAGATTTTGGAGATGAGGTATATAGTTTGGAAAGACTGATATGTCTCAAGTTGTATGTTAAATTTAGATTTATAAATTAGTGATAAAATCAAAAAATAGTCTCGTGAAAAAACGGGACAAAAGAAAGGATAACTTATGAAAAAGATTGCTCTTGCTTTAGTTGCTGCTACTGCGCTTTTTGCCGCTGATTCAGCTTACAATTACGAACTAACTCCGACAATAGGCGGCGTTCATCCTGAAGGAAATTTGGGAACAAATGAACAATCGGCTATCGGTTTAAGAATCGGAAGAAACCTTGAAAATTTCTTTATAGATCACGTAGAACTCGGTCTTAGCCACACTAACAAGATAAGAGAGTATGGCGTAGACGGAAAGGCTACTAGATATTTCGTTAATGCTATTAAAGACTTCGATCTAACTGAAAAACTATCTCTTTACGGCTTGCTTGGTGCAGGTTATGAGGATGTCTCAAAAAAATTCGTCAAAAACGATGACGGCGGCTTCGGTCAATACGGCCTTGGTTTGAGATATCAAATTACCGATAACTTTGCTCTACGCGCTGAAGCCGTAGATGCTATTAAATTTGAACATGCAGATCACAACCTATTCTATACGCTAGGTTTTGCAGTTGGCTTCGGTGCTAAAAATGCTCCTGTAGTTGCGGAGGCGCCAAAAGCTGAGCCTGTTTCAGCTCCTGTAAGCCTTGACGATGATAATGACGGCGTTTTAAACGATGTCGATCAATGCCCAAATACACCGGCAGGCGTAGTAGTTGACGAGACTGGATGCGAGAAGGTTATCGTTCTTAGAGATATTGGCGTAAACTTCGCATTTGATAGCTACAAAATAACTCCAAAATATCTTGAAGAGATCAAAAAAGTAGCTAACTTCATGGGTGAAAATCCAGGCTACCGTGTAGTTCTAAGCGGACATACAGACAGCATTGGCGCTGAGGCTTATAACCAAAAACTATCTGAAAAAAGAGCAAACGCAGTTGCTAAAGCTCTTGAAGAACTTGGCGTAAGTGCAGACAAGATCACAACTGTAGGATATGGCGAGCTTAAACCTGTCGCTTCAAACAAAACAAAAGAAGGACGCGCTGAGAATAGACGCGTTGAAGCTAGATTTAACAAATAATTAGCCTAGCTTAATAATGCATGGACGAGATTAAATTTGAACTTATTTGGTCATTAATCTCGTCCTATTCCTTAAAAATCTTAGGCTCTATCGCCATCTTGCTTATCGGCAAATGGCTAGTAGCTAAAATCTCAAATCTTATATCAAAATTAGTTACTTCTTCTAGACTTGACGAAACTCTTTCGAGTTTTTTACTAAATATCATCAAAACGCTTCTTATGGCTTTCATAATCATAGCCGCTATCGCAAATTTGGGCGTCGAGACCTCTATGTTTGTTGCTGCGCTAGGCGCTATCGGCCTTGCTATCGGTATGGCGTTTAAGGATACTTTTTCAAATATCGGCGCAGGGTTTTTGATAATATTTTTTAGACCGTTTAAACTCAAAGACCACATAGAAGTCGCAGGCGTACAGGGCGCAGTCAAAGAGATCAATATGTTTAGTACCGTTTTGCGAACGACCGATCACAAAACTATCATTATCCCAAACGGACGTATCATAAGTAGCAATATAATAAACTTCTCAAAAGAGGGCACCAGGCGAGTCGAACTCGCATTTTCCATAGATTACAAAGATGATTTAAAGCTTGCAAAAGAGATCATTTTAAACCTAGCTGACGAAAACAAAAAGATCCTAAAAGAGCCAAAGCCATTCGTCGGGGTCGGGAGCCTGGGTGAAAATAGCGTAAATTTGACCGCTAGATTTTGGTGTGCGAGCGATGATTTTTCGGATGTACAGTTTGCTATGTTAGAAAGCGTCAAGCTTGCATTTGACGCTAAAGGTATCTCTATACCGTCGCCGCAGCTTAGCATCCGATATCAAGATAAAAAGCAAGATGAGCAAATTTGATCACGCGTTTTTTTTGCGTATTTTATATTTATGCGCTCGCATAGTTGATAAGTCAAATTTAATCCGCAAGCTAGTTTTGATAAATTTGCATAAATGCACAAGCGCTAGAAATTTTGCCTGCAATATTTTAAACAGTATCCTTACATAAAAGTTAAATTTGACATCATGGTATTTTAAGAAAACCGTGATTTTAGTACCTGGCCTACAATAAGGTAAAACGAAATCAAAACCCAAAACGATGAAAATTTAAAATTTAAAAAAGCCGACTTAAGGCAAGTTTTAAAATACAAAAAGTAAAATCAAAGTATTTTAAAACATAAATTTGACGCGAAAATGCCGTCAAATTTGCGGTAGCGCAATCAAAAAAGAAAGAAACAAAATGAAAAAAACCATACTTTTTGACCTAGATGGTACGCTTATCGACTCGACGCCCGCGATCCTTGATGGATTTGGCGCGGCGTTTCGCGCTCACGGCGAGCCTGCTCCAAAGCCCGAGGCGGTCAAGACCCTAGTCGGTCATCCCCTTGACGTCATGTTTGCCGAACTTGGCGCGCCGACGCAGCTCGTGCCTGATTATATCGCCGCATATAAGGCGCGTTACGAGCAGATTTTTTTGGAGCAAACGTCTTTGCTTGAGGGCGCGGCGGGCGCGTTGGCGCTTGCTAGCGAGGTTGCGGACGTGGGCGTCGTGACGACGAAAACGTCGAAATTTTCGGTCATCTTGCTTGAGCACTTGGGCGTTATGAAATTTATCAAAACCGTGATCGGCAGAGACGACGTCGTAAGCCCAAAGCCCGACCCCGAGCCCATAAACGCGGCTCTTGAGCGCCTAGGCAAGACAAACGCGCAAGATAGGGTGAGCGCCTTTATGATCGGCGATACGACGATGGATCTGGAGGCGGCGAAGCGTGCGGGCATCGCGGGTATCGGGCTGGTTTGCGGCTACGGCAATGAGGCTGATTTGCGCGAGCATTCAAATTTGATCTTTAAAAACGCATTTGAGGCGGTTAAATTTATAGCGTAGAGATGAGGCTGCCGATAAATTTAGATTTTAGCAGCGATCAAAAACCTATAGCTAGCTTGATAAACGGCTATTTTAAGTGTTTGTTTGAGTTGTTAAATTTAACCATCTATAAAACGCCGCGACAAGTATAGCGAGTCAAATTTAAATCAAATTTGTCGCAAGAACCATGGCAAAGAGGCAAATTTGACTTGCCGATGCGCTCCCTTTTTCTCAAAGGGCTCAACGCATCGTTTGCATTAAGATAAAGGCTGTCAAAACCCGCGCCCAAGATTTTTATGCGACTCGTCGCCCAAATGGCCGTAAAACAGCAATTCGGAGTACGTGACCGAGATTACCCGTATGTAGCTAACGGCGGCTCATTTTCTGTTGACCCGTCTTTAGAAGTAGCCTTAAGCCTTCTGGGCGATGATTATAAAATCATGTCGCGAGACGGCTATGATAGGTGGCCGTCTTCTTACGCTTGCTTGCCGCAAATTTTGCTTCGTTCGTGATTTTTCATTCGTTGTGGCATAAAAGCATAAGACGAAAATCGCGGCTAACGCGGATAAAAACCTGACGCACGTCTTCTTCGTTTTTTAAATTTATCTGCTAAATTTGAGTAGTTTTTAAAATCGGCCGCCAGGTCAAATTTGGGGCTTTAGATTATTAAATTTGAGCTTTTTTGAAAATGTAACTTAGCTGATTAATTAGATATTTTGGAAACTAGCTCTATAATAAAAGATTTTTAAAAATCGTAAGAAAATTTAAGGCGGAAAAATGGCTAAAATAATGAAAACTATGGACGGAAACGAGGCTGCGGCGCACGCGGCTTACGCATTTACGGAGGTTGCAGGCATCTACCCGATCACTCCTAGCTCGCCGATGGCCGATTACACCGATATGTGGGCGGCTCAGGGCAAGAAAAATTTATTCGGTATGCCCGTTAAAGTCGTCGAAATGCAAAGCGAAGGCGGAGCCGCCGGCACCGTGCACGGTTCGCTGCAAGTAGGCGCGCTGACTACCACATACACGGCTTCGCAAGGACTTTTGCTAAAAATCCCAAACATGTACAAAATCGCAGGCCAGCTACTACCCGGCGTCATCCACGTGAGTGCGCGCTCTATCGCGGCCCAGGCGCTTTCTATCTTTGGCGATCATCAGGACATTTATGCCTGTCGCCAGACGGGATTTGCTATGCTAGCAAGCGGCTCCGTGCAAGAGGTCATGGATATCGCGGGCGTCGCGCATCTAGCGGCGATCAAGGGTCGCGTGCCGTTTTTGCACTTTTTTGACGGATTTCGCACGAGCCACGAGATACAAAAGATCGAGGTGCTTGACTACGCGCACTTTGATAGGCTTCTTGACCGCGAGGCGCTACAAAAATTTAGAGACGAGGCGCTAAACCCCGAAAACCCGAAAACTCGCGGTACGGCGCAAAACGACGACATCTACTTCCAGACGCGCGAGCTAGCTAACCGCTACTACGACGCCGTGCCTGATATCGTGGCCGAGTATCTAAAAGAAATTTCAAAAATCACGGGACGCGATTATAAACCGTTTAATTATTACGGCGATCCGCACGCTACGCGCGTCGTGGTCGCGATGGGCTCTGTCACGCAAACTCTCGAAGAGGTAGTCGATCACCTGCGCGCAAAAGGCGAAAAAGTAGGCGTGCTAAAGGTACATCTATATCGTCCGTTTAGCCTAAAATACCTCTTTGACGTGATGCCTGAGACGGTAGAAAAGATCGCCGTGCTAGACCGCACGAAAGAGCCCGGAAGCCTCGGCGAGCCGCTATATTTGGACGTCAAGGCGGCGTTTTACGGACGCAAAAATCAGCCCGTGATCGTGGGCGGCCGCTACGGTCTAAGCTCAAAAGACGTCGATCCTGCGCAAATGTTAGCCGTCTTTGAAAATTTAAATTTAGAGGGGCCAAAAAACGGCTTTACCGTCGGTATCGAGGACGACGTGACCTTCACCTCGCTAAAAGTCGGCGAGAAAATTTCGCTAAGCGACGCAAGCGTGAAAGAGTGCCTATTTTACGGCCTTGGCGCGGACGGTACCGTGGGAGCGAATAAAAACTCCATCAAAATCATCGGCGACAAAACCGATCTTTACGCGCAGGCGTATTTTGCCTACGACAGCAAAAAATCCGGCGGCTATACGCGCTCGCACCTGCGTTTCGGTAAAAACCCGATCCGCTCGACCTATCTCGTCTCAAATCCGCACTTCGTAGCCTGCTCGGTCGCGGCGTATCTTGAAATTTACGACGTGATAGACGGTATCCGCGAGGGCGGGACGTTCCTGCTAAACTCGATCTGGGACGCCGAGCAGACGGTCGCTAAACTGCCGAATAAAGTAAAGAAAATTTTGGCCGCTAAAAAGGTAAATTTCTACATCATCAACGCCACTAAGCTAGCTCGCGAGATCGGGCTAAAAAACCGCACGAACACCATCATGCAGTCGGCGTTTTTTAAGCTAGCAGACATCATCCCATTTGCCGACGCGCAAAAATACATGAAAGAATACGCGCACAAAGCCTACGCCAAAAAGGGCGAAGCGATCGTGGAGATGAACTACAAGGCCATCGATATGGGAGCGGACGGGCTGGTTAAGGTCGCGGTTGATCCGTCTTGGGCAAATTTGACGGATGACGCGAGCGCGGAGGAAAAATACGTCGGCGACGAATTTATAGAAAAAATCGTCAAGCCTATCAACGCCGCCAGGGGCGATAGCTTGCCAGTTTCGGCCTTTGTTGGCTTTGAGGACGGACACTTTAAATCAGGCACCACGGCCTACGAAAAACGCGGCATCGGCGTGATGGTGCCGAAGTGGATCGAGGGCAACTGCATCCAGTGCAACCAGTGCGCCTTCGTCTGCCCGCACGCGGTCATCAGGCCGTTCCTCATCGACGAAAACGAGCTCGCCGCCGCGCCGCAAACGGTGCAAGATCACGTCCTAGACGCCAAAGGCAAAGAGGTAAAAGGGCTAAAATACAAAATCCAAGTTAGCCCGCTTGACTGCACGGGCTGCGAGCTGTGCGCTCAAATTTGCCCGAGCAAGGAAAAATCGCTCGTCATGGTGCCTTTGGGCGAGGAGATGGAGAAAAACGAGCAGGAAAACGCCGATTATTTATTTAAAAAAGTAACCTACAAAGACGATCTAATGAGCAAAGATAGCGTCAAGGGCGTGGGATTTGCACAGCCGTTATTTGAGTTTCACGGCGCATGCCCGGGATGCGGCGAGACGCCTTATATCGGGCTTGTTACAAGACTGTTTGGCGACCGCATGATCGTGGCAAACGCCACCGGATGTAGCTCGATCTACGGCGGCAGCGCGCCTTCGACGCCTTATACGACGAACAAAGAGGGCAAGGGCGTAGCGTGGGCGAACTCGCTGTTTGAAGATAACGCGGAGTTTGGCATGGGTATGAACGTCGCGGTAGAGACGCTGCGCCACCGCATCGAGGATGTAATGCTACGCACCAAAGACGCCGCGCCAAATGCCCTAGCCGCGCTATACTCCGACTGGATCGCGCATAAAAACGACGGCGAGAAAACGACGCAAATCACTAAAATTTTAACGCCGATTTTGGAGCAAAATTTAGACGTAGAGGGCGTAAAAGAAATTTTAGAGCTAAAAAGATACCTCGTCAAAAAATCACAGTGGATCATCGGCGGAGACGGCTGGGCCTACGACATCGGCTTTGGCGGACTTGATCACGTGCTAGCTAGCGGAGAGAACGTAAACGTACTGGTGCTTGACACCGAGGTCTACTCAAACACCGGCGGTCAAAGCTCAAAATCAAGCCGCGCTGGCTCCATAGCGCAGTTTACCGCTAGCGGCAAGCCTATGCAGAAAAAAGATCTAGGCTACATCGCGATGACCTACGGAAACATCTTCGTCGCGCAGATCAACTCAAACGCGAGCCAAGCAAACACAATAAAAGCCATCGCCGCAGCCGAAGCCTACGACGGACCTAGCCTCGTGATAGCGTATTCGCCGTGTATCGCGCATGGTATAAAAGGCGGCATGGCCTACTCCGGCGGTCAAGGCGAGCTAGCGACCAAGTGCGGCTACTGGCCGACCTACGTCTACGACCCGCGCCTAATCAAAGAGGGCAAAAACCCGCTCAAAATGACCTCAAAAGAGCCGGATTGGTCGCTTTACGAGGAGTTTTTGCTAAACGAAGTTCGCTACAACTCGCTCAAAAAGACGAATCCGCAGCACGCCGACGAGCTGCTGGCTAAAAACAAGGCCGACGCGCAAAGACGCTACCGCCAACTAAAACGCCTAAGCTTGGCTGACTTTAGCGATGAGATCGAGTCTGGCGCGCCTGAGAGCGCCGAGGATGCCTCTGCCGGCAGCGTAGCCGAATAAGGCGCAAATTTCTCTCGCTCAAATTTGACGGGCGAGGGAAAATATCCGTAAATTTAGCCGCTCGTTTGGGCGGTTAAATTTGCTTTCAAATTTGAAATTTTAAATTTAACGCGGCAAATTTAAAAGGCGCAAAATGAGCCAAACCCATCCTTTTAAACCTATTTTTGATAAAAACTCTAAAATTTTAATCCTCGGATCCTTTCCTTCCGTAGTTTCTCGTAAATTTGGCTTTTACTACGCAAATCCGCAAAATCGCTTTTGGCGCGTGCTGGCCGGGATTTTAAACGCTCCGTTACCAGGAAGCACGGATGAAAAGATAGATTTTCTACTCGCTCACCGTATCGCTATCTACGACGCTGCGATCTCGTGCGAGATAAAGGGTTCGAGTGATGCCAAAATGACCGCCGTCGTGCCAGCAAATTTAGAGCCGATCTTTAGCGGAGCGCGCATAGCGCAGGTATTTTCAAACGGCGGCAAGGCTTATGAAATTTGTAAAAAATATTTAGAAGACGAGATTTTAAAAGCGACCAAAAATGCGGTGATAAAGCTACCATCGACCAGCCCTGCAAATGCCAAATTTAGTATAGATAAACTTGCAAGCGAATGGTCGGTGATAGCTGAGGCCTTAAAGTAGGTCAAAAACTCAAAACAGCTTCGTCTTTCGTTTCTATGCTATTAATCTTTTAGTAAAATTTATCTTCTTGAGTAACTTAACTAACTATGCTATTTTTTAAAAATAAAAAACTATTTTTATATTGACATTGGTTATTATTTTGATATAATTGCACCACTGATTTAAATTTTTCACTGGTTAAAGTATTTTTAGTACTTGTATTATTTTATAAATTTAAATGAACAAAATCAGTTTTGATTACTAAATTTTGCTAAAGCAATAGCAAAATTTAGTTATGTAGAAATTTAAAAATATTTTTGCGACATATATTTAGAAACATAAAAAATAGACATTTTAATCTAAAGGATAGGTAATGAACAAGCATTTATTTGCACTTTTGGCTTTGGCGGCATTTAGCAGCCATTCTTTGGCTCACGAGTTTTGGCTATTTGGAAGCAGCAAAGACGTAACTAGCGTTGAAATCGGCTATGCGGACGATTTTCCGACAGTTGAAAAGATACCAGACAACAAGACCGGACTATTTGAAGCCCCGTACATCATAGCCAAAAATGGCGAAAAGCTTAGCCTAAAACAAAGCGGTGAAAACTACCACTACGAAAGAGGCAAGCTTGATGACGGCTCTTACCTTATAGCTGGCGAGTACAAGCCTACATTTTGGACAAAAGCTAGCGATGGCACATGGCACATGGGCAAAACCAAAGGAGATATCAAAGACGCCAAATACTGCAAAAAAGCGAGCATGAGCGCAAAAGGCGTCATAAACAAAAACGCGAAGGACGACTCTGTAACAAAGCCTTCCAATCAGCGTTTAGAGATAGTTCCGCTTGAAAATCCGGCAAATTTCAAAGTTGGCGTACCGTTTAAAGTTAAAATTCTATTTGAAGGCAAACCGCTAGAAAGCGCTACGCTCAATGGAACATTTGACGGCTTTTTGAAAGAAAAAAGTGCATTTCATGGCGAAACTGAGCCAGACGGCACGATAGAGGTGTTAGCCCTTAAACCTGGAAAGTGGCTACTACAAGTGGTGCATAAAATGCCGTTTGCCGACTCGAAAATTTGCGATGACGAGACGATCGCGGCAACGCTTGCGTTTGAGCTAAAATAGATCAAAATTTGCAAGATTGCATCTCAAATTTCTTAAAGGGCGCAGCAAGATGCGCCCTACTACTTTGCATTTTAAATTAAATTTTCCCCAGTAAATTTAGTTTTTACTACGCAAATCCGCAAATATACTGGCGACATCGTGCGAGATAAAGGGCTCGAGCGATGCTAAAATGACTGCCGTCAAGCCAGCAAATTTAGAGCCGATTTTTAACAGCGCGTGCATAGCGCAGGTATTTTCAAACGGCGGCAAGGCGCACGAAATCTGCGAAAAATATCTAAAAACTCAAATTTTAAACGCAACGGGCAAACCGCCCCTCAAACTACCCTCGACTAGCCCTGCAAACGCAAATTTTAGCCTTGAAAGGCTCGTGCAAGAGTGGAAGGTCGTCGCGGAGGCATTAAAAATGACTTAATTTTGGCAAATTTATTAAGTTTGTACAGTCCCAAAAGAGATGTATAATTAAAATGGTGCTAAAATTTTAAGTTTAACTATTATCACAAGGAAAATAAATGTCAAAAATCAGTAATTCTTTAAATAGTTTCGAGCAGTTAAAAGAAGCGGTTAATACATTAGATATTAAATCTATACCAGAAAACGAAACCCAGGAATTCGCCAGAAATAAAGAAGCGTTAATTTATATAGAAAACTATGTAAATTTATTGGATGAAAATCTACTGCCGAATGCCTTTTTCGGAGATTTTCAAAACTGCTTTGTCAATTGGGATAGAAGTATGTGGCATTTGACTGCCATTATCGACAACGCTTTAACAATATTAGCCAGATATTCAACCATATACATTCCAAAAAATCAGGCAAAACCAATCATTATGGAGATGATTGCGGGATACAACGAGGCCATAAAGACATCACTGGATGATTTAAAATTAGATGAGATAAAAAATAAAACAGCAGATGTCGAAAATTCTATACAAAAATTCAATATTGCTAACAATAAGTTTATCGAGGATAAAGATGAAATTTATGGATACTTTAATGAGATAGAAAATTTTAGAACCAATTTGGTAGTTAAACAAGAAAATAAAGATACATCAATACAGCAAGAAATAGAAAATGCAAGAAATAAGATAACCCAGGATCTGGAAGCAACTAAAGAAAAAATTATCGAAAATTCGCAAAAATTAGAAGAAATAGGAAAATTTCATATAAAGATTTTCGGTGAACTAAATGATAATGTTCGCAATGGAGGTTTGGAACAAAAACTTGATAATATGTTTAATAGTTTAGATGAATATGAAAATACCATGAAACAACGCTTTGATGAATACGATAAAATCATTAAAGATTTAAACGAAAAGGCTACAAATGCAAGCCTTTCTGCTTCTTATGATAGAGAGAAAAAATCAATAAGCGAAACGATTATATTTTGGAATTTTTCCTTTATCGTATGTATTTTATTTATATTTTTAGTAGCACTTTGGTCTTTTTATGATTTAAAAGAAATTTTAAACTTTGATGTAAAAACTGCAATTTCACAACTCGAACAATCAAAGGATGCGATAAACACACCCTATATTTCTACTCTACTAAGCAATAAAATTTATATTATCTTTTTCGGATTTTTTTCAAAAATAACTATGGGGCTACCTCTTATTTGGCTTGCTATTTTTTGTTCGAATAGACGAAAAGAAGCTATGAAACTCTTGCAGGAATATACTCATAAAGTTGCAGTTACAAGCTCATATGAAAGCTATAAAGAGCAAATTAAAAATTTAAATGAGGAAAATCAAGAGTTGCTTACAAAATTAATG
>NZ_CAUQHQ010000003.1:0-52142 GCF_963517995.1 uncultured Campylobacter sp.
CGCTGTTTTTAAACGCGAATTTTCCGATAAAAACGATACTAAATCCCGAGCTTTTCGACGTAAATTTAGCCCAGGCGCACTTTAGAAACGACCTATTTTTCGATAAAACCAAACGCTACGAGACGCTGTTTTACTTCGCGCCTTACAAGGTTTTTGACCCGAATCAAACGATAAACTACATAAGAAAAGGCGGAGTGAGCCTATTTTTGGACGACGCAAGCGCGGCGGGCAACTACCTAAACGCTAGCGGCGCGCTCTCAAAGGTAAATTTAGAGCTCTCATCAGCCATCGCAAACGCCCTAAACTACAAGCTAAAGCAGGCCAACGCGCAGTTTGCCTCGCTCATCTCGCTCTATCCCGAGCACTCGGTTTTGCACTACGACCTAGCGCTTAGCTACGCCCAGCTTGGCAACTTTAGCATGGCGGCGAAGCACTTTATCATGAGCTACCACCTAGACCCAACAAACCACCTAGCAGGCGTACTGGGCGCTATCGCAAATGACATAAACGCAGTGGATAATACTAAACTACTGCAAGAAATTTCGGAAAACCTCGACCACGACTCTAGCTCAAAAGACACACCCGTTAGCCAGGCTCTCATGGCGCTCATAGCAAATAATAGCGGCGCTTTAATGCGCTGGCTAGAAGAAGATAAGGAAGAGACGGCGCTAAATTTAGCCTTTGACGCTATAATCGCAAAGATGACCGACAAGGGCGAGGAGTTTGCCAAAAAGACGCAAATTTTAAAGACCAAGCTGCCTGATGATATCGTGGCGAACATTCTTGATTTTATCGCAAATTACAAGGATGAAGGCATCAAAAAATATGTCGAGCAGATTCAAATTTACTTCCACGACAAACGGCTAAACGATGCGGCGTTTTATCACGGCGCAAACATCATCAAAGAGCAGTACATCAAGCTTTTGCAAATCTCGGGCCTACTAAACTACGAACGCCAGAAGTTAAAAGCGCTACTAAAACAAGACGCCAATAACGCCGACTTACTCCAGACGCTAGCTTATATCGACATTTTCACGAACGATTTTGAGGAGAGCTATCAGATCTACAACCGCATAATCGACGAGTTTAAGATAAACGACGCTGGCACGCTGTTTCTAGCAGCCGTAGCTGCCATCGGCTCAAACCACCCGCAAAACGCAACCGCGCTTTTGGAGCTATCTAAACTCACCGATCCAAACGCGACGGAGAGTCGCGCGGCGCTTGGATATCTGTATCAGGAGATCGATAATATCGAAGCTGCGACGATACAATACGGGTTGATAAAAGATCCAAATTTTAAAAGCAAATTCGTTGATTTTATGATTGATTACGAGAAGCTAAAAAAGTAGTTTTATGCGGGCGATACGGCGATAAATTCGTCGCAAATTCGCCCGAATAATTTTTATAGATAATAGCGCCGAAGCAAAACGACTTTGTCAAATTTGACGAGAAGCAAAAATAACTAGCCTCATCAAATTTAATCGCCCTGCTTGCCTCGCTCGCGGCCTAAAAACGCCGCGAATTTACAACAGCACGCCACTAAGCCGCGCTAAAGTCAAATTTTATTTGTCCTCAAGCACTTTTTCGCGCCACTTCGAGCTTGATTTTTTATCCATCGCCATATCCTTAGACATCTCGGCAGCGGCCTCAAAGTTTTTCTGCACGCCTTCGCTGCTATTTTGATATTTAACGGCATTTGAACGCTGTATGCCGATACTCTCGGCCTCGCTAGCCGCATCGATGTTCGCTCCCAAAAATATAAACTCCCAGTCGTATTTTTCCTGCTTATCGCTTATCATTTTTTTGATCTGCGCCTTTGAGTATTCCTTGCTCGAGTTCTCCTGCCCGTCGGTGATGATGACAAAAAGCACGGCTCTGTTTTTAGCGTAGATGTCCTCGACTTTTGAGATTTTATTTATCGTTTCGCCGACTGCGTCTAGCAGCGCTG
The DNA here is from genome assembly GCF_963517995.1 of uncultured Campylobacter sp. Classification (GTDB taxonomy): domain Bacteria; phylum Campylobacterota; class Campylobacteria; order Campylobacterales; family Campylobacteraceae; genus Campylobacter_A. The sequence goes on from NZ_CAUQHQ010000003.1 coordinate 1,949, forward strand.
TGTTGCCGCTAGCGACATAGTCTTTTGCGGTTAGCTTCTCAACCTTTTTGATATCTACTCTATCGTGCAACGTCCTAAAATGCGTATCAAAAAGCACCGTAGTTACCTTTGCGTCAACGCCGGCTTCTTTTTGCTTGTCGATCATGGAGTTAAAGCCGCCGATCGTATCGCTCTCAAGCCCGCTCATGGAGCCCGATTTATCTAGGATCAGCACCATCTCAAGCTGCTTTGGCGCAGATTTTTGCGGCGCTTCCTCGCTTTTAGCAAACGCAAACGCCCCGATAATCATCAACAAAAACGCGATTTTTTTCATATTTTCTCCTTTGAAAATTTGGCTTGATTATAGCAAATTTTAACGGCGCGGCGGTAAATGCGAAGGGATTTAAATTTGCGCGCCGAGCAAAATCCGCTCGAAATCAAAGCTGGATTTTACCCGCCGCAAAACGGAAGCGATTTGATATAAATTTATCGCAGTCGGTTTGGGCGGCTAAATTTTGGCTTTAAATCAAAATCCCAAATTTAGCTCGGGGTAATTTTGCTACGAGCCGCCCGCCCAAGTTGCGCTTAAATTTATGAGCAAATTTAAAGGCTAAATTTACGAATTTAATGCCCGAATTTAGCCCCAAATTCGCCGCGCCGTAAAAACGACTGATTTTTACTTCGAAGCGCTAATTTTAACGTAGCTGTTTAGCGCGCCTACGTACGCTTTAGCGCTCGCCGTCATCGTGTCGATATCAAGGCCGTGTCCGATAACGGTCTTGCCGTCAAATTCGACCTTCACTATTACGTTTGCCAGCGCGTCTTTGCCTTGCGAAACGGCGTTTACCTTATAGTCTTTTAGTACGCCGTGGATGCCGCTTAGACGGTCGATGACCTTAAATATCGCGTCCGCCGTACCGTTGCCAAGCGCCGCATCGCTCTTGATCTCGTCTGCGTGGCGAAGCGTGATAGCAGCGCTACTTAAGCCTTTGTTGCAGCTGCTTTGAGTTAGCGTCAAAAACTCGAAAACTTCTGGGATCTTGATGATTTCGCTAGTTACCAGCGCGCGCAAATCGTCGTCAAATATCTCTTTTTTCTTATCCGCTAGCGCCTTAAATTTCTCAAACGCCTCGTTTAGCGCGCCATCTTCTAGCTCAAAACCAAGACTAATTAGCTTATCTTTAAAGGCGTGGCGACCCGAGTGCTTGCCTAGTATCAGCGAGTTCTTATCCAGTCCGATGCTCTCGGCACTGATGATTTCGTAGGTCTCTTTGTGCTTTAACACGCCGTCTTGATGGATGCCGCTTTCGTGAGCGAAGGCGTTTTTGCCGACGATGGCTTTATTAGGCTGCGGCTCGATACCGATGATACCCGCTAGCAGGCGCGAGCTAGGATAAATTTCTTTATAAACTATGTCCGTGTAAAGCGGCGCGAATACGTCGCTGCGCGTCTTTATCGCCATCACGATCTCTTCGAGCGCGGCATTTCCCGCACGCTCGCCGATACCGTTTAGCGTACACTCGACCTGCCTGGCGCCCGCTTTTATCGCGGCCAGCGAGTTTGCCGTAGCTAGGCCTAGATCGTTGTGATTATGCACGGAGACGACTGCGCGGCCGTTTATAAATTTAACCATTTCTCCTATGCGAGCGGTAATCTCCTCTGGATATAGATAGCCTACGGTGTCTGGGATGTTGATCGTTTTTGCTCCGGCGTTTATGGCGGCGTCGCAAATTTCTTTTAAAAAGCTCATCTCGCTCCTGCATGCGTCCTCGCAGCTAAACTCAACGTCCTCGCAGAAGGTTTTAGCGTATTCCACGGCTCGCACGGCGCGCCTGATTACCTCGTCGGGGGTCATCTTTAGCTTAAACTCCATATGGATCGGGCTTGTGGCGATAAAGGTGTGGATGCGCCTGTTTTTTGCCGGAGCGATAGCCTCTCCCGCAGCCTTTATATCGCCGTCTACGGCGCGAGCAAGCGAACAGATAGAGGCGTTTGAGGCTTGTTTAGCGATCTGATGTATCGCATCGAAATCGCCCCTGCTAGCCGCTGCAAAGCCGACCTCCATAACGTCCACGTTTAGGCGCTCCAGCTGGCGCGCGATACGGATTTTCTCCTCGGTATTCATTGATGCGCCGGGGCTTTGCTCGCCGTCGCGAAGCGTAGTGTCAAATATTATAATTTTATTTTCGTTCATTTTTTATCCTTTTTTAGAATTTTAGTTTGTGCGGTTAAATTTGATTATTAGGGTGTGAAAGAGTCGCTGCTTAGCGCAGCAGCAGAAGTAGGGAGAAAAATGCGTTAAATTTGACGTTGCCGTTCATTCGCTCTCCTTTTGAATTTTTTTGTTTTTAAATCTCATAAAAACGTATCTGATTATACCGTAAGAAACATAAACGCTCATTAAAGTCGTAACCGCTTCGATAGGGCAAACGTAAATAGCCGAAAACGCAACCGTAAGTCCGACTAAAATGCGCAAAAAATCAGCCCTTTTGAGATCTACTTTTTTAAAGCTCGGGTAGCGGATATTGCTCACCATCAAGACCGAAAGCAAAATTTGCAAAAACATCAAAAACCACTCGGCGCTTCTGGTAAAATCGTATTCTAAGCTTAGCCCGACCCAAAATGCCGAAACGATGGCGGCCGTAGGTATCGGAAGGCCGATAAAAACGGACGGCTCGTAAGTGCCGGTCATCACGTTAAACCGTGCAAGTCTAATAGCGCCAAAAACTACGAACAATGCAGCTACCAGCGAACCCAAACGCCCAAAACTATGCCCGACCGTAAAGTAAAAAAGCATCGCGGGCGCGACGCCGAAGGCTATGACGTCTGCAAGACTGTCGAATTCTACGCCGAATTTGGACGTAGTTTTGGTTAGCCTCGCCACTCGTCCGTCAAGTCCGTCCAAAAATAGCGATAAAACTATGTAGATAATGGCCTTAAAAAAATAGCCGTTAGCTTCATCGTCTAGCCCTGAGCCGGCCGCGACGTAGCCGCGAACGGAAGCGATAATGCTAATGATACCCAAAAATGCCGAAGCCGCAGTGAATAAATTTGGTAAAATGTACATTAACTGAAGTTTATGCTGATTGTCTTGCATCTTTTTCCTCGTAGCTAAAAAACCCTAAAATGCCCGCACTCGCGACCTTTTCGCCTACGCTGACGCTTATTCTCGTATTTGCGGGTAGTATCAAAATCGCCTCGCCGCTACTTAAAAAGCCAAATCTCCTGCCCGCTTTTAGTCGGCTTAAATTTTCAAAAGAAATGCCCTTACTAAGAGGCCCTGCGATGACGCGGATCGCAAATTTATTATTTGAGTTTTTACAGACGAACAAGGCTCGCTCGTTTAAATTTTTAGAAGCTTCCATAGCGTTGCACAAAAACAGTCCGTGCCTTTGTTTGACTTCTAAAAGCTCCATATCGCAAGGAGCTCTGAGCGCACCCGCGTCAAATACGCCCTTGCAGATAGTTATGGCTACGCACTGCGTGTCGAAATAGTAAATTTTATCTATGCTTTTTATCTTACCGTCGATCGGACTAAGCACGGCGTACGCATCGTCGCTACCTAGAGCTCGCTCCGGGTTTCTAAACCAAAATACGCAAAGCGCAAAAAGCGCGAAAAATAAAATTTGACATACGCCCAAAACCAGCGCAAGCAAAAACAAAAGCCCTAAAACGAAAACGTATTTGTAGCCCTGTTTTGCGATTAGCCCGATGTTTTGCATATCTTTACGCTTGTTCCTCTTTGTTTTCTTCTAAATTTACGAGCCTGCTAGGCATCCCGCGCTCTTTTTCGTAGTTTGCAATGATCTCTCTAACCTTCGCTCCCTCGATAGTTTCCTCTTCGTAAAGCGCCTCAACCATCTTTTCTATCGCATCACCGTAAGTTCGCAGCGTCTCTAGTACGTGTTTATAGCGCTCATCAAGCGTGGTTTTAATAAATTCATCCACTTTTTCCGCCGTCTTGTCGCTATAGTCCCTATCGGCCTGACCACCGGCTAGGAAGGTGCTACGGCGCTTTTCAAGCACCATAAGTCCAGCGATATCGCTCATGCCGTATATAGAGATCATCGAGCGAAGTATATCGGTCGCGCGCTCTAGGTCGTTGCCCGCGCCGGTTGAAATCTCTTTTATAAAGACCTCTTCTGCCGCGCGTCCGGCTAGAAGTACGTCCACTTCGGCCATCAGCTCGTGACGCTGCATCATAAATTTATTCTCTTCTGGCGTATGAAGCGTGTAGCCCAGCGCCGCAAGTCCGCGCGGTATGATCGATACCTTAGTGACTCTGTTTGCGCCTTTAGTGGTTTCGGCTATGAGCGCATGTCCGCTCTCGTGATAGGCTACGATGCGCTTTTCTTTCGGATTTATACGGCGAGATTTTTTCTCAAGGCCCGCGATCGCTCGCTCGACGGCCTCGAGTAAATCAGATTGCTCGACCTTGCCTTTTTCTTTTCTGCCCGCTAGCAGCGCGGCTTCGTTTATGATGTTTGCCAGATCCGCACCCGCAAGACCCGCCGTCATGCGCGCGATATCCTCAATACTGACGCTATGATCAAGCTTGATATCCTTCATATGCACGCGTAAAATTTCGATCCTACCTTTAAAATCAGGCTTATCGACGAGCACCTGCCTGTCAAATCTACCCGGCCTTAAAAGCGCGGCGTCAAGCACCTCGGGACGGTTCGTCGCGGCAAGCACGATAACGGGCGACGCATCCGAGCTAAAGCCGTCCATCTCGGCCAAAAGCTGGTTTAGCGTCTGCTCGCGCTCGTCGTTTCCGCCGATCATGCCGCTAGCTGCGCGGCTCTTGCCGATAGCGTCGATCTCGTCTATAAAGACGATCGCCGGAGCTTCTTTTTTTGCGTTTTCAAAAAGATCCCTCACGCGGCTAGCGCCTACGCCGACGAACATCTCGATAAAACTCGATCCCGAAACCGAGAAAAACGGCACGTCCGCTTCGCCTGCGACAGCTTTTGCAAGTAAAGTTTTACCAGTGCCGGGAGGTCCAACTAAAAGCACGCCTTTTGGGATTTTGGCTCCCAAATTTATATATCTATCGGGATGTTTTAGAAAATCCACTATTTCCTTGACTTCCTCTTTAGCCTCCTGCACGCCCGCTACGTCGGTAAATTTAACCTTCGGCTTTTCCGAGTTTACGAGCTTTTTGGAGCTTCCCATTCCAAGGATTCCGCTACCCATATTTCGCTGCATACGGCTAGCCAAAAACATCCAAATTCCAAAGAAAATAAAAATAGGAAGCACCCACGAGAAAATCATCTCGGTAAACCAATTCGTCTCGCTATAGGCTCCGTAAGGGATCTTTTGCTCCTCTAAAAGAGGAACTAAAGTAGAGTCGCCCACCCTCTTTGCCGTATAGACCGAACCGCCGTTATCTACGGCTTTTATCGAAGTTTCAGAGATGCCGACCTTTGCGACTTGCTTATTTTTTATCATCTCTTTTATATCCGAATACGATAAATTTTTAGCAGTTACCGCGCTTTGTCCGGTTATCGGCATACCGTCTACATCACCGTTTAGCCCCTTAAACACCAGCACGACGACTACTGCGAAAATCGCGAAAATCATAATCGGATTTTTATTAAAAAAGCCGTTTCCGCCGTTATTTAAATTTTTATCATCGTTTTTTCTGTTATCCATTATGTTCCTTAAATTATTTTACGCTTTTTGAAATACGAAGCTTCTCCACTCGTTTTTGGTTTGGTTTTCTATCAACTTGAGCGATGAAAAAGCCTCTAAAATTCGCGTTTCGTACTTATCCAAAACGCCTGCTAAAACGAGATACGAGCCCTCTTTTAGCAAATTTATCAAATCGTTTTTTAGCATTAGTATCACGTCTGCGATGATGTTTGCGACGACGACGTCGTATTTTTTTTCCAGATTCGCCACCGAACCGGTCCAAATTTGATTAAATTTAACCCCGTTTAGCTCGGCATTTTTCTGCGAGCTTTGCACGGCCTGCTCATCCGTATCGCAGGCGTCCGTGACGCAGCCTAGTTTTGCTAGAGCGATGCTTAGTATCCCGCTTCCGCAGCCCACGTCAAGCGCGCCCATGCCGTTTGCGGCGTATTTTTGCAGATACTCTATACAGGCGCTCGTGCTCTCGTGGTGACCCGAGCCAAAGGCAAGCGCGGGATCGATAACGATGTTTTCAAACCCGTCTTTAGACTCTTCCCAGCTTGGGTGGATGTAAAATTTACCGATCCCTATCGGTCTTACGTTTTTTTTGTATTCGTTTAGCCAGTCTTTATTTTCTTTTTGACTTTTTGTTATCTTAAATTCGATCTCGCGGCCAAGCGCGTCTTGTAGGGATTTTGCGTATTCTCGTAGGCCAAATTCCACTTCGTCTAGCTCGTCTTCGTCTCGGATGATAAACCCGCCCGCAGTCTCCTGCGTGCAAGTAACGCCCAAAGAAAAAACAAGATCTTCGAAAAGCTCGCGAAGCTCCTGAGAGCAAAGAACTTCAAGCTCGTAAAATTTATCTTTCAAATTTACGCTCTTTTAGCCTAAGACGTCTTCAAGTTTTTCTTTTAAAACTTGCGGCGTAAACGGCTTTACGATGTAGTTATTGACGCCTGCTTTTAGCGCGGTGATGACCTCGGCTTTACCGCCCTCGGTCGTTACCATGATGATAGGCATATCGACGTATTTTGCCTCGGCGCGGACCTTTTTTACGAGCTCAAGGCCGTTCATCTCAGGCATATTCCAGTCGGTGATAAGCACGTTTATATCGCTGTGCTGACCCAAAATTTGCCATGCTTCGACTCCGTGCTCGGCCTCCAAAATTTCTTGATGTCCGAGCCTTTGTAGGGTGTTTTTTATAATTCTTCTCATAGTAGAGCTGTCGTCGACTACTAGTATTTTCACAATCGCATCCTTTTTTAAAAAATGTCCAATTCTAGCAAATTTTATATTTAAATTTACTTTAAAAATTTATCGGCCCAGTTTAAAGGCCCCTTTTAGATCGAGCGTCCCTTCGTAGTACGCCTTACCCACGATCGCTCCGTAAACGTCTCCCGCGCGCATTAACGCCTCGATATCCTCCATATCTTTTACGCCGCCGCTTGCGATCGTATTTATACCGCTTGCCTTTGCGATTTGCGATGTAAACTCCACATTCACGCCGCTAAGGGTGCCGTCTTTTGAGATGTCGGTGCAGATTATCGCTTCGACTCCGGCTCCGGCAAATTTAGTCGCCAGCTCGGTCGCCCTCATCTGCGATACCTCCGCCCAGCCCTGCACGGCAACGAAACCGTCTTTTGCGTCTATGCCGACGGCGACGCGGTATTTTTGCGCCATTTCTTTAGTAAAATTCGGATCTTTTAGCGCTACCGAGCCCAAGATAACGCGCGTTATGCCGCTATCAAGATAGCTTTTTATTCGCGCTTCGTCGCGTATCCCGCCGCCGATTTGGATTTGTAAATTTACGGCTTTTGCGATCTTTTCTACGGTTTTTAGATTTACCGCTTCGCCCGCAAACGCCCCGTCAAGATCGACGACGTGAAGCCACTTTGCGCCCATATCTTCAAATCTTTTGGCTAGCTCCCAAGGCGCATCCGAGTAGATTTTGGCGCTACTCATTTCGCCTTTAAAAAGCCGAACCGCCTTGCCCTCTTTTAAATCTATCGCAGGGAAAATTTCCATCACATCTCTCCGAAATTTCGTAAAATTTTAAGTCCCGTCTCATGGCTCTTTTCGGGGTGCGGCTGAAAACCGAAAATATTATCTTTATGCACCGCGCTCACGAATTTATAGCCGTACTCTGTAAAGCCAAGCGCCGCATCTTCCTCGCAAACTACGTGATAAGAGTGCACGAAATACAAATACTCGCTAACAGCCAAGCCCTTATTTATCGGCATTTGTTTGGTAAAATTTATCGTATTCCACCCCGTATGAGGCACCTTTAGCGGAGCGTCAAATTTGGACGGGTCAAATTTAATAACTCGCCCTTTTACGAGCCCGAGCCCCTCATTTACGCCAAACTCCTCGCTTTGCTCAAAAAGTAGCTGCATACCCAGACAAATGCCTAAAAACGGCTTTCCGCCGGCTGCGGCCTCTTTTATAGCGGGGATAAAATTTCTATCTTTTAGCTTATCCATCGCTTCGCCAAAAGCCCCGACGCCGGGCAAAATAATCTTGTCAAATTTACCCAGCTCCTCGCCGCGAACCGCTAGCCGCGCCTTTAAATTTAAACTCTCAAACGCGTTTAAAACGCTCTTTAAATTTCCCGCTCCGTAGTCGATGATGCCGATCAATGCGAACTCCTTTGCTTTGTAGCAAAAAGATAAACGCTAAGCGCGATCATCAATATCGCGACGCCGCCTATGAGATAGATTGCGTTTATGATGTGATCTGGCGCCGTGATGGCAAATTTAAACACGAGCATCAGCGCCTCGATAGCAAGCGCGATGATGATCGACCCGATAAATCTAATCATCGTTTTGTTTTCCATATCTTCATTGCGCTTGCTTTTACCCAGCACCTCTTCTTCAAATATCGCTTTAACCAGATCAAAGATCGCAAGCGCCAGCGTCAGCACGATCGTGTGCTCAAACATCTTTTCTACTTCGATATTTAAAAGATCGTTAGCCAAAAGCCCTTTAAGCGCATCGGCGAACAAAAACAAGGCTATGATAAAAAGCGCAACCGAAAACGCGGCGTAAACGACTTTTAGAAATTTGCCGAAGTAGCTCTCTAGCTTGCCATGGGAGACGATGGCTAGGATATTTTCTAGAGAAACATCGATACACGCGACGAATTTTAGCTCTCCCTTATCGTCATATATCGGAGTGGACGCCGTCACACACAGCTCGCCCGTGAGCGAGGACGGGTACGGGTCGCTTAGCACGCAGCGCTTTTCACGCACCGCGGTGTAATAATAAGACTTATTGCTGCAGTTTTCGCCACCGCCGGCTTTGTATTTTTCATTTAGGCTCACGGCGTCGCCTATTTGCACGCCGTTTGCGTCAAGCACGTAAAACGCGTCAAAGCCCTCTATCTCGTGCGCCATTTTATCAAAGCCGCTTTTTATCGACTCGGCGTTTACCCCCGGCAGCCTGTTTGGCAAATTTTTACTAAAAAGATAGCATATATAGGCTCTAGCCTTATATCTTAACTCTGAAAACCTCTGTATATCTTGCAGCGTCAAATTTATTCCTTATTTAGCGCGTGATTAAACTCGGGCACGATCTCTTTTAGTCCCGCTGCCACGTCGTCCGCGTGCGTTAAATTTTTAATTTGCTCGTTTAGTTTAGCCACGTCGTATTCGCCCGAGTGCGTCACGAAAATAGACTGAAACTCGGTTTTTACGTCGTCTTTATTGATTAAAAGCTCCTCGTAAAGCTTCTCTCCCGGGCGAAGGCCGACAAATTCGACGCCAAGGTGTTCTTTGTTCGATAAAATAAGCATTTTTTTAGCTAGATCGGCGATCTTTATCGGCTCGCCCATATCAAGCACGAAAAGCTCGCCACCCTTTGCGATCGAGGCGGCCTGAAGCACGAGCTGACAGGCCTCGGAGACCAGCATAAAATACCTCGTGATATCCGGATGCGTGACGGTTAGCGGTTTATTATTTTCGATTTGTTCTTTAAATTTCGGTATTACGCTGCCGCTTGATCCTAGAACGTTACCGAAGCGTACCGCGACGATCTCGGTTTTGGCAGGCAAATTCGAGTTTAGCGCGTAAAGCTCGCACACGCGTTTAGTCGCACCCATGATGTTTGTCGGGCGCACGGCCTTATCGGACGAGATCATCACGACCTTGCTAACGCCGTATTCTATGGACAAATCAATCAAAATTTTAGTGCCGATTATGTTATTTACGACCGCGGCTTTAGGGTTTGCTTCGCAAAGCGGCACGTGCTTATAGGCTGCGGCGTGGATCGCGATCTGCGGTTTAAACTCCTCAAACACCGCGCGCAAGTCCGCTTCGTTTACGATATTTATCATCTTGCTCACGGTTTTGTCGCTGTGAGTTATCTCGCCGATTTTATAGAGATTAAACTCGCTGTGATCGATCATGATTAGCTTGCTAACGCCAAATTTTAGGCACTGCTTGCAAATTTCGCTACCGATACTGCCGCCGGCTCCCGTGACCAAAACGACCTTACCGCCTAAAAATTTCTCCACCGCGCTACTATCTAGGTCTTTTGGCTTTCTAGCTAGCAGATCCTCGATCGAGATATCTTTGATAGCGTCCTTGCCGGTGCCAAACATAGAAAAAATCTTGATATCGCGGATACCGTAAGCCGTAAGCTCGTCAAAAAGCTCCGCTAGCTCGTCTTGACCCAGCGCTAGCGCGATGATAGCGGTTTTTACGTTGTACTCTTTGATCAAATTTGCGATTTCGCTCTTTGGCTGCACTAAAAATCCGTCGCAGTAAGTGCCGACTAGATCGCTCCTGCCGTCTACCACGCCCACGGCATATAGATCGATATAGCCCTGCCTAAGCCCCTTTAAAACGTGAAGCGCCTTTGACGTAGCACCGATAACGACGCAAGGCTCGCCCGTGTGCGGTTTTTTAGAAAAGTCTAAAAACATACGCTTGGCGATCCTTAAATTTCCGATTAGCAGGCACGAGATAACGGCGTCGATAAAAATCACGCTTCGAGGAAATGGATTAAAAAGACTAGGAGCCGCAAAATAAACGATCCAAAAGCAGACGATCGCGCAAAGATGAACGAGGAAAATTTTCCTCGCTTCGTTTAGTCCGAAAAATCTCCACGGCACCTTGTAAATTTTAAAAAGCCACATGAAAAATAGCTTTAAAACCACCATCGTAGCGCAGCCCGCGACCAGTCCGCCTCTAAAATAATCAGGCAGCACGCCGCTAAATCTAAGCAGATACGCCAGATAAAACGACACGACGAATATCGCGACGTCAAAACCCAGGAAAAACGCAAGCCGCTTTAGCTTCGTCGCCTTAAACATTTATAAATTTTCCTTTACGATTTTTACTACTCGCGCAAACTCCTCGTCTCGCATCGCCGTGCCGCTAGGCAGGCAGATACCGCGCGCAAACATATCCTCGCTAGTACCGTCAGTAAACGCTAGCGCCCCCTCAAACACCGGCTGCATGTGCATCGGCTTCCAAAGCGGACGGCTTTCTATATTTTCCTTCGCAAGCGCCTCAATCACGCGTAGATGCGCGCCTTTTTCTTTAAACAGCGCGGTCGTTAGCCAGCGGTTGCCGCGGGAATTTGCTATCTCAGGCATAAACTCAAGCTCAGGAAGCTCTTTTTTGTACTTTTCAAAAATTTCGCGTTTTTTTATCACGCGCGCTTCCAGCACCTCCATCTGCGCCGTTCCTATCGCGCCTAGGACGTTGCTCAGGCGGTAGTTGTAGCCGTAGTCTTTATGCTCGTAGTGTAAAAACGGCTCTCTAGCTTGGGTGCTATAAAATCTCGCCTTCTCGACGAGCTCTTTCTCGCCCACCAGCATGCCACCTCCGCTTGTAGTGATGATCTTGTTGCCGTTAAAGCTATATGCGCCCAGCCGCCCGAACGTACCCAGCGCTTTGCCATTCAAAAATCCGCCCAGCGCCTCGGCCGCGTCCTCGACGACGGCGATATTTTCCCGCTCGCAGATCTCGCAGATCTCTTTCATCTTGGCCGCCTGACCATAAAGGTGCGTGACGACGAGCGCTTTTGGCTTTTTAGGCGAATTTGCGATCGCCTTTTTTAGTAGCTCGGGGCTTAGATTCCAGCTTTCGTCGCTATCTATAAAAACAGGCGTAGCGCCTTGATAAAGTATCGGGCTAACGGACGCCATAAAGGTAAACGTAGAGGCTAGCACCACGTCACCCGCGCCGATACCTAGCACCCTTAGCGCCAAGTGGATCGCCGACGTGCCGGAATTTAGCGCCAAAGCATCGGGAGCGCCAGCGTAGCTTGAGACGCTCGCTTCAAATTTATTCACGTATTCGCCAAGCGGCGCGATATAGTTGCTCTTAAAAACCTCGTTTATGTACTCTTGCTCTTTGCCGCTCATGTGCGGCGGACTTAGGAAAATTCTTTGCATTATTATTCCTTAAAGAAATTTACGCATTGTAGCACTTAAAATCTAAATATTTTTATAAAAACTCGTTTAAAGTCGCTTTTGAGCGTAGAAAATGGGGATTTTGTTAAATTTTGCGTCAAAATGTATTTTAAAACGGCAAATTTGATACGGCTAGAGATAGGGCTAAATTTTATCTATTTTCTTTTGTCGTTGCGAGCGCAAATTTGACGAGCGATATTTTGGCTCTCAAATTTCGCTCAAATTTCGCCTAACTTTAGCGGGATTACCGTAGGCGACGCTGCCGTCTGCGATATCTCGTACTACGACGCTGCCCGCTCCGATGACGCAGTTTGTGCCGATTTTTATGCATTGGATGACGCAAGCGCCGATACCCACGTGCGTATTTGCGCCCACGATTACGCCGCCGGCCAGAGCCGCGTTTGGGCTAATATGCGCGAAATCGCCGATCTCGCAGTCATGCTCTATGATCGCGCCCGTGTTTATTATGGCGCCCTCGCCCACCACCGCGTGCGCGTTTATGACGGCATTTGGCATCACGACCGCGCCCTCGCCTATTTGCGCGCTCTTGCTTACCACCGCACTTGGATGGATCAAGTGCACAACGCGAAAGCCCGCGTTTTTTACTCTTTCTTGCAGGATGCGCCTGATTCTATTATCCCCAATAGCGACGATCACGTCCGCTTTTTCTAAGCTCGGATCAAATTTGAGCACGTTTTTGCCGTCAAATTTAGCGTCGTCCAAAAACACGACCTCGCCGTATCCGCACGCTCTAGCCACGTCCGCGACGACGGCTCCGTGTCCGCTAAAGCCGTAAACGTAAATTTTAGTTGCGGCCATTAAATTTCTCCGTCGTGGCCATGCCTTCTTTGCTCACGCCGCTTCGTTTTAGCACCTTTTGCACCGTTAAAATCGCGATTTTAACGTCCAGCGCAAAGCTAAGCTCGCGGACGTACCTAGCGTCAAATTTAAACTTCTCCGCCCAGCTGATCGCGTTGCGGCCGTTTACCTGCGCTAGCCCAGTGATACCGGGCCTCACGTCGTGGCGGGTCGCCTGCTCGGCGTCGTAAAGAGGCAGGTATTCGACCAAAAGCGGACGCGGCCCGATGAAGCTCATATCGCCTTTTAGCACGTTAAAAAGCTGCGGCAGCTCGTCAAGGCTGAGGCTTCTGATGGTCTTGCCGATGCCGCTTAGGCGCATCTCGTCGGGCAGCAGCTCGCCGTCCGCGCCGCGCTCGTCGCTCATCGTTTTAAATTTATAAATTTTAAAAATTTTAGCGTGCAAGCCCGGGCGCGCCTGCGTAAAAATGACGTCCTTGCTAACCTTAAAATAGATCAAAACCGCGACGACCGCCATGATCGGCAGCGTCAAAACTATGAGAAAAATCGCGCCGCAAATATCCAGTAATCTCTTAAAAAACGCCCTATACATCGATAAATTTCCTATAAATTTCTATATATTTCCTAGCGACCGCTCGCTCGTCAAACTCGCGTACGGCGAGCTCCCGCCCGTTTCGCCCCATCTGTGCGGCCAAATTTTCGTCGTTTAGTAAAATTTCTATCTTTGCGGCTAGATCGGCTGAGTTTTTCGCCTCGCAAAGCAGGCCGTTAAAGCCGTTCGTCACGGCCTCGTTACAGCCGGCCACGTCGCTAGTCACGACCGCGCGGCTCATACTCATCGCCTCTAAAACCGTGCGAGGAAAGCCCTCTTTGTAGCTTGGAAGCGCGAGTAGATAGCTAGCCTTTAAAAGCTCAGGTACGTCGTCTCTAGCACCCAGATACCGCACGACACCGCCAGTTAGAAATTTCGCGTCGGCAGTACTTTTGTTTCCTTCAAACCCTTCGCCCGCAAAGACGAACGCGCAGTCATTGCGCCCGCGCAAAAGCTCGGCCGCCTCGTAAAACTCGCGCACGCCCTTGTGCCACATCGCGCGCGCTATCATCAGCACGATCTTTTTGCCGCGTAAATCTTCGCCCAAATTTGCTGCCGGCACGCTGTTTTCGTCAAATTTGAGCGTATCCACGCCCACGCTTTTTATCTTAAAAATTTTCTCTTCGGCAATCAGTCCTCGACCCAGAAAATACGCCGGATCGGTCTTGTTTACGAACACGCAGCCGTCGCTCATTTTTAGCGCCCGCTTATAAAGCGTCTCGATCGCGGCGCGCACCAGACGGGTTTTTAAGTCGTTATCGATATAAAAGCTGCCCAGCCCCTCGACCAAATTTATCACGCGCTTTATGCCCGCTTTTTTAGCTGCAAAGGTGCCGAATACGTTTGATTTATGCGCCGAGGTTTGCAGTAGGTCTAAATTTAGTCCGCTTAAAATCTCGGCTAGTTTTTTTGAGTTTTCAAGCACGGTTAGAGGGTTTAAGCTCGCGCGGTCAAGCTCGTACGTCACGCAGTTAAATTCGCTTTTTAGCCTATCCGTATACTCGCCCTTCGGAGCGATAGCAAAAACCTCGTGCCCGAGCCGCTTTAGCTCGCGCATTATCGGCGCACGGAAAAAATAAATGCTCATATCGGCATGAGATAAAAATCCAAATTTAGCCATTTTTAAAATTTTCCTTTAAATTTACTGCCCTCATCTTAGCAACCTATAAATTTTAACCGCGCCGTTTAAAACGACCGGCTCAAATAGCTCTTTGTCGTAGTTTTCGAGCACGAAAAGCTGTATGTACGCCGAGTTTAGCACCGCTTCGTCAAGCACCAAAAACCGCCTGTAATCCTTCATAAAAATGAGATAAATTTTACTGTCCGCGTTCATCTCGTGCTTTTTGACGACTAGCTTGTCTTTCTCGTCGTAGCTTGTTTCAAAGTAGGTATTTACCGGCATTTCGCGCTCGCCGATATAGACTTTAGATGCGTCGCCCGATACGCTAAAACCTCCGCCGATATTTATCGTATCCTCGTCTATGGAGTAAGGTTTGCCCGGATAAAATATCGCCCCGTACTCCTCGCCGCTGTTTAGATCAAGGTTTGAAAAGCGCAAAACTGTGCTAAAAATATCAAGCATGGAGTCCGGTAAATAATAGTAAATCTCGCGCGTTTTTTGCGGCGGGCGAAAATCCTTGTCGTTTAGCGAATACAAAAACGAATTTACGTTAGTCGCGTTATAGTCCTTCATCATCTGCACCAAATTTAGCCCGAATTTCTCGCTAAAATTGCGCTCGGTGTACTCGACCTCTAGACGCGCCATATTTGCCGACATGCGTTGATTAGCCGCTAGCGCGAAGCTCACGGCGAAGTTATCTCTGCCCAGGTGCTTGCCGCCGTCGATGAGAGTCTTGACGTCCGCGTAGTAGCGGATCGGATAGCCGTAGTCCCACCACGCCAGCACGTAGTCCTCGCGCCCTGCTATTTTGCGTAGTTTATCTAAACTCTCCACCTCGCTTTTGGCAAAAACCGTGCCGACTTTGTAGCCGTAAATATGCTCAAGACACGGCATCAAAGATAGCGCGGCGATACAAAAGACGCAAATTTTTTCTAAAAGCGCGTGTTTTTTGAGCGAGCTTAGGCCTGAGACCATAAAATAAGCCGCCCCACAAATAAGCGCCGTCGCCGCAAACGTGGCTAGATATACGCCAAAGCCCGCCTCGCCGTCAAAATTTGGCGCAAAAACTGGAGATTTGCCGTGCAAAAGGCTGTAATATTTATCAAAATACAAAAAGAAAAACGCAAAAAACGCCGCCAGGCAAACGGTGCAAAATTTGTCTAAAATTTTATCTTTTTTGAAAAAATCCACGCAAAGGACGGCGAAATACCCAAACCCTATCGCCATCGCCGGCACGGAGTAAATCGTAAATCTAAGCCCGCCTTTTAGCGCTAAAAACCCAAGCAATAGCATCGGGAGGGCAAGCAAAAAGGAGCGAAATTTAAGACAAAGCGCCGCGACTCCTACGAGCGATAAAGCAAAAGTAACGATATGCCCGCTGATACGCTTGGCAAAGGCGTTTATCGACTCGAACTCAAACGAATAATCGCTCATTTCCATTATCGTTTTATTTACGTTATAAAAATGAAAAACCGGCTCGCTACTCTCCGAAACCCCGCGAAATATGTAAAATTTAAGCTGAAATAAAATTTGATTTAGCCCGCCGCTAAAGCCAAGTAAACCTACGGCAAGAGCTAGGCATGCTGCTACTACGCGTTTATCCCAGATCTGCGGACGAAATCTCATCGCTAGATAAAGCGCGACGGCAAGCGCGCTTTTAGCGTAAAAATCGATATATGTAAGCGCGACTATCATCAAAATAGCCGCCTGGTAATTTAGTGCGTTTTTCCTATCAAAAACCAAAGTGTAGAGCAAAAATGCGCCCAGCATGGCAAAATTTAGCGAGTAAGAGCTCGGATACCACCAGTCGTTTATCAGGATAAAAATCGGGATAAAAATAAGATCGTTTACGTTTTTTTTCTGCGCGAGGCGTACCATCGCCCAGACGCTAAACGCAGGCAGCACGATCGTGAGCATGTCGGTGTCGTAGTATCCCGCCATCGTGCGGTTGTAGTAGCTGTTTGCGATACTAGCTAGCAGAGCCGCCGCAAAGCCCATGCCTGACATCTCGTACTCTTTGGCTATCAAAATCACGGGGATAACGATAAGCGAGCTAAAAAACACGCTCATATAAAGCAAAATGCTCTCAAAGCTAAAAGGTAAAATTTGATACAAAAAATACGTAAGCGTCGGCATCGAACGGCCGTAGTAGCTAAGGTCGTTTGGCTGATGAAAGCCCGCTATCATATCGCGCGCGCCCTCGGCGAAGGCGTAGCCGTCGTTTGTACTGATCATGAGCTGATCGTTCCAGAAAAAGTGCTGATACTCGCCCGCCCAGTACACCCAGTACAGCCTGCAAACTACGCTAAAAATAAACGCCGCAAGCATCAAAAAACAAGTTTGCTTTGAAAATTTAAATTTGCCGGGGAATTCTAAAATTTTACTCGCCATTTTCACCCTCTAAATATCCTATGAGCTGCGCCGCGACGGCGTTTTTATCAAATTTTGCCACGCGGCCGTACGCTCTTTTTTCATAATCTCGCCTTAAATTTTCATCCTCAAGCGCTCGTCTCATCGCGGCCTCCATCGCTTTTTCGTCGTCAACGGGTGTTAAAATGCCGTACTCATCGTCGCCCAGAAGCTCTCTAGCGCCGCTTTTGTGATCGGTGGAGATGATAAATCTCTCGCAAGCAAGCGCCTCTAAAAGCACGTTTGAAAAGCCCTCAAACCGCGAAGCGCAGACGAAACACTGCGCGTTTTTGATAAATTTAAACGGATTTTTATCCGTGCCTAGCAGTTTTACGCGCGAGCTTACGCCAAGCTCGTCGATCAAATTTTGAAGCTCGCCTTGCAAAGGCCCTTTGCCGAGAATCCCAAGCGTCGCGCGCTCGTCGTTTAAATTTGCGATTATTTTTATTAGCATTGCTTGATTTTTACCGCTATCAAGCCGTCCGATATTTAGAAAAAACGGCTTAAATTTAGCCTCTAACGGCTCATCGGCAAGAGTTTTTATCGCCGATAAATCGACCGCGTTATATAGCACCTTAGTTTTTGCGGCGTCGCAGCCGAAATTTCGCACGAGATCATCGGCGTTTCCCTGCGCGTTAGCTAGGATGAGATCGGCCCTAGGATACAGCGCCTTAACCAAAATTCTATTGGCAAACCCGCTAAGGCCGCTTTTATAGATGACCGACGGACAGCTACGCTCGCTTATTACCATCCGCCCTTTTACTCCGGCGATCCTTGCTAAAAGCGCGATGTAGCAAGGACGGTTCATTAAGACAAAATGTAGGTCAATAGCCAAATCGTCGCAAAGTTTTTTATAATTTAAGGCTAGAAACGGAAACAAAAGTCCCAAACGAAAAAGCTTTTTTACGCCGCTTTCGTAGGGATCCGAGCGCTCGAGGAAGTGGATTTTTACCGCGCTTGGTATCTCGTAGGCTATGACCTCGCTCATCAAAACGAGATGAACTTCGTATTTTTCGCACAAAGCCGGGAGCAAATTTGAAACCACGCGCTCCGCGCCGCCAGGCCCCATCGAGTAGAGAAAAACGGCTAATTTTTTCATTCGCCGTGCGTTTTTTTGTATATCCAAACGCGAATTTTAGTTAAAAACAAAATCATCGACTTTGGAAACGGGCTTAAAATCAGCATCGCAAGCGCTTCTTTCGTAAATTTAAATTTGAGACTTTTAAAAAGATACTCGTACATTTTTTTGTATTCGCCGCCAAATTTTGCATAGTACGCCGCCATTTTATATAGGATCGCGATATGAGCGTCGTTTACGCTAAATTTCGGCTCGGCCGAATTTGCCCCGTTTGCGGTAGCTTGAGCGTTTTTCTCGGCGATCTTTTGCAAAATGAGCTCCGCAGTCATCGCGTAGCCTTTCATTATGCAAAGCGGGCGTTTAAACGAGTTTATCGTGACGCTGTCGCTGCGGTGAAAGCGGTAAATACGCACTGCGTCGTGCAGATAGTAGGCAGGAAGGTCAAAAAGATAGATCCAAAGCGTATTTTCGCTACCGTAAAGCCCCTTTTCAAAGCGTCTCTGGCCGATGGCGTCGCGGCGAAACATTATCAAAAACTCGCCCGTTATCTTGCCGTCGTAGTAGTCCTGCGGCGAAATTTCCCCGCTTTTATTTAGTCCAAATCCCGAAAATTTCGTCGTCGGCTCGCCGTCAAGCTCAAAATAACAGTTCGCCCAGACGCTAGCATACCCCTGCTCTAGTACGGCCGCCATTTTGCTTATGGCGCCTTCTATCAGCAGGTCATCGTCGTCTAGTATCACGAAAGCATCGCCGCTAGCGTGATCAAAGCCGTTGTTTTTATTGCCGTTTGGGCCGCGGTCGTAGGTTTGGTTTAAGACGTATTTTACGTTGTCAAATTTAGCGACGTAACTTTGCGCAAGCTCGCGCGTACCGTCGTTCGAGTTATCGTCGCTGATTATGATCTCTTTATTTTCGTAGTCTTGAGCTAGCGCGCTTTTTAGGGCGGCTTCAAAAAGCTCTTTGCGGTTGTAGGTTGGGATTATTATGCTTACTTTTAGCATTTTAGTTCTTTATATTTTGCGTGATAAAATCCATCCACTTTTGATAAATTTGATCGGTTTTAAAGGCGTTTTTTCGCTCGTTGGCGTTTTTTACCAGCTCTTGCCTAAGCTCCTCGTCGCGCATTAAAAGTTCGATTTTGCTTCCGAGCGCTTTTACGTCGTCTATCGGCACTAAAAATCCGTCCTTGCCGTCCTCGATGAGCTCTTTTGCGCCGCTCGTAGCAGTCGCCACCCTAGCGCAGTTAAAAAATACGCTCTCGATTAAAACATTCGGCAAGCCCTCGGTTTTAGAGCTTGAAACGAGGATTTTAGCCCTTTCGTAAAGCGAAGCTACGTCGCTTGTTTGCCCGATAAACTCGGCATCCAGATGAAGCTGTTCGTGCGCGATGAGCTCTAGCCTTTGCCTCTCTTCGCCAGCGCCCGCTATCACGATTTTCCACTCTTTTAAAAGCTCTTTATCGACTAGGCTCATAGCCTTTAAAAATACGTCGCAACCTTTAATCGAGATGAGACGGCCGACGAAAAGGATGATATTTTCCTTCGGCAAGCCCTGTTTTTTGGCTTCAAACATAGGATTGTACATCACGGTTTTATTTTTTACGAAGCTATAGTATTCGTAGTCCTCTTTTGTAAGCACCGTGAGTCCGCTAGCTAGCGGATAGAGCAAACGGCGCAAAAACAGCCAGCCGCGCCCTTTGAAAAAATCGGCGCTTGAATGCTCGCTGATAAAAAGCGGCTTGTTTATAAATAAATTCGACAAAATCACGTTGATATTAGTGCTATCCATCGAGGAGATAACGACGTCAAAACCGCCGTTTTTGATCAAATTTCGCTGATAAAAAAACTTTTTCACGCGCCTAATTAAATTTGCAAAAAACCCTTTTTTCACCATCGGAAAAGGCAGATCGATCAGCTTTATCCTCTCGTCTAGCTCGTAAAACGGTGGTTTAGTGTCAAATTTTAAAAGCGTTACGTCGTGAAATTTCGCAAAATAGCTCGCTAGCAAGCTCATCACGCGCTCAGCGCCGCCTGCTTGCAGGGTCGAAATTATAAATAAAACCTTCATTCTCTCTCCAAATTTTAATCAATGCGCGAAAATTTAATAAATCTTCAAAATTATTGATTTTATAAATTTTGAGCTTTATAATCGCTTAGTTTCCTATCTTTTAAATATCCGCTCATAGCCTAAAATTGCCGCTTCAAAGCGCGTTGCGGCGACATATTTTAAGCTATTTAGACGAGCTAGCGGGGAGACTTTTACCTGCGCTCTTTGCACCCGCTCGGCTTGGATATTTGAGTCTGTTAGATCGGTCGGATGCGCGAAAATATCGCTAAAATACATCCTTAAGCCGTTTTGCAAAAGCAAAATCCGCCAAAAATCAGCCACGCAAAGCGCCTTTTTGTGCGTTTGCAAAACCGTTTCCGCCGCGCGCCTATCAAGCACGTAAGCAGCCGCTCGGTAAATCGTGCCGTAAGAGCGCTTTGAGACTAGCCAAAAATCATCCTCCAGTTTTTTACCAAATGCGCTAAATCGCCCCTCTAGCCCGTCTTGCGCGCCGCAAATGAGCACCGAGCCCTCGTGCATCTTTGCAGCCGTTTCAAACGCCTTTTTCACGCCGCCCTCGTCTCCGATAATGTCGTCTTCTAAAATTAGCGCAAATTTGGCGTCGCTTTTTAAAAACTCCTCGTAAGCGCGCACGTGAGATAGCGAGCAGCCGACCTCGGACGGGCTTAACAGCCTGCCGTAAGCCTCGAGGCTAGCTAGCGCGTAGCCGTAGTACTCCTTTGCGCTCATCGCCCTGCCGTCGGTTGCTTCGACGAGCTTAAATTCGCCGTAGTTTTTAAACCGCTCTTTTAGCTTTTCTCGGCGCGCCTCGTCGCTTTTTAGCGAAATAACGAATACTAAATTTTTCATCTTTTAAACTTCGATTTGATTTTATTTATCACGATTAGTTGTTCTCTTTTGTCAAATATCAAAAACAGGCTCGCGGCGTATCCCACTGCAAGCAAAATCGCCGAATACGCGGCAAATTCGCTCCAGCTTGAAATCTGCACGAAATTTCGCAGCCCAAAAAACAGTCCGCAAACTGCCGCGAAAACGGCTAAATTTTTAAAATAAACGCCGTAAAAAGTAGTAAGCGGCAAGCTCAAATTTAACGCGGCGTTTATAAGGTCAAATCCCAAAATGCGCACCGAATAAAGCGCGGCGCCGACGATCGCCATACCGTAAATGCCGTAGTCCGTAAATTTAAGCACGGCAATCTGCGCCAAAATCGTGCCAGCACCCAAAATAGTGTTTGCTATCGCGGGGCGTTTTAGTTTATTCGTCGCACCGTCGAGATTAAAAAGCGAAAAAACGTAGCTGATAAATATAATCGGCACTAGAGTTATCATCGAGAGATTATAGATTAGACTTATCTCGTCCGCGTTTTTAAACGGTAGCCAAAGCGCGTAAAATTCGCGCCCGAAAGCCACGAAAATGGCCGCCGGCACGCTCATGACAAAAGCCGTAACTCGCATCGAAAATTTTGCCTCCGTAACAAGCGCGGCCAAATTTAACTTAGAGTAGTACTCGACGAATTTTGGCGCAAATATCGCGCTAAGCTGCGCCACGAAGCTCTCTAAAATTATCGGAGCCGCCTTTGAAACGGCTAAAATTCCCGTCGCGTTAGCGCTTAAAAAGATGTTGCATATAAACAGGTCCATACCGCTCATAAGCACTCGGTTTAGGGCGTTAAAGCTATTATATACGCCTGATTTCAAAAGCTCTTTTATCCGCATAAAGTCAAATTCGCGCGGGTTAAATTTAAGCTCGGGCGTGATGCGACGCGAAACCCAAACACTCGTAAAAAACACAAAGAGCGACGCGACTAGAGCGGAGATCGCGATATAGGCGATCATCGGCCTGAAAAAATAAAAAAGCGCCACGATAAGGGTCGCTAAAATGGCGCTAGATGCGGCGTTGCGAACGGAGATGATGTAGAGCTTGTTTTTGATAAACATCGATACGCTGATGACGCCGTTAAAAAGCCCGACGCAAAAATTTATAAAATAAAATGCAAAAGTAAGCCGCACGTCGCCTAGTAGCGCGTCGCTCACGTTTAGCACGCTTTGTAAATTTAAGATAAAAATGCCCGCGCCTAGCAAAATAAGAACGCAAAAAAAGATATTTACGACTAGAACCGACGAGTAGTAGGCGTTAGCCGCGCGGACATCGTCTCTATGCCACTCGTAAGCGACGAAGCGGCCGCTAACGGAGTTTATCGCAGCGGTCACGACTAGGGCGTAAGCCACGATAGCGTTTGACAGCCCGACAAAGCCGTAGGCTTCGTTGCCTAGGCTCTTTAGGATGTAGGGCGTGAGGAAAAAATTTATCCCCATCGAGACGATAAAAACGACGATGGAGCTGATCAAATTTATAAACAATTTTTTTATCTTTTTTGTTTTTAAAGTTTTTAGCAAACTGCATAAGTAATTAACCGGAATATTTTTACGCTTAATACTATTATACGGGCTATTGCCTACCAAGGTTTAAATATAGTTCCGCAGATATGTTCCCGAAGTTACTTTTTGTATACGGTCTCATTTTTGCTATTTTTTTAAAACTTTTAAACGGTTGGAACTCTTTAAAAGCTTTAAATGGCTTAAATGGGGCAAACCCACTATATGCTTCCTCAACGCAAGCAAAAGGATAACCATCGGTATCATACATAATTCCATTTTCAAACCATCCCAAGTACCTACCATTAAACCCATAAATATCAAAATTATCGTCTAAATAGGCTAGAGGTTTGCCGCCCCATGAGTAAATAGTAAGCTCTTCATCTGTATCAACATAGACAGCCCACTCCCCACTATTGTCTAAAAAATCGACCTCTTCGGCATAGATACAAGTTATTACACAAAACAATAACACAAAAATACTTTTCATTATATTTGTCCTAAAAGTAAAATATTAATAAATTTACAGCCTTGCGTCGGCGTTTTCGTAAACGTTTTTTATATCGTAAACGAGAGCTTTGCTAAATTTTAACCCTTTAAATTTATCGTGTGCGACGGCGATCACGACGCAGTCGTAGTCCGCTTCGTCAAAGCTTTTTAGAGGCGTCAAGCCGTACTCGCGCTTCACCTCGGCTTCGTCCGCCCACGGATCGTAGACGTCCACGCGACAACCAAAATCCCTAAGCTCCTCGATCACGTCTATCACGCGCGAGTTGCGGATATCCGGGCAGTTTTCCTTAAACGTAAGCCCAAGCACCAAAACGCGAGCCGAATTTATCAAAACGCCCCTTTTTATCATTAGTTTTACAACCTGATCGGCAGCGTATTTGCCCATATTATCGTTTATACGGCGTCCGGCTAGGATCATCTCGGGATGAAAGCCAAGCTCCTGCGCCTTGTGCGTGAGATAATAAGGATCCACGCCGATGCAGTGGCCGCCCACTAGTCCCGGACGGAAATTTAAGAAATTCCACTTCGTGCCCGCCGCCTGCAAAACGGCGTTCGTGTCGATGTTCATCTTGTTAAATATCATCGCAAGCTCGTTCATAAAGGCGATGTTTATATCGCGCTGAGTATTTTCGATGACTTTGGCAGCCTCGGCGACCTTGATAGTAGGCGCTTTGTGAGTGCCAGCCGTAATGATCGAGCGGTAGACCTCGTCGACCTTTTGGGCGATTTCCGGCGTCGAGCCGCTAGTGATTTTTTTGATTTTAGTTACGGTGTGCTCTTTGTCACCAGGATTTATGCGCTCGGGCGAGTATCCGCAGAAAAAGTTCTCGTTAAATTTAAGCCCACTTTGCTCAAGCAGCGGCACGCAAATCTCCTCCGTAACGCCCGGATATACCGTGCTTTCATACACGACGATATCGCCTTTTTTTAGCACTTTAGCGACGCTTTGCGTGGCTTTTACCACTGGCGTCAAATCAGGGCGCTTGTTTTTATCGATCGGCGTCGGGACGGTAACGATAAAGAAGTTGCAATCTCTAATATCGTCCAAATTTAGGCTAAATTTCATACCGTTTTCTATCGCTTTTTTCATCTGCTCAGCACTTAGCTCCAGCGTGCGATCATATCCGCTTTTAAGTTCCTTTATGCGGGCAGCGTTTACGTCAAAGCCCGTGACTTCGTATTTCTCGCTAAACGCCGCCGCCAAAGGCAGCCCGACGTATCCTAGTCCGATAACGGCTATTTTCATTTATCTTTCCTTTTTAATTTTTTTGATTCTATCGTTTTTACGCGTTCATACACTCTTATTTCCGCGCCTACGCCTTGCGGAGTTATGATTTTAATAGGGCTAACGCCAGATAAAATTTGAGTGAGCTCATAATAAACCCGCCTTTTTTTCTTTCCATCCTTGCAGAGCATCATCGTTTGCGCCAGCTCGTCCCCGCCGCTAAATTCGTAATAAATCCCGCGCGCGTCCTCTTTTTCCTCGAGTTTTCCGCCTAGCAAAAAGGCTAAGTTGCAGTTGGTTTCTATCTCTTTAAAAAACGCGACTTCGTATTTAAAATAATCAGGCGGCATCTTTGAGATAGGTGGCTCGAAAATATTTTCCTCGGTTTTTGCCGCATTTTCGCCTGCCAAAAGCGTAAACGGCAGCGCGAAAGCCGCGATAAAAAGTAAAATTTTCCTCATGATTTCACTCCTATTTGGAAATACTTAAAGCCTAAATTTGCCAGATTTTTGGCGTCGTATTGATTGCGCCCGTCAAAGATCACGGCGTTTTTTAGCCGCTGTTTCATCTCCGTAAAATCAGGCGATCTAAATTCGCTCCACTCGGTCACGAGCGCGAGCGCGTCGGCGCCGTTTAGCGCGTCGTATTTGTTTGGGGCAAATTTAAAATTTGAGTTTGGTAGATATTTTTTGGCTTCGTTTGCTGCCTTTGGATCATAGGCGACGACGTTTGCGCCCGCGTTTTCTAGCGATTTTATGAGCACTAGCGAGCTAGCCTCGCGCATATCGTCGGTGTTTGGTTTAAACGCTAGCCCCCAAATCGCCACCGTTTTGCCGCTCAAATTTCCGCCGAAAAATGCTGAAATTTTCTCAAACAGCACCGTTTTTTGCGCCGCGTTTCTAGCCTCCACCGCGCTTAAAACCTTCGGCTCAAAGCCGTTTTGCCTAGCGGTATATATGAGCGCCTCGACGTCTTTTGGAAAGCAACTGCCGCCGTATCCGCAGCCCGGATATATAAAGCTATAACCGATGCGAGAGTCGCTGCCGATGCCTTTTCGCACCAAATTTACGTCCGCTCCCACGCGCTCGCAGATACCCGCGATCTCGTTTATGAAGCTGATTTTAGTCGCTAGCATCGCATTTGCGGCGTATTTTGTCATCTCGGCAGACTTTACGTCCATGGCGATAAATCTATCGTGATTTTTCATAAAGGGCGCATAAAGCTCGCGCATGACGCTTTGTCCCCACTCGCTGCTAGCGCCCACTACGACGCGATCGGGCTTTAAAAAGTCCTCGACCGCCGCGCCCTCTTTTAAAAACTCGGGGTTGGAGACGACCTCAAATTTGACGTCCAGGTTTCTTTTTTTTAGTTCGCTAGCGATCACTTCGCTAACCTTCTCCGCCGTGCCCACGGGGACGGTTGATTTATCCACGACGATTAGCGGCGAGGTCAAATTTTGCCCGATGCTTTTTGCGACCTCTAGCACGTAGCGCAGATCGGCCTGCCCGTCCGCGCCCATAGGCGTGCCAACCGCGATAAATAGCACGCTAGCGTGTGCCAAGGCTTCTTTTATATCGACGCTAAATTTGAGCGCGCCGTTTGCCCTGCACTCGGCCACGATTTCAGAGAGCCCCGGCTCATAGATCGGTATGACGCCGTTATTTAGGGCGTTTATCTTGGCTTCGTCTACGTCCACGCATATGACGTCGTTGCCCATTTTGGCTAGGCACGCGCCGCTAACTAGCCCCACGTATCCCGTGCCTACGACTGCGATCCTCACAGCCTTTTCTCCCACTCAAGCGCGGTTTTTACGATTAGCGCGAGATCCTCCCTCTTAGGCCGCCAGTTAGTTAAATTTCTTATCTTTTCTGGCTTTGCGATGAGGCATGCAGGATCGCCATCTCTGCGAGGCGAGTTAATAACCTTAAAATCAACCCCGCTTACTTTTTTAGCCGTTTCTATAACCTCTTTTACGCTAAAGCCGCGGCCGTAGCCGACGTTAAAGATTTGGCTTTTTTCATGCTCGTTTAGGTACTCTAGCGCGCTTAGATGCGCGTCTGCTAGGTCGCTCACATGGATATAGTCCCTCACGCAGGTGCCGTCTGCGGTCTGGTAGTCGCTACCAAAAATTCCCATGCTTTCGCGCTTACCCAGAGCCGTCTGCGTCGCGACTTTGATTAAGTGCGTGGCGTTTGGATAGTTTTGCCCGATAAGCCCCTCCTCGTCGGCGCCCGCGACGTTAAAGTACCGCAAAATCGCAAATTTGAAATTTTCATTTGAGGCGGCATAGTCTTTGATGATCCACTCGCTCATTAGCTTGCTTCGGCCGTAGGGATTTATCGGACTTGCCGCGGTTTGTTCGTCAACCTCGCCGATCTCGGGCTCGCCGTAAACGGCAGCGGTGGAGCTAAATATAAATTTATTTACGCCGTATTCTTTGCAATAGGTCAAAATTTTAGCTACGTTTGCGGTGTTGTTTAGGTAGTATTTTAGCGGCTCTTGCGTGCTTTCAAAAACCTCGATAAATGCGGCGAAATGGATAATCGCGTCAAATTTGCCCTCCGCAAAAATCCCGCTTAAATCATCCTCTAAATTTGCCTTTACGAACTTAAATTTACCGATTTTCTCAAGCGCGTCAAGCGCCTTTGTAGTGCCTTTGCAGAGATTATCCACAACCGTTATCTCGTGCCCGCCCCGCTTTAAAAGCGCTTTTAGCACATGAGAGCCGATGTAGCCTGCTCCGCCGGTTATTAAAATTTTCATAAATTCCACCTCTTTAAATTTTAGATTTTGGATTTTATCATAAAAGTTAAAAAGGTAAAATAAAAAATGCGGCGTCGCTAAACCCGCGCATTAAATTTAGCCGCCCTACCACGCGCCGAGCGTAAATTTACGGCGCCCACCTCAAAGCGACCAGCGGGCAAATTTGCCCGAAACGGCCGAATTTAATCCTCTCTAACCCGCAAAAATACCGGAAACCTCGGCAACCCTTTTGCGGTTAAATTTTGATATTTATAGGTTATTATCGAGCCGATTTTAGGCGGGTTTGCGCGCTCTTCGTCGCTAAAGCCCGAGCCAATCTTAAATTTTACTCCGCTAGCGATTTGCTCGTCCGAGTTTGAGACCGCAGCGCTAAGCGCCTTGCAGGTTACCGAGCCCATGAGCCCGGCGTATTTGCCCGTGCCCGCGTTTATCGCCGTTACTTCGCACTCGGCGTCTTTAAATTTTTTGTATTTCAGCGCGTTTTTGCTTCGTTTTCGCTCGTAGGGTGCGTTTGGTTCTCGCACGACCGCGCCCTCGCCGCCATTTGCGACGATATGCTCGGCAAATGCCTCAAATTCGGCGCTATCTTTTACTTTTACCTGCTTTATTATCTTTAAATTTTGCCCGGCTTGCGGGTTCTTTGCGATAAATTTTTCAAGCTCGCTAAGCCGCTCTAAAAGTCCGCCGCCTGCCTCAGGTATGTCGAAAACGTAAAATTTGATCTCGCTCCACGCCGTGGCGCTCGGCATTTTATCCATCACGATCGATTGTATTTTTTCAAATTCGCCCCGCGCCGTGTAAAGCTCGCCGTCAAGCGCAAATGACGGAAAATGCGCGCTCCAGCCACCTGGTGCGGCTAAAATTTTACCGTTTCTAGATAGCAAATTTCGCCCGTCCCAGTAGGCGCGCACGCCGTCGAGCTTCTCGCTAGCTAGCCAGCCGCCGACGTTTTGGCCTTTGTATTCGCTAAGTTTTAAAAGCTCAAATTTAGCTTTTTTAGCGGCATCTGCGCTCACCGCGCCGCTTAGATTTTCGCTCTGCGCCGCCAAAGCTAAATTTAAAAAGACGGCGATCAAGAGCGCGAAAAATCTCAAATTTTAACCCCGTAAAACTCGCAGTACCACTCGATAAACCTCGCCACCCCGTCATTTACGCTAGTTGCGGGCTTATACTCAAAGTCCGCGACCAAATCGCCCACGTCTGCGTAGGTCGCCGGTACGTCGCCGGCTTGCAGCGGGAGGAAGTTTTTCTCTATCTCGCGGCCGATTTTTAGCTCGACGGCCTTGATGTAGTCCATGAGCTCGACAGGACTATTGTTGCCGATATTATAGACCTTAAACGGCGCGCTTGACGTGGCGGGATCCGGATGCTTCGCGTCCCACTCGGGATTTGGCTTGGCTGGGTTATCGATGCATTTTATGATGCCCTTTACGATGTCGTCCACGTAGGTAAAGTCGCGCTTCATCTTGCCGTAGTTAAAGACGTCGATTTTCTTGCCTTTTAGCGCGGCGTCGACGAACAAAAACAGCGCCATATCGGGGCGTCCCCACGGACCGTAAACGGTGAAAAATCGCAGTCCAGTAGTCGGCACGCCAAAGAGATGCGAGTACGTATGCGCCATCATTTCGTTGCTTTTTTTAGTCGCGGCGTATAGGCTGATCGGGTGATTTACGCCCTCGTGCGTAGAAAACGGCATATTTTCGTTTAGGCCGTAGACCGAGCTCGAGCTTGCGTAGACTAGATTTTTAGTTTGGTTGTGGCGGCAGCACTCAAGGATGTTCATAAAGCCCGTGACGTTGCTGTCGATGTAGGCTTGCGGATTGATGAGCGAATATCTCACGCCCGCTTGCGCGGCTAAATTTACGACGCAGTCAAATTTTTCTTTAGCAAAAAGCTCTTTCATCGTCTCTGTATCAGCTAGATCGGCCTTTATAAATTTTAAATTAGGCTGCGTTTTTGAGGTAATAAGCTTGCCATAGTCTATCTCGCTCACGTCAAAGCCAGCCGTTTTTAGGCGCGCGAGCTTTAAATTTACGTCGTAGTAGTCGTTTATCACGTCGTATCCGACGACCTCGTCGCCTCTTTTTACCAGGGCGTTTGCCAAGTGAAATCCGATAAATCCCGCCGTTCCGGTTACTAAAATTTTCATGTTTTTTCCTTTGTGATTTGACGCTATTTTAGCGTATTTTTGCGCCCGTTTTCACTGCTCGTCCAAATTTATCTCGGGCATATTTTCTTCGGTGTAGTACTCCTCTGCTCCGGCTTGCTCGTCGTCGTCATTAAGCTCCGGCTCATCCTCGTAGTTTTGCGTTTCAAGGCGTACGAGTTCGCGCTCGACCGCTTCGCAAAACACCGGCGTATAGCCCATCTGCGCGCAGTTTGCCGCGAGCCACTCGCTCATCACCGAGATGTCGTCCGCGTAATCGTCCAGCGTCAAATTTCCTCGCAAAAGCTCGTATTTTAGGAAAAGCCAGTATGTGTTTAGCACGTCGCTTTCGCAGTATTCGTTGATCTTTTCGATCTTACCGTCAAAAAATAGCTCCATCACCTGATCGCCGTGCACGTCGTATTTACCGGGTAAATTTAAGCTAGCGCAGAGCGTATCGAGCTTTAGCCCGCGCACGGAGCCAAACTCGCTTACGTGATCGAGTAGATCGAAGTGAAATTTGCCGCTATATCTGTCGCGGTAGTTGCCGTCCCATTTGCCTTTACCAAGCTCCTTGTTTTCGACCTCGTAAAAGCTCGGAAACGAGACGTTGTACCTCATCGCGCGAGTTAAAATCATCGGCAGATCAAAGCCCCGTCCGTTAAAGCTCACCAGGCGCGGGTTGTGCGAGTTTACGAAACCGATAAATTTATTTAGGATTTCGCGCTCGTTTGCGCCTTTCATCGTACTTACGCGCAAAAATTTACCGTACTCGTCCGCCATCACCGCAGAGATCGCCACGACGCGGTGAAACATCACAGGCAAAAACTCGCTTCCGCTTGCTGCCTTTTGCGCAGCAAACGCCTGCCTCGCCACCTCCGCGTCGCTTCCCTCATAGCCGTAAATTTTACGCAAAAGCGCGGTGTCGGGCACCGTCTCGCAGTCAAAAACGCAGATATAATTTTTAGCCATTTCAAACCTTTTTTAGCTATTTTTTCCTAAAATGATAGCTAAAAATCTTTATAAAAGCGGTAAATGAGTAAAAATTTAAGCCCAAACATCGCCGTTATCAAGCTATCCGCCCTGGGCGATATCGTCCATGCGGCGACCGTCTTGCAGTTTATCAAAAAGCACTTGCCGCAAGCCAAAATTACATGGTTTGCCGACGCTAAATTTAGCGAGATTTTGTTCCTTTGCCCGCAAATTTCGCGCGTCGTATCGCTACCGCTAAAAAACGGCGAATACAAAAAAAGCTTGGAGCTGATCGCGTCTGCTAAGCAAGAAGGAAAATTTGACTACGTCATTGACCTGCAAGGACTTCTTAAATCCGCCGCGGTTGCGAAACTTCTTGGCAAAAACAGTTACGGATTTGATAAATTTAGCGTCAAAGAGCCGCTTGCGGCGCTGTTTTATAGGCATAAATTTAATTGCGACTACGGCGAAAATATCATCTTGCGAAATTTAAAACTTACGGCTTTTGCTTTAGGCTTTAGTTTTAGCGAGGATGAAATTTTAGCCAAACAGCCTTGTTTTAGCGCCTCGCAAAGTAAATCTCAAAGCTCAAAAAAGAAAATTTTGATCGCTCCTTTTGCTAGCGAGCCAAGTAAAATTTATGATAAATTTGGCGATGTTATCGCGCTACTAGACGAGCCGCAAAATGAAATTTTCGTCTGCTTTAACGGCGAAAACGAGGAGAAAAAAGCCATAAATTTGATCAAAAACTCAAATGCAAAACCGCT
This sequence comes from uncultured Campylobacter sp., assembly GCF_963517995.1. GTDB lineage: Bacteria > Campylobacterota > Campylobacteria > Campylobacterales > Campylobacteraceae > Campylobacter_A. The sequence goes on from NZ_CAUQHQ010000003.1 coordinate 32,822, forward strand.
GAATTTGGGCCTAAAAGAGCTCGTAAGCTTTATCTCGTCCTGCGACCTTGTTATCGGCAACGATAGCGGCGTAACGCATATAGCTTGGGCGCAAAATCGCCCCTCTATCGCGCTTTTTGGCAACCGCCCCGCAGAGCGAAACGCTTACGTGACTCCCGTAAATTTAACGCTGGATGCGGGCAAAAAAATAGACGCGAAAAAGATAGATAAAAGCGACTTTTGCGTGCGAGATATCGCGCCGCAGACTATCGCAAACGCTGCAAAAAGGCTACTTGATGCGTGATTTATTTTACCTTTGGCTTTATAGATTTTTTAAATTTATCTTTACCGTTACGCCCGCGTTTTTGCTGGATCCTTTTTTAAATTTCATCGCGTTTTTGTTTTATAAATTTGACGCCAAACACACCAAAATCATCAGAGCAAATCTAAATTTCGCTTATGCTGGCGAGCTAACGGCCGCGCAAAAAGAGCAGATCATAAAAGATACGTACCGCAACTACGCTAAATTTGCGGTAAATTTTATAAAAAATCAAAACGCGAGCAAGGAAAAAATCCTAGAAAAAGTCGAATTTAAAAACGAGCAAATCCTGCAAAACGCGCTCGCTTCGGGTCGCCCGATCATCGTGCAAACGGCGCACTACGGACAGTGGGAGCTCTTTTCTCTAGCGATGGCGGCGAAATTCGGCGGCGTTAGCATCGTCGGACGCGCTCTTGATAGCGAGGTCATGCAGCGCATTTTGGCGGCAAATCGCACCCGCTTTGACATCGAGCTCATCGATAAAATGGGCGGCGCCAAGCAAATTTTAAAAGCGGTTAAGGCGCGCAGGCTAGTTGGCATCCTAGTCGATCAAAACACCGCCAAAGAAGAAGGCGTAGAGGTTAAATTTTTCGGACGAAAAGTCCTGCATACGCCTGCGGTTAGCATTTTTGCGCAAAAAACGGACGCGCTCATAGTGCCGGCATTTATCCGCGAAAAAGGGGCAAACCTCAGCGAAATTTGCTTTTTCCCGCCGATTGACGTTAGGGATTTTGACAAAGAAGACGCCGTACTAAAGGCCACGCAAGCCCAATCAGACGCCACCGAGGCCGCCGTACGCGAGAAGCCGGACGAGTACTTTTGGTTTCATAAACGCTTTAAGCATTTTAACGAGGAAATTTATAAATGCTAAGCGTCGTAATCCTCACGCTTAACAGCGAAAAATACCTCGCCGAGGTGCTAAAAAGCTGCGAATTCGCAGACGAAGTCGTCGTGGTCGATAGCGGCTCGCAAGACGCCACTGAGCAAATTTGCACTGGGTTTACAAACGTCAAATTTCATAAAGAAAAGTGGCGAGGGTTTAGTGCGCAAAAGCAGCTAGGTGTAGATCTAGCGCGCAATCGCTGGGTTTTCGTGCTAGATAGCGACGAGGTGATTTTAGAGCCTTTGCGGGAGGAAATTTTGCAGGTTTTACAGCGCCCCGAGTTTTGCGCGTACGAGGTGGCTCGCGCAAATATCTTTTTCGGCAAGGAAGTGCGCACTATGGGGCTTTATCCAGACTACACGGTCAGGCTTTTTGACAAGATGCGGGCGGAATTTGACGGACGCGAGATACACGAAAAGGTAGTTTTAAAAAGCGCGACGAAAACGGATGAACAAATCCGGGAAGACGCCGCAAATTTAACCGCCGCTAAAAATCAAATCGGCAGGCTAAAAAATCACTTCAAGCACTATGCCTACGACAGTATCGAGCAGTTTATCGACAAGCAAAATCGCTATTCGAGCCTGGGCGCAAAGAGTGCAAAATCAAGTAAATTTAAAGCCGTTTTCAATCCCGCTTGGACGTTTTTTAAGCTATTTTTCCTAAAAGGCGGCTGGCGCGATGGCTGGCGCGGCTACGTGATAGCAAGGCTTTATGCGCAATACACATTTTGGAAGTACGTAAAATGAAAGATAAAAAAATCAAAATCCTAGTTATGAAATTTAGAAACATCGGCGACGTGCTGCTCACGACTCCGCTCATCGAAAACCTGCGCCGCATCTACCCTGACGCGCAGATAGATTTCGCGCTAAATAAGGGCACCGAAGCGATGATCGAAGGCAACCCGAACATCCAAAACATCCACTTCTACGACCGCGCAAACATAAAAGAGGTCGGCTTTTTCAAACGACTTTGGCGCGAGCTAAAGTTTATCCGCGCTATCAAAAAGCAAAAATACGACATCGCGGTGCAGACCACTACGGGCGACCGCGGCATCATCGTCGCCAAATACGCCAAAATAAAAACCATCGTGGGATTTGAGGGCAAAAACAAGACCGTGAATAAAATGATAACGCACAAAGCCCCTAAAATAGGCGGCCTGCGCCACACCGTGGATCGTAATCTAGACGCCTTGGCAGCTCTTGGAAACGAGCCTAGCGGCAAACGAGTGAGCGTGTATTTTGATCCGGACTGCATCAGCCATCTAAATTTACCGCCTAAATTTATCCACGTGCATCTAACTAGCCGCTGGATGTTTAAGTGCGCGGACGACGAAACCATGGCGCATATCATCGACTTTTGCGAGAGCCTTGGCGTGCGAGTAGTGCTAACGGCCGATAACAACGACGCCGAGCTAAAAAAGCTGGACGACGTGCTGGTGCTATGCTCCTCTAGTCCCGTAAATCTAGGCGGCAAACTCACCCTAAAACAAACCGCCGCGCTCTCAAAGCGCTCAGCGATGTTTATCGGCGTGGATACGGCGATCATGCACCTAGCCGCGGCCAACGACGTGCCCGTAATCGCGCTGTTTGGGCCTAGCGGGGCGTTTGAGTGGGGTCCGTGGGATAACAATCTAAACGCAAACGGCTACACGCAGCGCAACGGCAACCAAACTATGGGCAAGCACGCGGTATTTCAAAAAGACTGGGACTTCGTGCCGTGCGATAAAGAGGGGATGATAAAGCACGGCGTGGAGCGAACGCTGATGAGATTTGAGGGCGAGGAGCTGGAGGCGATAAAGAGGAAAATCTGGGAAATTTTGAGCCAAAGCTAAGAAGGCTTTGTAAAATTCGGCTGCTTTGGCCAAATTTTACTGGCAAATTTGAGCCGCGAGCGGTAAATTTGGCTGTTTTGGTCAAATTTGACGATCAAATTTATCGGCTCAAATTTTGTAAGTCAAATTTGACTTGAACGCTGTCCGTCAAATTTGACCTTCTTGATTTTATAAATTTGGGCGCTTAAATTTGACGCCTAAGCCTTCTTTTCGTTAAACATGTACGAAATCGCGAAAACGTCAGACAAACGGGCGCGAACGCAAACGCAAATACCGCGCTCTAGTCGGCGGCGCGCTCGTCCCAAAAAACCCCGCCGCGAGGCATGCTAAAAATCCGCCGTAAAAAGCGCCGAGCGATAAATTTTCTACCGCAAAAAGTAGCAAACTAAGATTTGGATTTTTTATAAACAGCTTGCTTGGCTTAAAATTTTTATACCTTTTGAACAAATACCAAAGCAGCGCGTAAGCCAAAATCGCAAATATCGCTGCAAAAACGGCGATCCTTAGCGCGCCCTCAAAAGGCAAAACCGCCAAAATCAAAGACGCCGCCCACCAATCAAGCAAGAAAACCATCGGCACCGTCAGCAAATACCTCGCCGTCCTTTGAAATTTATACCTTTGCTCCGCACTCATTGGTCTTAAGTCCCTTAAATTTTTTAATGAAATTAATATTAGAGAATTTAGCGCATCTCTATATCTCTACCTCCCAAATAATATTCTTCCAGCGGATAATTTATATTGCCGCAGTTATCAAATTTAAAACCTTTTCCAATACCGACTACGGCATTTTTTCTCTTTTTATAGTATTCTCTAGTAATGTCAAAATTTGTTACCAAGTCATAAATATACTCCGAATGGTTAAATTGCATATAATTACCGTTAAATATAGCAAATTTATCAAGGAACAAAGTGCCTGTGACTTCTTTCTCGCCACCGCCAACCCTAACTATCGGTCTGTCAAATCCAACGCTCGTATCTTTCAAATTTATTTTTAGATATTTCTTTGGATCGGTTTTTTTAGCCTTTAGCTCTTTCATCAGTATCTCCTCGGTCGTTTTTCCCTCTTGGTAATATTTTTCCAATACCTCAAAACAATTTGATAAATTTATATTTTCTAGTTCATAGTATGCAACCTCGTATCTACTGGACCAAAGACTACCGAAGGTTTTCAACCTATAAGCATCAATCATTTGGTATAATTTTACATTATTATCTAAATATGCTCCTCCCACTTTTTTATACAGCTCCTCTTTGGGTAAAATTCTATCCTCTTTGAGGCAGTATCCCTGCTTGTATTTATTGTAATCAGGGAGGGAAACGACGGCGAAGCCTCGTGAAGTGGAAAAATCTGGCACGATGCGGATAAATGCTGCGCAGAGTATCGCCGCTAGAAGTAGCGCCGCGGCTAGGATTTTAAATTTAAGGGATTTGTAGAATTTCATAACGATCCTTTAAATGTCGCCGGCGAAGCAAACGCATATCTCGCCGCCGCGCGAAATTACGCCCGCTACTTCACGCTTTTTTAAATTTGAGCGATTTTACGCAGGCCGAGCTAAATCCGCCAAAACTCCAAATTTTACTCAAATTTATGGCAAATTTTACTTTTTTATCTTCGAGTATATCCCGCCCAAAATGTCGTTTTGATAGATAAAAAGCGTGCGTTTTAGCCACGCAGCGTCCTTTTTAGCGGCGATGCGCTTGATAGCCGACAGGTCGCCGTCTGGTCTATTTATACCTCGCTGCGTCGTGAAAAACGCCTCGTAACCTACCTGCCTAGCTAGACGGATCAAATTTTCGTCGTATTTGCCGCGCGGCCAGCACAAAATTTTATCCTCGATGCCCAAATTTGCGCGCATAAACTCGCGGCACCGAGCGAAATTTTCCTCAGGCGGGAGCGCGCCGAAATACTCGTCAAAATGCGTATGCGTATGCGAGTGAAAGTCAAAAACGTCCCGCATCGCAGCTATCTCCTCAAGGCTCAAAAACACGTCCTGCGGGCGCTGGGGCGCTGCTTTTTTGTATTCGGAGTGCGTTAGCTCGGTAAACTCGCCTCGTCGCTCGCTCGCGCGCTCTATCCACTGCGTCACTAAAAATATGCTCGCCCGCAGCCCAAACTCGCGCAATATCGGATAGGCATAGACGTAGTTGTCCTTCCAGCCGTCGTCAAAGGTTACGAGGACGCTTTTTTTAGGCACGGCCAGCTCGCCCTTTTTATAGGCGATAAATTCGCTCATCGTGAGCGTTTTGTAGCCAGCCTCGGCGAGAAATCTCATCTGCGAAGCAAAATCCTCCGCGCTAGAAGCGATAAATCCACCCTTTTTTAAAACGTGATGATACATCAAAACGCTAACGCTCAACGCCGCCTCCTTTAACTTCCGCCCTCGCAGCTAGCAAGACGAAAAATCCAAGCATATAAAACATATAAAGTATGCGTAAATTTATCGCCTCAAACAGCCCGCGCACGCCGAAATAACACACTAGCGAGATAAAAATCGCCGCAAAAAGTAGCTCGCGCGAGCGCAAAAAATATCTAAACGCATACGCCAAAAGCGAGATAAAACCGCCCAGTAGCAGCGCCGTGCCGACCGCGCCGTAGTAGTAGTAATGCCCGATAAAAAACGGCTCGTCGTTAAACCAATACCGCTCGCCGCTCGGCCTCGTTTGCATCATCGAGATCTGCGCGCCCTTGTCCGCCTCGTCTCGTAAAAATGCATCATACTGCTCCTTGCCGTATCCAAGCCCCGTTAGCGCGCGCGGACTCGCAAAAAGCAGCGGCAAGCGCTCCTTTAAAATCAAATCGCGTCCCGAGCTAAAGCCCGCACCCGCGATACGCTCTCTCATGCTCTCGTTTTCAAGATTTGCCTCGCTCACTAGCCCAATCTGGAAAAATTTATACATCGCCGTGGGCGAACTCAAAACCGCCGCCGACGCGCCCGCGACGCAAACGGCAAAAATAACGGCAAAGAGTTTAAATTTACGTTTCGCCTCGCCGCCAAAAATATACAAACAAAAACCAAACATAATAAAACAAGCCAGCATCGCCCCCCAGCTGCCTCTAACGCCGCTCAAAATATCAAGCCCTACGGCCGCCAGACAAAGCGCGCCGCACGAAACTCGCGCCCAAAGCCGCCTAAAGATAAAAACTCCCGCAAGCGCAAAAGGCAAAAATCTATCCACGTAGTCCGCGTACGCTCGGCGCACGACCCGCGCGTCAAATTCGTCCGCGCTGCCAAGTCTCTCAAACTCGCTAAAAAGCGGTGCGGCGTAATAAACGCTAACGAGCGCAAAAGCGGTTAAAATAGCGTAAAAAAAGGCTCTGGGCTCGCTCTGATCGCCGTTTGCTACGATATAAACCGCTAGCAAAAAAGCAAATCCGCGCCCAAATTCGCCCGCAGCGTTGCCTAGCGAGTCAAACTGCGGCGCATAGGGAAAGGCCGAGATCAAAAACGCGTAAAAAGCAAATGCGATAAGACAAAACGCGGGCGCGCGCGAAAGGCTAAAATTTACCCCGACCCTTGCGGCAAATCGCGCCCTATCGGTAAAGTAAAGCCAGATCGCGCAAACAAGCGCGAGATAAAGCGAGATATTTTTCGCCGCCGTCATACGCGGAACGTGCTCGCAAGCGATAAAAACGCAAACGAGGTATAAAGCGGCGTTTTGCAAGCGGTTTTGTAGCTTCGTCATTTTCTCCCTTAAATTTAAAACGCCCATTATAACGATAAAATCATTAAAATCCAGTAAGCGATTTTTAGTCGAATTTTAGCCCGCGCACTCTCAAAAAACGTCCGTAAATTTATAAATTTATGCTAAATTTGGGCTAAATTTTTACGGAATAAAGGCCTAAATTTTGATATATTTTTTCATATATTTGCTGATTTACCCATATCTTTTCGCGATGAAAAAGCTAAAATTTAAAGGCGAAAAAGGCAAAATTTTACTCATACAAACCGCTAAAATCGGCGACTACGCAAACTCAAGCGTGATCTTTGAAAAGCTTGGCAAATTTGACGTGCTAATCGACGAGATAAACCTAGCCTTCGCAAAGCACGACAGCCGAATAGAAAAAATATTTACGATAAACGGCGTAAAGCGCAAAAAAGCCTCAAAAATAGGACTCGCGCTCGAGCTTTTTTCGCGCAACTACGAGAGCGTCTACGTGCTGATGCCAAACAGCCTAAATCTCTTTTTAGCGCGCTGCACTCTAGCTAAAAACATCGTCGCCGTGCATCACTACGCGGCATCTAGCGGCTTTGCCCTGCTGGCGCTCGGTATGAAAAAAGTACCGCATACCCTGCAAGAGCTCACGCTGCTAACCTACCTAAAAACGCTGGGTGAGAGCTCGCTAAAATATGAAAAATGCTTGCAAAAGCCGCTCTTTATCCCGCAAGAAAATCTAATAAAAAGCGGCAAATTTAAGATCGGCGTGAGCCTAAGCGCGGGCAACAAAATGAAAACGCCGCCAAAACATACTTGGGAAAAAATATTTGAAATTTTCGCTAAATTTGACTGCGAGGTTTACATTTTCGGCGTCGGCGAGGAAGCTGCTCTGCTACAAGACCTGCTCGCGGAAAATGCAGATCAAAAGCAGGCAAAAAATCCTAGCGATAGGCAATTTTGCGCGAATTTGGCTGATAGCGATACGAGCGAAATTTACGGTGGTCTTGAAAATACAAACGAAGAGCAATCAAAAGCTCAAATTTGTAGCAAAAATGGCACTAGCGGCGGAACAAATTTTAGCTCGCAAATTTGCGATACCTACGTGAAAAAATTCGGCAAAAACGAGCTAAAAATCATCTCTTTGATAGATAAAATCAAGCTTGAGGAGTTGCCGTTTTATCTCTCGCAGATGCAGCTTTACGCGAGCTCAGACACGGGCAACTACTACGTCGCAGATAGCGTGCGCACGCCAACGATATGCCTGATGGGGCCTTGTTTTGCCAGCGAGCAAAGGGGCGTCGCCGACTCGCTCGTCATAAATTCACATTTACCGCCCGTTAGCTCCGTGTTTAAAACCGTGCGCGACATCGACGCAAGCGAGTTTTTCGAGCTTAGCGAGCAAAACCTCGCAGACATCGAGGCCTTTGTCAAAGTCCGCTATATATCTTATCTATCCCGCGAAGATAATTTTCTATGCTAAATGCCTTTATAACGGTATCGTCGGGGCTTTTTGAGGCTGGCTTACGCAAGTTCTCAAAACAAGCCAAAAGCGCGTCCGAGCTTCTTTGAACTATAAAAAAATCTTGCTTTTTCGAGGAGATTTCATAAATCTCTCTTATGACGGCGATATCAGAGTACACCACGCCAAGCCCACAGCCAAGCGCCTCGATGACGACTCTAGGCAGTCCCTCGTCGCTGGAAAATCCAAGCACGTAGTCGCACGCTGCATAAATCTCGTCCATCTTGGAAACAAAGCCCAGATACTCGGCCTTGTTTGATTTTATCAGCGCGTCAAATTTGGCTTTAGCGCCCGCTTTTAGCTCGCCTCCGCCCGCGAAATAAACCTTTATATCGCTTCTTTTTAGCCCAGCAAGCGCGTTAAAAACCAGCTCGTGGCCTTTAAGCGTCAAGAAATTTGCGGGCATTATGATATTTATTTTTTCGGCGTCAAATTTGGCTTTTATGGCGGCGCTTTTATCGTAGCCGCTATCTTTTAAATTTGTCTGCGAGAGGCTTAAATTTTCGCTCGCTTCAGACTTTTCCCGCCTTAAAACGGGCGCCTCAACGGGATTATAAACCACGTTTTGAGGCATCTTTATCTGCGCGGCATAAAATTCGTAAGTCGCGTTTGAAACGCAAACGGGCGTAAATTTTAGCCGCTTTAAAATTTCAAGCTTAAAGGGCTCGACGGCCGAGTTTTTGCGCAGATGTTGCACTACCGCGATATTTAGGGCATTTGCGGCGGCGATGTAGGCGAGATTGGTTGAAAAGTGATTATTTAGATGAAGGATGTCAGGGCGCACCTGCCGCAGCAGGCAAAGCGCGTAGTCGTAGTCTTTTTTGTAGAGGTATTTTGCTAAAATTTGACCGCCCAGCGCGCGTAAAAGCTCTTTTTTTAGCTTTGAGGGCTGCTTTTTGGGCTCAAAATTTATAAATTTAGCCTCGGCTTCTTCGATGATTTGCGAGATTTTGCGTCCGCCAGCCTCGTAATCAGTCTCAAAAAACGCGCAAAGCTCGTATTTTTGCTGTGCGGCAAGCCCACGCAAAAGATACAAAAAACTCTTCGTCCCGCCGCCGTATTCGCACCCCGTATCGACGAACAAAATCTTTTTCAAATCATTTCCTTTAGCATATCCCAAACCTCATCTGCCCCTATTTGCAGCATGCACTCCTGAAATTTGCAGTTTTTACCGATGCAAGGCGAACAGGTGCGCGGCTTTTTGATAAATTTATGGATATTTTCGTCAAAATCCGGATTTGAGTTCACGGGCGAAGCGACGGCAAAAAGCCCGATCGTAGGCGTTTTTAGCGCGGCTGCGACGTGCAGCGGGCCGGTATCGGGCGTAACAAGCACGTCAAGCCTAGCTATCAGCGCGGCGGCCTCCCTCAGACTAAATTTACCCGCCGCATCTATCACGTGCGCGCTTCTTAACTCCTCGTCTAACTGCGCGGTCATCGCTCGCTCGGCGGGGCTGCCCGTTAGCACGATGACGGCGTCCGTGCGCTCCAAAATAATTCCCGCCAGCTCCCGCCAACGCTGCCAAAACCACTGCCTGGAAACCGTGCTAGCCCCCATCTGAAAGCCGATAAATTTGCGTTTGCCGTCTTTTTTTAGCATTTCATCGACGCGGGTAAAGTCCTCGTCTCGCAAATATAAATTTAACCTCGTGTCGCGACTCTCGATGCCTACAAATTTAAGCTGCTCGAGGCGGTTTAGTACGACGTATCGCTCATCTCCGTATGGCTCTGGCGCATTTGAGTGAAAGGGGCTAAATTTACTGCCGGCATTTGGAAGCTTAAAGACGTATTTGGCTCCGCTTAAAACGGCTAGCGGAGTGGCCTCGGGCTCGTTTGAGTGCAGGATAAAGATGGCGTCTGGCTTTACTTTTTTTAAAGCAAACAAAGCGCGCAAAAAGCCGCCTTTTTTACCGTCGTAAAGTAAAATTTCGTCAACATTTGGATCTGTTTTAAAAAGCGGTGCGGTAGATGGATTTAGCAGCGCGACGGTGCGTACGTGCGGGAAATTTTGCCGAAAAACGCGAAAAACGGGCGTGTTAAAAATCGTATCGCCAAGCGCGGTGTTGCTAAAAAAACAAACCGTTTGTATGGGCTGCGTAACCAGCTGCGTTTTGCGCACGCTTTTAAAGCGCAAAATTAGCCGCGCCGCGCCCTCAAAGAGCTTCATACATCGCTTCCGTCTGCGCGACCATCGTCTCTATCGAGAAGTTTCGCACGATAAATTCCCTCGCGTTCGCGCTAAATTTCGCCCGAAGCGCCGCGTCTTCTATCAGCGTTTTTAAGGCCGCTTTGAGCGATTCTTTATCGCCGTTTTTAAACAAGAGCCCAGTTTCGCCGCTATTTATCGCTTCGCCGATGCCGCCCGCGTCGCTACCGATACAAGGCACCCCGCACGACTGCGCTTCAAGCAGAGCAGTGCCCAGCGCCTCCATCTTTGAGGGCAGCACGAAAACGTCAAAACTACCCAAAAACTCGCTCACGTCGGTGCGGGGGCCCAGCATGTGAATGTTTGGCGTCTTAATTTTTTTTAAATTTTCTTCCTGCGGACCGTCGCCGACCACGACTAGCGCGGTGTTTGGCAGATTTAGCTCGCTAAAAGCCTCAAACAAAAGCTGATGATTTTTCGCCGCGCGCAAGACCGCTACGATGCCCACTACGACGCAGTCCGCGCTCAAATTTAGCTCCGCTTTTATATCTTTAGTAAAATTTGGATTAAACCGCGCCGTATCCACGCCCGTATAGATAACGTCTATCAAATTTCCCCGCACACCCTGCGAGACGAGCTGGGTTTTTACAGCATTTGAGACGGCTACGATTTTATCGTTTACGTTGTAGCTAAATGCCGATCTGATCGGCGTTTGCAGATGTCTAGTGCGCACGACCTTCACGCCCGTTAGCTTTGCGACGATCGCGCCGATGTTGCCGTCCTTGCCCGAGTGCGTTGCGATGATCGAGATACCTTTTTCGCGCACGAAACGGCAAATTTTAAAAATTTCAAAAATATTATAGACCTTACTTAGATTAAATTCCACAAACTCGCAACCAATGGGCTTTTCAAAGCTTTTTGAGCCTGGATTTAGCGCGTAAAATACCTTAAATTTATCTTTATTTAGCCCGTTTATGACGCGCTGAGTGCGGTGTTCCTGACCACCGAAGCCTAGCGAGCTTTCAAGCTCTAGGATGTTGATTTTGTCCGTTTTTTTCATATATTTTTGACCGCCTCGTAGATTTCCTCGTCCACGACGTCTTGCGCCCTTTTACTCGCGCTTTGCAGCACGGCGCACTCCGCTCCGCCGTAAATGGGAGCCCAGCGAGCGGCGTCCGTTTTGCCAAGCACCAGCACCGTTTTTACGCCAAGTGCCGGAGCTAGGTGCGCTACGCCGCCGTCAAGCGTGAGGACAAATTTAGCCGCCCAGATATAGCCCGCAAGTTCATCTAGGCTCGCAGTCGAGGCAAACTCCGCGCCCGCTTCTTGCGCTACTTTTTCGCCTAGTTTCACGTCCTCGGCGCTAACGGCTACACTCCTAAAATTTTGCTTTAAAAATCCCAAAATCCGCAAAATTTTAGCCTCGTCCATACGGTTTTGCTCCACCCTTGATGAGACGTGAAAAAATACGAAATCCTTAAATTTCTCGCTTTTAAAGCTCGGTACGTAAAGCGTCTTTTCTCCGTCAAATTTCGCTCCCAGCGGTGCGGCTAGCTCATAGCAAAGCAACACCTCGTGAGGCGGCAGATTAAAGCTTAGTTTATGCGTTATTAATAAACCGCCCTCGTTTTGCTTTGCCGCTCCTATCGTCGTTTTAGCTCCTGCGGCTCTAGCAAATATCGCGGCAGATGGCGAATAGGCACTTCTAAAAATCACCGTGGCATCGTATTTTTCGCGGCGAATTTGAAACAAAATTTCACATTTCCCCCAAAACGCTCGTACCTTTGCCGCCGCTCCTTTTACGTGCTTTGGTTTAGTGTAGATATAGATTTTGTTTAAAAATGGATTGCCGCGAACGACACATGCGTTTAGGCTATTTACCACGATGTCGATTTGCGCGCGCGGATGAGCCTTTCGCAGCGCTTCAATCGCCGGCGTCGTGCAGATGAGATCGCCGATGTTATCGTTTCTAACGAGCAAAATTTTCACTATTTTCCTTTTTTTGCGCGATTATACCTATTTTACGCTTATACTTATTTACGCCCTAATCCCTCGCACGCCCGGCATAACCTAAAATTCATCAAAAAACTTATAAAATAGCGCTAAATTTTAAAGGCGAACATGAAAAAAATAGTATTTTTAAGGCTCGATCCGGGCGCTATCGGCGGGGCGCAGAGATATCTCTCGCGGCTCGTTAAGGCTCTAAAAGACTCGGGCGTTGCGTGCGAAACGCGCGGATTTAACGGCAGCAAAAAGCTAAGCTCGTGGATCAAAGCCCTGCTTTTTAACTCGCAAGCAAGGCAGCAAAAGGGCGCGGACGAGATTTATTTTAGCTTAGAGCGTATCACCTGCGCCGACATCTACCGCGCGGGCGACGGCGTGCATAAAGTCTATATGAAAACCAAGCCGTTTTGGTTTGTAAACCCCCTAAATTTCGTCATTCCCTACCTTGAAAAGCGCACTTTTAAAAACGCAAAAAAAATCATCGCCAACTCAAATTTCATAAAACGTCAAATTTGCGAAACCTACGCCGTCGCAGAGGAAAAGATCGCAGTCGTCTATAACGGCGTAAATTTGCCCGCGCGCGTGCAAAAAGGCGCGGCAAAGCTCGCTCTTTGCGAGGAATTCGGACTTGATTTTAACCTGCCGACGCTACTGTTTGTAGGAAGCGGCTTTAAACGCAAGGGCGCGAGCGGGTTTTTACGCATCGCGGCTCGCCTAAAAACCCGCGTAAACTGCCTGATCGTGGGCCGCGACAAAAACGCCGCCCGCTACAAAAATCTAGCCAAGGAACTAGGCCTAAACGCCGTATTTACGGGTGCGCAAAAAAGTACGGCGAGATTTTACGAAGGCAGCGAGCTGTTTTTGTTTCCGACGGCGTACGAGCCGTTTTCAAACGTCGTTTTGGAGGCGCTTAGCTACGGCTGCGTCGCTATCACGACCGCTCAAAACGGTGCCGCGGAAATACTACCCGAGGAGTTTGTGATGAGTTCGCCGCAAGACTACGATATCTGCGCTCTGATCGATGAAATCCTAAACGACGACGAGCGGCTAGCAATGCTGCAAGAGCGAAATTTGGCGCTTGCTAGCGAGTTTAGTATCGAAAAAAACGCGAACGCGACGCTGGAGATAGTGCGTGCGAATCTTGATTGAGCTGCCGACCTGGCTGGGCGACGCCGTGATGGCAAGCGCCGCGGTAGAGGCCATCGCAAAGCACGCGGCGGCGTTTGACGCGGGGAATTTGACGGACGAATTTGAAAACGAGCGAGATTTTAGCTTTTCGTCGCAAAATTTCGGCTCGGTAACGCAAGAAATTCAAATTTTTAAAAACGATACGCCAAATTTGGACGGTAAATTTGAAGCTGACCGCGGCGCAAATTTGACGGCAAACGCGCAAGAAAATCAAAATCCGCAAAATTTAAAAAAAGATGCACGAGAGCAAGTCAAAATCGTATTTTTCGGCTCGTTTGCGGCGTGCGAGCTTTTTAAGGCTCACCCAAACTGCGAACGCGTCGTCGTTGATAACAGCAAAAAGGCTAAATTTAGGCTCTGGCGGCTATTTTGGCAGGCTAGAAATCTCGGTAAATTTGACGCGGCTTTTAGCTTTAGAAGCTCGTTTGCGAGTAAAATTTTGCTTTTTGGAGCGCGGACGCAGCGAAAATTTATTTTTCAAAAGAGCAAAGACGGCGCGCATCAGGTGCAAAAATACCTAAAATTCGTCAAAGCGGCGTTAAATTTAAAACGGGCGGACGACGAACTAAGGCTTTACTTTGAGCCGCGCAAATTTGACGCTCCGGTGCTCGGGCTAAATCCGGGAGCTAGCTACGGAAGCGCCAAACGCTGGTACCCAGCCTACTTCGCGCAGGTGGCGCTGCATTTTAAAGATAAATTTAAGATTATGATTTTCGGTGGCGCGGGCGAGCGGGATATGTGCGAGCAGATCGAGCGAATTTTACGCGAAAACGGCGCAGAGTGCCTAAATCTAGCGGGCAAAACGGGCGTGCGGGAGCTTTGCGAAAATATCGGCGGCATCGGGCAAAGCGGCGGGATATTTGTCACGAACGACAGCGGCCCGATGCATATCGCCGCAGCCTACAATACGCCTACGATCGCGCTTTTTGGGCCGACGAGATTTACACAAACCTGTCCGTGGCGCAACGAAAACGCCCGCATCCTGCACCTAAATTTAGAGTGTATGCCGTGCATGAAGCGCGTCTGTCCGCTAAAAACCCACGCCTGTATGAAAGACCTCTCGCCGCAAGCAGTCATCCAAACGATCGAGCGGGAGTTTATTAAAAAACGCGAAAAAATAAATTTTTAAAAATAGATAAATCGCGTTTTAACTCTACTTTTAATCGGCGCTTCGTTATTTTAGCGCTAAAGCATTGCGATATTTATATGAGAACGGTTCTGCGTAGCTAAAATGTCAAAAGCAAGCCGCCCAAATTAATAAAATTCTCAAGAACTCGCATTAATTTAGAAGCAACAAAAAGTAAAGCTATCGCTAACGGACTCGGTTGTTTTCTTTGATACCTAAACGATAGATATTTGAAGATTTTTGAAACGACCGCGTAAATTCGAGTTTTAAAAATAAAAAATTAGTATCGGTATATTCATAGATTTAATTAATTATTTTTAAATGCATATAGAGTAGCCTTAGCAAAAGCAGAATGCCCACATACGGTTTTATGGCGCAATTAAGCGCCTCGCGCATGCCGTTTGCCGTCTCTAGTCCGCCGTGGCGCGCTTTACGCAAATCTTAATTTTAGGTTTATGGGCCGATTTTGTATCCGCAGCTCGCCTATCGCTCATTTTTTTAGACTCTTTTGAAGCTAACCCCAGATCATAACCGCCTAGTTTGATTTACGTCCATTTTTGCCGCATTCGCAAGGTCGGCCTATCGTAAACGCCGCTGCGAATTTTGCGATTTTCCCAAAATTAACCGAAAATAGCCGACTTAGGGACGCGATTTAATTAATCGCCGTAAAATTATGAGGTTTATTAAGATTACGCTAAGCTATAGTTAATCCTACCGCTTCATCTTTCTGCCAATCAGCGCAAAAATCACGATCACGCCGGCGATCATCAGCCCCGCCCTCACGTAAAACGCCCTCCTCTCGCGCACGGCTTCGGGCGAGCTGGTTTTGAGCCGCACCTTGACGCTCATGCCGCCCGCCGTGATGCTTAGCGTATCGCCTGCTAGGCCTTTTAGTTTCACGCTTAGCGTGTTCGTGCCGCTTTGTTTTATTTGCGCTTCGGCAAAACTGGAGACCTTATAAACATAGCGCGTCATGAGGTCGTTGCAGTCTTTGGGGCGGAAAAATATCTCATAAGTCTTACCTGCATCCACGCCCAGCACGTCGCCGTCGCGCGCGTCGAAATATGGATTTTGCGGGGTTTTGGTTTTAAAGCTCCATTTTATCTGCTTTACCTGCGCGCCCGCGTTTTGGGCGCTTTGATTTCGCGCGCCTGCTTGCTCGTAGCTAAAAACCGCCTCGTACTGTGCGCCGAAGTCAAAAACCTCCCGCGCAAAAGCCGCAAACTGCCCTTTGCTAAATTTAGAATTTACGTCGTTTTTACTCGTGATGACGTGCAAATTTTGAAGCTTTTGCCCGTCTTTAAATATCTCAAAATCCTTAAATTTTATCTCGCCCGCATTTGCGTTAAACTCGATGCTAACGGGATTTGCCGTGATCTTGCACTCTGGGAAGGGGTCTGGTATCTCGCCGCTAAAATAGGGCGTCACCGCAGTAGAGCCGGGAAATTTGACGAAAGGCTTGCTAGAGCCGGTAAAATTATCGAATTTAGCGTCTTTTATTTTTAGATTTTTATCTGCGCAGACGTTGGTATAAAACCGCCCCGCTCCCGTATCGCTCGCACCTCTGGCGCAAAAAGCGTTAAGGCGCGAGTTGCCCATCTCAAAGACGAAGGCGTTAAATTTATCCTTGGACGCGAGCGCGTAGCCGACCTCATCGACGCTTAAATTTAAAAACGCAAATCTGTGATAAATCGCCGAAAACAGCCCGTCCACCGCCTCTTTGAAGTCATTTTTATAAGCGATATTTTCAAGAATATGTCGCGACTTATATCCGGCTGCGATAGCTCTACTAACGGGGTCCGCGCCGCTAAATTTAGCCCGTCCAGCCGTCTCATCGTGCCCCATGTATTCGTTTTGGGCGCTATAGTCGGCATGATTTTTGGCGGCTTGGCTTAAAATTTGATTTTGTTTTAGACCAGAGAGTCCGGAGCCTCGGCGGTACTCGTTTAGATACGAGACCGCGTCGGAGTCAGGAACGAAAGAAAACTCGGGCTGCTTGGCGGACTTTAGCGCGACGTCTTTATCCTGCCCGCTCAAGATATCGCAACCAGAAAGAAAAAAGGCGCAGGCTAAAAGGCTAAATTTAAGCCCGCGTTTTACAGAGTAAAATCTCAACCCGCGCCCTTTAAATTTAAGCCTTAGGGCCTGCTTTTGCGTATTCTACGCCCTCTTTTACGTCCTCGTAGCGTTTAAAATTTGCCTCAAACATACCCGCTAGTTTATCGCGAGTCGCGACGTATTCGTCCTTGTTCTCCCACGTGTTGATCGGATTTAGCAGCTTCGTCTCGACGCCTGCGAGCTCTTTTGGGATCGCTAGGTTAAAAATACCAAAATTTTCAAATTCGCACTTTTTGATACTACCGTCCAAGATCGCGTTTATGCACGCGCGCGTGGCTTTGATGCTCATTCGCTTGCCCACGCCGTACGCGCCGCCGCTCCAGCCTGTGTTTACGAGATAGACGCTAACATTATGTTTGTCGATCTTTTCGCCCAGTAGCTTAGCGTAAACGGTCGGGTGCAGCGGCATAAACGGCTCGCCAAAGCACGCGCTAAAGGTCGCCACGGGCTCGGTGATACCGCGCTCGGTGCCCGCGACTTTTGCCGTATAGCCGCTTAGAAAATAATACATCGCCTGCTCTTTAGTAAGCTTTGCGACCGGCGGCAAAACGCCGAATGCGTCGGCGGTTAGGAAGATGATGTTTTTGGGATGACCGCCCGCGGAGCTTGGCTCGTAGTTATCGATATGATAGATCGGGTAGCTGACGCGGGTGTTTTCGGTCTTGCTACCGTCTTTGTAGTCTACTACGCCGGCCTCGTTGGCGACCACGTTTTCAAGCAGCGCGTCGCGTTTGATCGCGGCGTAAATTTCAGGCTCGCTGCTCGGGTCTAAATTTATGCATTTCGCGTAGCAGCCGCCCTCGAAGTTAAATATACCCTCATCGTCCCAGCCGTGCTCGTCATCGCCTATTAACTTGCGATTAGGATCGGTCGATAGCGTAGTTTTGCCCGTGCCGCTTAGGCCGAAAAATAGCGCCGTGTCGCCCTCTTTGCCCACGTTTGCCGAGCAGTGCATCGACATCTTGCCCGCAAGCGGCAGCCAGTAGTTCATCATCGAAAAAATTCCCTTTTTCATCTCGCCGCCGTACCACGTGCCGCCAATAACCGCGACGTTTTCCTCGACGTTAAAGATAACGAAAACGTCGGAATGCAGCCCGTCGCTCGCGTAATCTTCGTTTTTGCATTTGCACGCATTGTAAACGACGAAATCGGGATTAAATTCTGCTAGCTCGCTCTCGCTTGGACGGATGAACATATTTTTTACAAAATGCGCCTGCCACGCGACTTCGGTTACGAAGCGCACGTTTTTGCGGCTGGATTTGCTCGCGCCGCAAAATGCGTCTTGGATAAAAATTTCCTTGCCGCTTAGCTGGGCTTTAGCTTTGGCTAAAAGCTTATCGAAAAGCTCTTTTGAGATAGGCTGATTTACCTTGCCCCAGGCGATGTATTTTTGGCTCGGGTCCTGCTTTACGAAGTACTTATCCTTGGGGCTTCTACCCGTAAAGATGCCGGTATCGACCATAAAGGTGCCGTTGCTTGATACGCGTCCCTCGCCCATCGCCTTTTCAAGCTCAAAAAGCTCGTCGTAGCTTAGGTTGTGGTTGATTTTTTTTATATCTTTAAGACCCAATTTTTCTATTTCGTTTACCATTTTTCTTCCTTTTTTGGATTAAATTTTCGCTAAAATTTGACCGTTTGCTACGGTTTGTCCTTGCTGTACCTCGATAGACGTTACCAGCCCGTCTTTTGGAGCGTTTACGTCTATTTCCATCTTCATGGCCTCTAGCACGAACATCCTTTGCCCCTTTTTCACGCTATCGCCCACTGCGACTAGGATTTTAAACACGTTTCCAGGAAGCGTGCTTTTTACCGGTTCGCCGCTGCCGCCGGTCGTTTTAGCGGGCGAGAGCTCAGGAGGCGGCATGTGCGCTACGCTTGCGGGTTTTACGCTTTTTATCTCGGCTTTGCCGTCAGCGTCCGTGACCTCGACGTCAAATTTCTTGCCGTTTACGGTGACGCTGTATTTTTCGTTTATCGGGGTTTTCGCGCGAGGGGTCGGCGTGCTCGTTTCGCACGCATTTGTCGATTTTTTTCGGATATTTACCTTACCTTCGCCTTTTAAAAACGCGATGCCCTTTTCTTTGCACGCCGCAGCGATAAAGATATTTTCCTCGCTAGGCTCGATGCCCTCTTTTTTAAGCAGCTCGCGCGTAAATTTAAGCGACTTGCTCTCGTCTTTATCCGCGATATCCATGGCGTGTTCTTTGGTCGGTTTTAAGCTTAACTGCTCGCTAGCTAGCTTAACTACGCTCTTATCGGGCTCCACCGGCGTCTTGCCGAAGTAGCCTAGTACCATTTTGCCGTAGCCCTCGGCGATCTTTTTCCACGGGCCAAACATCACGTTGTTAAACGCCTGCTGGAAATAAAACTGGCTCACCGGCGTCACGCTCGTGCCGTAGCCGCCCTTTTGTACGACTTCGCGCATGGCAAGGATGACTTCTGGAAATTTATCCAGGATATTATTGTCGCGCATCATTTGGGTATTTGCCGTTAGCGCGCCGCCAGGCATCGGGCTAAACGGTATTAGCGGGCTAACCTGCACGGCTTCCGGC
>NZ_CAUQHQ010000004.1:0-42148 GCF_963517995.1 uncultured Campylobacter sp.
GCCATCGGCGCTATGAGGTCGTCGTTCATCGGCTGCCAGTCGTACTGCCTAGACATCTCGCGCAGAGGCTCTATGAGAGCCGGGTCCGGTATCTTTAGCGCTTTTAGCAGATGCTCGACCTCCAGATCGCCGCTTTTTTCCAGGCGGTGGAGCTTTTTTATAAATTTTTCTACTTCGGTCATATTTTTCCTTGGATTTGATTTGGCCGATTTTATATTATTTTGTCTAAATTTATACCACAAAGTCGCCTGCTAGGTCGGTATCAGAGCCGGATACGGTTTGCCCGGAGCAAAGGCGCGGGCCCGCCAAACGGATAAATTTACGCCGTTTTACCGCAGGCTAAATTTGCTTTTTTGCGCTTTTGTGCCCTAAAACTTACTTGCCGCTTTATGCCGTAAATATGGCGAAAAAACGTTAAATTTACGGCTATTTGGCGTTTAAATTCGCTTAATTTCGCATTTGGGTTTTGGCAAAATCGCAAACTAAAGCTTGACTCGGAGCTTTAAATTTAACGCCAGGCGGCGCATTTTGGGCTAAACTGTTTTTGTCTTTGCTTGGCGTCAGGCTTTGAGCGGTTTTTGCAGCGCGCCTATGCCCGACAAAAGGCGGGCGCTAGCGGCTAGAAGTTTGCGCCTAAAATGCCAAACGCAAACAAAATCACCATCTAGCGAGGTTAAATTTGGGTTTTTAAAAGACGAATTTGGTCGAAATTCGGCCAGAAAAAATCAAGATAAAATCTCAAATTTTACCCTCTCGTTTTCCTCTGCAAGGTCGGTAAAGACAGCGATCAGATCGTCAGCATATCCCCCTAGCGCGGCAAGAGAGGAGTGATTTTTTAGATTTATCTGCGTGGGTTCGTTTATCTCGCCGAGCGCGTCGTAAAGCGCGTCAAGGTTTTTTATCTCGGGGCCCAGGCTAAATTTTCGCGCCAGATACTCAAAGGCCGCCGTTTTCTCGCGCATTTTCGCGCCGTTTAGAGTTATGATTTTCACTGCCGCCTCCGCTCATAAAGTAGATAAAAGTTCTCGTAATGATCGGGCGTGTAGTAGATCAGCCCGTCGTTAGAAAACACGATACGCTCGGCTCCGCGCCGCCCTCCACGGTATCCGATATCGCACTCAAACCACTTGCGACCGTTAGCCTCTGGCAGCTTTTTTTCTCTGTTTGAAAAGCGGTCGCCGCCGATACTTTTTTTGTCCGTGACCTGCCACAGATTGCCGCTTTTAGCGTCCCATCCGAGCGCGAGAGCCTCTTTTTTGGTGATGAAGTTTCGCGGCAACCCGCCGAATCTATAAATATACGCCGCAACCTCGTCTTTTGAGGTATAGGCGCCGTCTTTTGCGACGTTTACGCTCGGCGCGGCGGCTATATTTTTCTCTGCGCCGCCGCCTCTAAATTCGCTTTGCGGCTGATTTTGACCGGGAGCGGCCGAGCTATCCGGGACGATAAATTTAAACAGCGCCGCGAGTAGCAAAACGGCCAGCGGCAAGATGACGTTTCTAATGAGTTGTTTGTTCAAAAAAGACCTTTTGGAATAAATTTGAAGTGCTTACTCCGGAGTTAAATTTACCGCCAATTTTTACGGACTAAGTCTAAATTTGACGATTTGGCGCCGTAAAGACGAGAGTAAATTTGCTCTCCCGTCAAACGCTTGCGTCAAATTTAGCGCGCTAGAAAGCTAAACTTGACCGCATAGATCGCATTCAAATTTGATAAATCCGCGGAAAAACGTAGGCTAAATTTAGCGCTCTAGAAGCTAAAATTAAAGCGTATTAAACACTCTGTCTCCCGCATCGCCAAGGCCCGGTACGATGTAGTTTTTTTCGTTTAGCTTCTCGTCGATCGCGGCGGTATAAACGCTCACGTCCGGATAAATCTTGCTAAATCTTTTTAGGCCCTCGGGCGCGGCGATAACGGAGATAAATTTGATCCGCTTTACACCTTTTTCGCGTAAAAATTTGACCGCGTCTATCGCCGTGCCGCCGGTAGCAAACATCGGATCGATGACGATAGCCACGCGCTCTCTAGCGTCTGCGGGCAGTTTAGCGTAGAAAAACTCGGCTTGCGCGGTCTTTTCGTTTCGCTGAAAGCCCAAAAATCCGACGCTGGCGTTTGGGATGATTTTAAAAACGCTCTCTAACATCCCCAGTGCGGCGCGCAAAATAGGGCAGATCATGACCTTCGTCGCTAGCTTTTTGGCCTGCGCCTGCGCGACGGGGGTTTGCACGCTCACGTCTTTTAGCGCCAGATCGCGCGTCGCCTCAAATATCATCAGGTGGCTGATCTCATCGACTAGCATCCTAAACTGAAAGGTCGGCGTCGAGGCATCTCGCAAGATAGCTAGCTTGTGCTCGATGAGCGGGTGAGAGACTAGGCGGACGTTTGGTAGCTCGGCGGCATCGGCGGCGGTGAAATTTTTCATAAAGATCCTTAAATTTAGCGGATAAAATTTAAAAAACGCTAGACTAGGGCTTTTTAAATTTTACCGTTTTGAGCCGTAAAATTCGCAAATCGCTCGTTTCGCGCGTAAGGCTTGCTCACGGCTAAGACGCTATGGGGCGAGCTAAATTTGGCTCTTAGTAGACGGGCTTGCGCACTTAGGGCTTTGGCTTGGAGCAAATCGGCGCGCGATTAAACAAGGCTAAATTTAGCTCGGCGAGTCGCTCTAAATTTTAGACTTTTTAGTAAAGCCAAAGCGCATAGCAAAATTAATAAATTTAGCGCAGGCTTAGCCTCGCTCGCCGCAGCCTTTAAAAGCTAAGAGCGGCGGGGCAAAGCGCCCCGCAAATTTAACTAAAATAACTTCGCCAGACTCGCTCTATACGCTTCTACGTCGAAATTTTTTACCCTAGCTACGCCGTCGTTAACCGCTGCTTGCGCTACCGCAGGAGCGACCGCCGTTAGGACGCGTTTGTCAAACGGTTTTGGTATGATGTAGTCTTTGCCGAATTTTAGCTCTTTTACGCCAAACGCCGCGCAAACCTCAGCAGGCACGGGCTCTTTAGCCAAATTTGCAAGCGCCCGCGCCGCAGCCATTTTCATATTTTCGGTGATCTTTTTAGCTCTGACGTCAAGCGCTCCGCGGAATATAAACGGAAAGCCAAGAACGTTATTTACTTGGTTTGGATAGTCGCTGCGGCCGGTACCCATCATCACGTCGTTTCGCACGCTAGCTACGTCTTCGGGGAAGATTTCCGGAGTCGGGTTAGCAAGCGCGAAAATAATCGGCTCGTCGTTCATCGACGCGACCATTTCTTTTGTCACGACGCCGGGCTTTGATAGACCTAGGAACATATCAGCGCCCTTCATCGCGTCCGCTAGTGTCCTATCTGCGGTTTCAAGGGCGAATTCGACCTTTTCCGGAGTTAGATCGGTGCGGCCTTTATGGATCACGCCTTTGCTATCTACCATCACGATGTGTTTTGCACCAAGCGCTTTATACATCTTCGCGCATGCGATGCCAGCCGCGCCCGCGCCGCTAACTACGATTTTGATTTTTGAGATGTCTTTGCCTGAAATCTCCATCGCGTTTATTATGCCTGCGCTTGTTATCATCGCCGTGCCGTGCTGATCGTCGTGCATGACCGGGATATCGACTGCTTCTTGTAGTTTGCGCTCGATCTCAAAGCACTTCGGAGCGCGGATATCTTCTAAATTTATACCGCCGAAAGTCGGAGCTAGAGCCTTGCAGATCTCTACGATCTTATCTGGATCATGCTCGTCTAGCTCGATATCAAAGGCGTCTACGTTTGCAAATTTTTTAAACAAAACCGCCTTGCCCTCCATCACGGGTTTGCCCGCTACCGCGCCGATATCGCCTAGGCCTAGCACGGCCGTACCGTCGGTGATGACGGCTACTAAATTTGCTTTGTTGGTGTATTTGTAGGCTAGTTCGTTGTCGGCCTCGATCTGCTTGCACGGTACCGCAACGCCCGGCGTATAGGCCATAGATAGGTCTCTTGCCGTAGCGCACGGGGTTTTTACTTTTATCTCTATCTTTCCGCCCTCGTGATACGCGAGCGCCTCTTCGTTAGTTACGTGTGTCATTTATTCTCCTTTAAAATATTTTTTATTCTTTTTTTCGTCTCGTCCGCGCCCAAAACTTCGAGCACCTCAAATATCCCCGGGCTTACGCTATTTCCCGTTAGCGCGACGCGAAGCGCCTGAGCTAGGTCTTTTAGCTTTAAGCCGTTTGCTTCTAAAAATTTAGCCATCATCTCCTCGTAGCCTTTGGCGTCTAAATTTTCGCCTAAAATTTCAGCAAATTTAGCCAAATTTTCCTTACTTTGGGGCGTGATAAATTTAGCATACGCTTTCTCGTCGTATGCGCTTGGAGCATTTATGATCGTCCTTGCGCTTTGGCTCATTTCAACTAGCGTTTTTGAGCGTTCGCGCAATGAATTTAACAGCACCTCGCCCTTTGGCATAGCTTTAAAATCTATCTCAAATTCAAGCATCTCGCTTGCCAGTCTCTCGTACGGCAAAGTCTTGATATAGTGGGCGTTTAGCCACTCTAGCTTGCTTGCGTTATAGGTGCTTGAGCTCTTGTTTATATCGTGCGGATCGAAGTACTTTAGCATATCGTCCATGCCGAAAATTTCGTCGTTTCCGTGGCTCCAGCCTAGGCGCACAAGAAAATTTAAAAGGGCTTCAGGCAGATAACCCATGCGCTTATACTCCATCACGTCGGTCGCGCCGTGGCGTTTGCTTAGCTTGCTGCCGTCTTCGCCGTTTATCATCGCGACGTGGTAAAATTTCGGCGCTTTAAAGCCTAGAGCGTCGTAGAGCACGATTTGTTTCGGGGTATTTGAGAGGTGATCGTCGCCGCGGATGACGTCGGTTACGCCCATCAGCGCGTCGTCTATCACGACCGTGAAGTTATAGGTCGGCGTGCCGTCGCTACGCGCGATGATAAAATCATCCAAGATATCCTCGACTCTAAATTTGACCTCGCCTTTGATGCCGTCGTCGATCACGATCTCGCCGCTTAGAGGCGCTTTGATACGGATGACGGGATCGATCCCAGCAGGCGGAGTACCCGTAAATTCGCGGTAGCGATTGTCGTATTTGGGCCTTTCTTTTCTGGCTTCTTGCTCGGCGCGCAGAGCGTCTAGCTCGTCTTTGCTCATGTAGCATTTATAGGCTTTGCCCTCGGCTAGCAGCTTTTCTACGTACTCTTTATAAACGTCAAATCTACGCGACTGATACGTCACCTCGCCGTCGTGATCCAGCCCGCACCAGGCAAAGGCCTCTTTTATCGCTTGCACGGCTTCTTCGGAGTTGCGTTTTAGGTCGGTATCTTCGATGCGCAGCAGAAATTTCCCGCCGTTTTTGCGCGCGTAGAGATAGTTATATAGCGCGGTTCTTAGTCCGCCGATGTGCAAGTAGCCCGTCGGGGATGGCGCAAATCTGGTTACTATTTTTGGATTTTGCATTAAATTTTACCTTTATAGCTTGCGCTTAAATTTAAAATGTTATAATGCTCAAATTATATTTACTTTAGACTTAAACAAAGGTTTTATATGTTAAAAAAGATCTCGTTTGCCGCGTTTTTACTCAGTTTTTGTCTGGCTAACGCTAGCCAGATATCAAACGGCATCGCCGCCATTATCGAAAACGAACCCATCACGATAAACGAACTACGCAAAGCCGCCGCACAGCTAAAAACGGATGAGACGACCGCTCTAAATTTACTGATCCGCGATAGGCTAGAAACCGCGCAGATCAAAAATCTAAAAATCGAAGCTAGCGACTACGAAGTAAATCAAAGGCTAGAAAAAATAGCAAACGACAGCGGTATGAACGTAGCAGGCCTTCGCTCCGCCGTAACGTCAAAAGGCGGAGATTACGCGCAGTTTAAGGACGACGTCGCAAAAAGCATAAAGCAAGAAAAGCTATATCAAAGCATATTTTCCGAGGCTAAAATCAACATTTCAGAAAACGCCGCTAGAGCGTATTTTGAGCAAAATCCTAGCGCATTTGCCCGTTTTAGCGATATTAGCGTGACTAGATACGTAGCCCCGTCGGCTGATTTTTTGGAGGTCGCTAGAAAAAGCTCCCCGATGAACACCAACCACAGCGTGCATATGGACGTGCTGGATCTAAAAAGCGAGCAAATACCGCCGCAGCTAAGAGAGATATTTCAGCAGACCGCAGACGGCACTTTCACGCAGATTTTTCAGACTCCGGAGGGCTTTGAGATGTTTTACGTATCGGCTAAAAAAGGGCAGGTCGTACCGTCTTTTGACGAGGTAAAAAACGAGGCTATGAACGCGGTTTACAGACTAGAACAAGAGCGCGTCATCGGCGAATACTTCAACAAACTCCTCGCAAAAGCTAACGTCAAACATCTGCGCTAAACTCAAATTTAAGCGCAAAATTTAAGCTGATTTGATTCGGCTTAAATTTATTTTCGGCCGAGTTTGATCTACTTTTATCTAAAATTTAGCCGCTTACTCGCCCAAGCCCGCACTCTTACGGCGTAAATTTCGCTAAAATTCGCTCTAAACATAAAATCCCAAAAGAGGTAAAATTTGAACATAAACGAAGCGATAGAGGCAACCGCAAAAAAGCAAAAAGAGTGCAGGCGCGCGTTTGTAAAGTATCTATTTTTAGGGGTTTTGTTTATAGCTGTCGTGCCCGTGGGCGGTGCATTCGCCGTAAAGTATCTCTTGGATAGCGACCTTGCTTCGCTATTTTTCATCATTATCTATATTCCGTTTTTTCTCGTCGCGCTAGTTACGAACGGGGGCCGAGTAATCGACGCTCCAGAGGATTACAAAGCGTTTTATAAAGACGTTTTCGTCCGCGCCGCCATCCGCGAAGTTGGTCCAAATTTTAACTACGATCCAAATGCTGGTATCAGCCGTAAAGAATTTCGCAGGATCGGCATCTATTCGCCCGATGAGTTTCGCGCCGAAGACCTAATTAGCGGAACGTATAATGGCGTCAAATTTAGCCTCAGCGAAGCGATCGATATCCCAAACGACGCGAAGTTAAATTTCGGCGACTCGGCGGCGCTAAATTTGCTATCCGCGATAGTTTTTGCCTGGGAGACGATGAAAGATATGCAAGCCTTTAGCGGCTCGGTTTTGGTCTGCGAGTTTTACAAGAAATTTAACGGTCAAACGATAGTGGCGAGCCGCACGCTAAATACTAAATTTTTAGGCGAAAAAGAGCAGATGGACGATACTCTTTTTAACGATGAATTTAGAGTTTTTACGAAAGACAAGGTCGAAGCAAGGTATCTTTTGATGCCCGCGTTTATGGCGCGCTTGCGCGAGCTAAAGATAAAATACGCCTCGCAGATGGGCGTGAGCGCTGCGTTTATGGACGATAAATTTTACCTATTTTTAAATGGAGCGAAAAATAGATTTGAAACTACGCTGTTTTCGCCGCCGCCTAGCCTTGAGGACGCCGCGCTGATAAAAAAGGAAATTTCAGAGCTTTTATCTATCATAGACGAGTTAAATTTAGGCCTTGATATTTTTAAGCTAGGATAAAATTTAGGCTTTTAATTTAGTCGCCGCAAAATCTAAATTTAGACTAAAAGCGGCGTTTTACCGCAAGCCTTTGAAAAAACGGCCGTAAATTGCCTGTTTTGCCTAAATCGCCGCGCCGATTTTTTCTCGAATTTATTTTAGGCGCGGCGGGGCAAAAGCTAGGCAAAATCATACGGATTTTTGCGGCGCCGTTTTGCCATGGATAAAGTAATGCCGATAACCGAATTTGCGTTTTTAGGGTTTGGCGGATTTGCGGCTAAATTTAAAACTTAAAATCGCTTTAAAGCTTATGCGTCAAATTCCGCCCGCTAAAACGATTTTAGAAGGCGCGAGATAAATTTGGTTATCTCTCGGCGGGTCGCCCGGCAAACTCTAAATTTAGCATAAATGAAATTGGATTGATTTTAAGTCGCCGATTTTGTCGGGATAAATTTGATTTTGCTTGGCATCGCCGCGGTAAGCACCGTAAAGTTTATAAATAAGCGTAACGGCAATTTGTCTATCTGCCCCCAAAACGTCTCAGTCTGTTTTTAAATAAAGCGAATTTGGGTCAGGTTTACCTAGCCCGCAGCCTTTTGGCTGCTAGGCAAGGTAAAAATACGTATCCGTCCGGCCCGTAAATTTAATGGCGGGAGAGGTAGTTGGTATCGTAGTTGTTTTCGATGAAATCGCGATTTTCCATCATCGCTATATGAAAGTCTCGCGTGGTTTTGATGCCGCTTATGACGAGCTGCTCTAGCGCGACTTTCATTTTGCGTATCGCGCGGTTGCGGTCGGTATCCCAGACGATGAGTTTGCCGATCATACTGTCGTAGTACGGCGGGATCGAGTAGTCCTGATAGATGTGGCTATCCATACGCACGTTTCGGCCGCCGGGGCAGACGTATTTGGTTATCTTACCGGGACTTGGCGTAAACGTATTTGGATCCTCGGCCGTGATGCGGCACTCGATGGCGTGGCCTTTTAGCGTGATGCTCTCTTGCGGCGGTAGCGCCTCGCCCTGGGCTACTTTTATCATTAGCTCGATGATGTCTAGGCCGCTTACCATCTCGCTCACGCAGTGCTCGACTTGCAGGCGCGTGTTCATCTCGATGAAGTAAAAATCCAAATTTTTATCGACTAAAAACTCAAACGTTCCCGCACCCTCGTAACCGATAGCTTTTGCCGCTTTTATCGCGGTTTCGTGTAGCCTCTCTCGCGTCGCTTCGTCTAGTAGTATTGCAGGGCTTTCTTCGATCAGTTTTTGGTGGCGGCGCTGCATAGAGCAGTCGCGCTCGCCGATATGCAGGACGTTGCCGTGGCTATCGCCGATGATCTGAACCTCGATGTGGCGCGGGTTTAGGATGTATTTTTCCATATACATCGTCCCATCGCCAAACGCGCTCATCGCCTCGCTCTCGGCCGACCAAAACGCCTTTTCGATATCCTCCTCGCGCTCGACCACGCGCATGCCGCGCCCGCCGCCGCCGGCTGCTGCTTTTAGGATGACCGGATAGCCGATTTTTTTAGCTAGCTCTTTAGCCGCTTTGGTGTCGGCTACCGCGCCGTCAGAGCCAGGGATCACGGGAACGCCCGCGCGCTGCATAACTTGCTTTGCTTTGCTTTTATCGCTCATCAGCGCCATCGCGGCTACGCTAGGACCGATAAATTTTAACTTGTGATGCGAGCAAATTTCGACGAAATTTTGATTTTCGCTTAAAAATCCGTAGCCCGGAAATATCGCGTCGGCTTCACTGATTTCGGCCGCGCTAATGATTGCGGGGATATTTAGGTAGCTGTCGCTTGAGCGCTCCTTGCCGATGCAAATCGCCACGTCGGCGTATTTGACGTAGAGCGCGTCTTTATCGGCCGTGGAGTAGACCACGACTGCTTCTTTGCCCATTTCCTTTATCGTTCGCAAGGCTCGCAGCGCGATTTCGCCGCGATTTGCGATCAAAATTCTTTTTATTTCCATCAAATTTTCTCCACACCAAATAGCGGCAAGCCAAACTCGACCGGCTGACCGTCGGAAACGAGCAGTTCGGTGATCTGGCAGTCAAATTCGGCCTCGATCTCGTTCATGATCTTCATCGCTTCTATGATGCCTACGACGTCGCCTTTTCTCACGCGCTGGCCTACTTTGACAAACGGCGCCGCGCCGGGGCTCGGAGCTGTGTAGAAAGTACCTACCATAGGCGATTTTATGCTGTCTTTTGGAGAATTAGCAGGAGCTTTGACCTCTGAGTTTACCACCACGTTTACCGGAGTCGGAGTCGGGGCAGGAGCCTGGATGACTGGCTTTGGCAGCTCGCAGCAGTCGGCGAATTTTTCAAGCTCGACCTCAAAATCCCCGCTTTTTATCTTTATGCGGTTCATATCCATGTCGTTAAAAAACTCGATCAGCTCTTTTATGTCTTCTTTTTTCATAGAAATTTCTCCTAAATTTTTGTAGATTTTAAAAATTCTAATTGTAGCAAAAAATTGATAAATTTAGGCATTTTTTAGGTTTTTGAGCGGCCTTGATGCGCTTAAATCGTCAAAGCTAGTTTGATTTTGATTAAATTTAACCAAAATATCTAAGCTAAATTTAGCTTGCCTAAATTTATCGCCATGTCTTAAGCCTAGCCCCAAACCAGCCCCTCGTAAGGCGCATCTTCGCAGATACATTTTTTGATCTGATTAGCCTCGCGGCGGATCACTTGCCGCCACGTGAGATTTTGCCCGCCAAGCGAGATCGTTTCGCCAAGCCTTGCGATCATTTTTAGCTCGATCTTTTGCACAGCGTCGTTGCTAAATTTTATCCGTCCCGCGTCGGTTTGAAAGTCTTTTGCAGTGATCTCCTTTTTATTTAGCATACTAAAAATCAGCGTATCGCCTAAAATCGGCTTAAAAATCTCGGCAAGATCGAGGTGTAGGCTCAGGGCGCGGTAGTTTGGCTCGTGCAAAAAGCCGATGCGCGGATCAAGCTCGGTTTTGTAAATTTCGCTGAGACAGATGTTATAAATGCGCGTATTTACGTAGCTTATGAAACTGTTGATTTTATCGGCGGGCGGGCGCTTGGAACGGACGGTAAATTTAAAGCTTTTTTGATCCGCGATTATCTCATTCCACTTTTCGTAGTAGAGCTTTTGAAACGCCCCTTCCACCGCCATTATCGCAGGCACGTCCGCAGCGGCATTTAGCGCCTCTATATGGGGCGAGACGTCAAATTTCACGCCGTGCCTTTTGCAGTTTGCCGCGTCGTTTAGGATGTGCGCGCGAGTGATTTCGCGGGCGATGTAGGCGCGTTTAAGCGGATCGTCAAAGGCGCGAACCTGATTTAGCAGCACAAAGCCGCTTTTATTGACCGAGTTTGAGGTATTTGGATAAAAATTACCACGAAAGCTCTGATACGGGCTAAAAACGTGCAAAAGGACGTTATTATCGGCCAAAAACGCCATAGTGTAGGTGTCGATCTGCACTTTTGCCAGCACGTAAATTTCATCGATCGCGTTTATCGGCAAAATTTTACTAGCGACGACCGCGCCCGCATCGTCAAATTTATCAAAATAGATATTGTTATCTTGCCTGCGAAGCCTGCCTGCGCTCAAAATAAAATGCGTCCTGTCGCTTTTTTGCATC
This sequence comes from uncultured Campylobacter sp., assembly GCF_963517995.1. GTDB lineage: Bacteria > Campylobacterota > Campylobacteria > Campylobacterales > Campylobacteraceae > Campylobacter_A. The sequence goes on from NZ_CAUQHQ010000004.1 coordinate 11,103, forward strand.
TTTTTTCCTTAAAATTTAGCTGGGATTTCAAGAGCTGCTGCCAAATTCGGCAAATTTACGCGAGCAAATTTAGCTAAACAGCGCGCCGTTTTTGTCCTGCCCGATTACGATACGTTTGGAGTATTTCAGCGAATTAAACGTGTAAATCACGATAGAATCAAGCTCGCTAGCGCACTCTTTTTGCAAAATCGCGGTTAGTTTTTTAAAATCGCTCTCGCGAATCTCGCCTTCAAAAACGGAAAACTGCACGCGCGGCAAAAACTTCTCGACCGCCTTTCTGATGCGGTTTGCGTTGTTTTTCTCTTTTTGTTCGGCGCCGGCGATGTCGTAAAATAAAATCACATACATTAAATTTAACTCACGCAATATCCGCTATAAGCGCAGTTTGCGCAAAATTTTCCCTGCGTAAATTTCGGCGGTCGCTCTAGATTTACGAGTGCCGTTATCTCGCTTAAAATTTGCTGGGTTAAAGCGAAATTTTCGCTACTATCCTCCACCAAAATCACCTTTTTACCGCTGATTAGTTTGCCTTTTACCTCTTTTAAATTTAAACCCGTTTTTAAAAGATAGACGTAAAAAAGTAGCTGCATCTTGCCCGCAAGCTCGTTTTTTAGGCTCTTTTTATATTCAGTTATGAGGTAATGTCCGCGCTGCTTGGAAAGTTTGTCAAATTTCAAATTACAAAATGCAAAGTCCTGTAAATCGCTCTCTTTGATCTCCGCTAGCGCCTTGCCCATCAGCACGTTTTCATCCTCCTGATCGGCGTGGATATGATGCGCGTAAAGCCACGCCTCGCGCTTACAGGTAACGTAATAATTCACAAGCGTGCCGGTGATTTGGTCTTTGCAAAACATTAGTCGAATACCTCGTCTGTGATATCCAAATTCGTATCTTTTTTGAGCCCGTAATCCGTGCTATAAAAATAAGACGAGCCAAACGGTAGATAAAACATATCTTTTAGCCCGCGTATTTGCCTTAAATTCGGTAATAAATTCTCTTTATCTTTAAACGTTACGTTTATGCTAAATTTCGATAACTTTCTGATGTGATTTTTTAAAATATCTCGTATCGTGAATTCGTTATTTTGACTATTTTTAATTTCAAGAATTTTAGCTTCAAAATCCTTAATGAAATTTTCTTTAGCTTCGATTATTAGCGTTTGTTTGCAGTTATCATCCATAACCTTTTTGACATCCTCGTTAATGCCCTCAAACTCAAGCTTTTTTATTCTCTTTCCTATGTCGCTTTCATCCGTATCTTGTTCCAGCTGAGCGCTAACTTTTTGAAAAAATGAATTTGAAATTTCTAAAATTTCGCTCTCTCGCACCTCTCTTTGCCTAAAATCCTCCAAAATAGTTCCGCTTACTTTATACAAATCGCCGTAAATTAAATTTGTAAATTTACTTATTTCGGGAAAGACGTATAATTCGCCCCTGATTTTTCCAAAATGCCTATTTACGCGGCCTGCGGTCTGTATGATCGAGCTAATAGGCGAGACTTCGCGAAATCCCGCGTCAAAGTCAAGATCCACTCCCGCTTCGATAGACTGCGTGGAAATTAGTAAAATTTTACTCGCAAGCGGATCGTCTTTATTTGTATTTATTGCGCGCTTTACCGCCTCGATAGTAGCGCGTTTGTGATCATCATACATATATCCGTTTAAGCAAAAGCAGCTAAATTTATCTCTTAGTTTTACGAACAGATCCTGCGCTTTTTTGATCGTATTTACGACGACGAGGGTATTTTTGTCCCTTGCGGTCTCGCAAATTTTCTCCAAAAGCCCCTCTTCGCCGCCTATATCAAGCCATTTTATAACGTATCTATCCTGCTTTGAAAAATACTCTAAATTTGAAATTTCTTTAAAATTTTCGCTTTTAATAACCGGCATCGTCGCCGACATAAATATAAAAATAGTGCCGAGCCGCTGCGAAATGATCTCGCAAAGCAGGATAAAATCTTTTCTAAAATTATACGGGATCGCTTGGGCCTCGTCGATGATAACGACGCTATTTTTGAGCTGGTTAAATTTGACGTTGTCTTTGTTTTTATTGCCAAATAGCGCAAATATCAGCTGATAAAGCGTAGTTACGTTTATCTCGCCGCTAAAAGATTCCATCAAAAATTTAATCTTAGAATACCTATCCTCCTCGGTTAGATTTTCTTCGCCTATCGTCGTTTTGTGGTGAGCTTTGCTAACAGAAATATCGTTATTTTTATAAATTTTTGCGATAATATCGTAGGTCTGATCGATTATCGAAGTAAAAGGAAGCGCATAAATTATGCGAGATTTGTTAAATTTCAAGGCAAAATTTAGAGCGGTCAAGGTCTTGCCGTAGCCGGTCGGCGCAGTCAAAGTAAAAAGTTTGTAATTTTCGTCAAAGTTGTTTAAAACAAAATTTCTAAATGTATCTCGCTTATTTGGTTTTTCGTCGCCCGATTTTTCCGCTAATTTTGAAATATGTTTTTCTAGCTCACAAAGCGGAATTTGCTTATTTTCTTGCCTTGGCTCATTAAAGATAGCCTCAAATTTATCGCTATAAACCAAATTTGAATATAAGCTTTTAAAATCTATGAAATCTTTATACGTAAAATTGCGATAAATTAATCGGCAAGAAAACATTTGAAGGCTCGTAGCTTTCTTTAAAAACTCTTCTTTGCTAGTGGATAATCTAGAATAAATCTTGATATTTTTAGCGGCGCCAGCTACTTCGTCCCAGTATTCTAGCTCTTTTGAATTTTCAAAATTATCGCCCAAGAATTTGTTATCTTCGCGCACTAATCTATCTAAATTTAATACGTCGCTATGGTGCGAAACGATGGTAAAAAAGCCAAATAGAGTCGGTATTTCATCAAATTTTGAGTTTAGCAAGAAAAAATATGCCGATAGAAATGAGTGGTTTTTATCCAGCTTATCGTTTGAGGTATCTCTGATGTAAATTTGAAAATTATTCTTCAGTTTTGCGATGTCGTGATAGAGTTTAACCTGCTTATCTAGCTCATCGTCATCAGGCGAGATCATATTTTTTATATGATTTTCTAAAAGTTTATTTGGATGAGACCAAAACTCATCAAATAAAATAGGCTCTTTCATCGTTTATCTGATATATATTTCCGCGATTTTTAGATTTTATAGATTCTTTGCCGTTTATCTCCATTACAAAGTCTTTAAAATCTTTAAAAATTCGTCTATTTTCGCAGTCGCAAGGCATTCTAGCCGTAGTCAATTTCGCATTTTCATTTATACCGTCAAAAATAAAATCATCCATAAGCGTAAATGTATCTATAAAGCTTTCATCTTGCGGTATTTTTTCGCATATTTTTATATCGATCCAACTAAAATCTGCTATACAAAAGTTTATCCCAAGATACGGCGTAAAGGCGGTTTTATGCTCTTTTAAATTTGAAATTATCTTATCCTGGTAGCCTTGCTCTAAATTTTCTAAATTTAAAAATACGACATAAGACGGCGAGCAGATGAGCTCTCTATAAAACTGCTTTTTCTCCTTTGCGTTTTGATAGCCTTCCTCTATATGCATATTGCTTGAGAGGGCAAATTTTATGCCGTTAAAAACAAAACTCTTTTTTAAAATTTGCCTATCTATTTTTACGCTGTATCTGATACCTGATAGCTTAAAATATTCTTCTTCGCCTATAACGGCACCTAAAAAACCCATTATAGCGGTCTTTGGCGGCACCGGATAGGTTAGGCTAGAATAAATCGTCGCCGGATGCGAGAAATGAGCGTAATCGCCGAACAATCTAAAAGCAATAATGCTCATTTTATGCCTCTATCTTTTTCCAGCTACTGTCAAAATTTTCTTTATTTATCGCTTCAAAATCATAATCGCTCATATACTCTATTTTTTCTATATTTGGGGCATATCTCGCGAGTTTATTTTTTAAATTCGTAAAGTCGATAGCGTATTCGTTGATACTTCTTATCGCTCTATCTTCTTTTTCGCTTTTTAGGCTTATGCTATTGTTTAGATCGCCCGCAAACGTATCGTCCTTATACGTGATGATTAGCATAAACCTTGGAGTCTGGCCGATTTTGGAGCGAGTCGTTAAATTTTTAGTTCCGTGCCACAAGGCTTTTAAAATTTTAGCTTCATCGGCCTCATTAAAGCCCGTTTTTGCCGCATTATAATTATCGATAATGCCGTAAGTAGCAAAAATAGCGTATCTTAAAAATTTTTCCTCTCTAAAAGTCGCTTGATCTTTTTGTTTTTTTGACTCGCTTGGATCGTAATCGCTAGCAAAAGCACCGGTTCCCTTAACATACTCTATTTCGACCTTGTTTAGGGATTTGCTTAATCTAAACTGCACCGGCCCCGTAAACTGAATGCCGGCGGTTCTTATCTCCTTATCTTGCTTCATTTCGTCTTTATCCGAAATCGGCAATACGCCGCCGAATGCGCGAATATCGACAAATTTAGACAGAATTTCTTTTTGCAGTTCGCTTTTGCTTTGTCTTATGTTTATGCTTTGTCTGATCGCTGTTTTAGCGTCCAACAGGGCATCCTCTATCCTGTACTCTTTTATAAAAATCGACGCCTCGTCTTTTTTCATAATCTCGTCCCTGATAGTTCTTTTTATGCGAACGTCCGTTACTTCGGCTATGCCGGTTTCATCATCGCACCTTGGAGCGTTATCCCTTAGCATATCGCCGTTTGGATTCCAATTCTCTCCGTCCCATAAAAAAAGTATCTCTTTTTTCTGCATCTTATTCTCCTTAATTATTTCGTTTTATCTTTTAAAAATTTACGATAATCGCTTCCGCCCATAGCAAAAGCAAGCGTAACGTATGAGCTTTTGGCCGTTTTTCCAGCCCTTTTTTCAAAAAATGTTTGCGGTAAAATTTCTATCAAACACTCTTTTATGTTTTCAATATTAGAATTCGGTTTGTTGGAAGCGCCTTTTAACCTTCTAATCATCTCGTCGCATTTAGTCCAAATTCGCTCCAAACTTTCTTTATTTATCGAGCCGTAGTTATCAAGCCAGTTGCTAAACGATACGCCACCATTAACGCCGAGCTGCCAGTTTATCAGGGCTGCGCTTAGCATACCGAGCAAATAAGCGCTAATAAGCGCATCGTTTTGATTTAAGAACTCGCTACTCTTGATTAGCTCTTTAATCAGCTCCTTTTTATCGGTTAAATTTTCCAAATCACACTCCTTTTGAAATACTAGTTTTTTATTTAGCACGTCGATCTCGTTAAAAAAATTCTGATATTTTTTAATAACATCAATCGTTCTTTTCCTGTAAAAATCGTTAAAATACTTACTCCACTCTAATTTATCCGCATAGTCCCTATTGACGCTACCGTAATAAATCAAATCGCTATATCTCTCTATCATAATCTCTAAATCAAATTTATTTCTCGACAGTAAAAAACTCATTACGTCTAGTCTATCTTCAAATAAATTTTGTAGATATATCGTCTCGTCGGTTCCGCTGTTTTTTTCATAGAAAGCTTTAATATCAAAATTGCCCATTAAATTTGAAATTTTAGAGATAAAAGAGGGCAAAACGTCATCTATCGCAAGCTTTAAATCGATAGCAGAATTACTTTGCGTATAGAATAAAATCGTATTTAAAACAGGCAAATTTTCCTGTTTTTTAGCGGCGATTTCGAGATAATCATCTATGCTAAATTTTATAACCTTTTCAGCTATTTGAATGCTTTTTATATCATTCTTTGAGGTTTCTTCTAGTATTTTGATAATCTCTTCTAAATTTACCGACTTGCCTAAAATCGTCGGCAAAATCGCCATTTTCATACCGTAAAAATTGTGCGATAGCTTATCTTTTATCGCTTTAAAGCCGTTTTCTACCTTTTTTGCGCTAACGGCGTTTAGCGGCAGGAGTTTTGATTTGATAAATTGCATATTAGCGGGCATCTCATTTACCGAGCAAAACGCTAAATTTGCATCGCCGCCTATACCTTTTTCATTTGTTAAAATATCGTATCCATAGGAGGATTTTTGCTCTTTTACGCTGATATGATTTTCAAAAATTTGTTTAAAATAGGCAGAAACGGGCTTGCCCTTGTATGAGAGCGAGAAAAAAGTAGCGACTTTTTTGCCTTTTTCCTTTTTTATCTCATCAAGGCCTTTGATCTCATCTATAATATCGGCAAAATATTCTTCATTTATACTAGGCAACATGGACAAAATAGCGTCTTTTTCTATATCGCTCGGCTCAAAACACGAGAGCAAATTTGAAACCGATCTCAAAATGCCTTTTATAAATTTAGCTTCGTCTTTATTTACTTCTTTGGATAAAAATTGAGAATTTGGAAAAAGATTACCGGAATTTGCGCCTACGCCAAATCTACATATTATTAGGCAGTCTTTACTTATGTTTAAATTCGGTTCTATTTGCTTGGTTTCTATGTCGCAGAGATACGCTTTGATCGCATCGTATTTGTAGGCTTCGTTTTTGAGACGCTTTTCGTCTTTTTGATATATTTCGCCTATGTCGGCGAAAATTTTAACTATATCGCCCAAAATATTTTCCTTTTAAATATTTACGTGAATTATATTACTATTTTTATTGAAAGTCTACATATTCACGGAAATTATGCTAAAAATTTCTTCTTTTGTAAGAAATAAGTATAATATATTTTAAGAATAAGGTTCCCCGTTGGGATTTTAAACTATTGTTTTAGATATAGTTAAGCCTTATTCTTTAAATTATACCTTAAACACGCGTATTTATTAGTAGCAAATTTTAGTAATAATTATCATATCTTACTAAGACTAAAATTTAAGTATTATGCAGTAATGTGTCCTAAAATACGCTCTTTAAACACAATAAAAAACTAAAAAATGACATTTTTAAAATGCCCGGAGCGCAAATTTCGGTCACTAAATTTTAAGCCAACTTTGCCTATACTTTCGTCAAATTTACCACCAAAATTTAACGTAAGGAATGAAATGAAATTTATCCTAAAACGCGACGGCACGAAGCAAGAATACCTCCCGTATAAAATCCAAGACGCGATCAAAAAAGCCTTTGAAAGCGAGTCCAAAGAGTACGACGACAAGGTCTTTTTAGACGTTATGAGCCACGTGTTTGACAGCGAAGTTTTGAGCGTCGAGGACGTGCAAGACTATATCGAAAAGGCGCTTTTTAACGCGGGACACTTCGATGTGATGAAGAGCTTTATGCTCTACCGACACACGCACAAGCTTCAGCGCGAGCAAATTTTAGGACTAAACGAAGACACCACCTACATCAACTCCACCCAAACCATCAGCGAGTACATCAACGGCACCGACTGGCGAATTCTCGCCAACTCAAACACCAGCTACTCAAACGCAGGCCTCATCAACAACACCGCAGGCAAGGTCATCGCCAACTACTGGCTAGATAAGGTGTATAGCAAAGAAGAGGGCCTCGCGCACCGAAACGGCGACTATCACATCCACGATCTTGACTGCCTCACGGGCTACTGCGCGGGCTGGAGCCTAAGAGCGCTTTTAAACGAGGGCTTTAACGGCGTGCGCGGCAGGGTTGAGAGCAAAGCGCCAAAGCACTTCCGAGAAGCGCTTTATCAGATGGCAAATTTCTTAGGAATTTTACAAAGCGAGTGGGCGGGCGCGCAGGCGTTTAGCAGCTTTGACACCTATCTTGCGCCTTACGTTTTCCGCGACAAGCTAAGCGATAAAGAGATCAAAAAAGCGATAACTAGCTTTATCTTTAACCTAAACGTGCCTGCTCGCTGGGGCCAGAGTCCGTTTACCAACGTAACGATCGACATCACTTGCCCGAGCGATCTGCGCGATCAGATACCTACGCGCGAGGATAGGCATATATTTAGCGATTTAGAGGACGCAGAGCTAGCGCAGGAGGCCGTCAAGCGCGGGTTTGGTAAGCTAACGGATATGACCTACCGTGCCTTTGAGCCAGAGATGAACCGTATAGATAAGGCCTTTTACGAGATCATGACCGAGGGCGACAAGTGCTCGCAGCCATTTACTTTCCCGATACCTACCGTAAATATCACCGAGGACTTCGACTGGGACAGCGAGGTGGCGAAGGTGCTTTTTGAAAACACGGCAAAAATGGGCTCGAGCTACTTTCAAAATTTCGTCGGCAGCCAGTACACGACCGATGAAAACGGTAACCGCGTCGCAAACGAAAAGGCCTATAAACCCGGCCACGTGCGCTCGATGTGCTGCCGCTTGCAGCTTGATTTACGCGAGCTGCTAAAGCGCGGCGGAGGGCTGTTCGGTAGTGCGGAGATGACCGGCAGTATCGGCGTCGTGACGATAAATTTAGCTCGCCTGGGCTATCTATATAAAGGCGATAAAAAAGGGCTTTATACGCGCCTTGAGTATCTGCTAAATTTAGCCAAATCCACGCTAGAAAAAAAGCGCAAATTTATCCAGGAGATGTACGAACGCGGCTTGTATCCGTACACCGCGCGCTATCTAAAACACTTTAACAACCACTTTAGCACCATCGGCATCAACGGCATGAACGAGCTTTTGCGAAATTTCACGAACGACAAGGAAAATATCGCGACCGATTTCGGGCGAGAGTTTGCGATCGAGATGATAGAGTTTTTACGCGGTAAAATTCGCGAGTTTCAAGAGAGTACCGGCAACCTTTATAACCTCGAAGCTACGCCTGCCGAGGGCACTACGTATCGCTTCGCCAAAGAGGATAAAAAGCGATATCCCGATATCATCCAAGCAGGATTTGGCGAAAATATCTATTATACCAACTCCACGCAGCTACCGGCAAATTTCACCGACGACGCGTTCGAGGCGCTCGATCTGCAGGACGAACTGCAAAGCTCCTACACGGGCGGCACGGTGCTGCACCTGTACATGAAGGAGCGCATCAGCTCGGCGCAGGCTTGCAAAGATCTCGTACGCGGCGTGGTAAATAACTATAAGCTACCGTATATCACGATAACGCCGGTCTTTAGCGTCTGCGCCAAGCACGGCTACATCAGCGGCGAGCACGAATACTGCCCAAAATGCGACGAGGAGCTTTTGGCGGAGTTTAAAGCGCAAAATGGCGCGAAATAGCGTAAATTTAGGCGGCGAATTTAGCTTTTAAATTTGCCGCCGCTAGCCTATGCTGCCGCATTTTTTAAAACCCGCCAAACTCAATCAAATTTAAGCATTTTTAGGCAAAATACGCCAAAAATTTACGGAGCTTTTATGAAAAGACATTACGAAGTAGCCGTCGTCGGAGGTGGAATTTCGGGCTGTGCGTTATTTTATCAGCTTGCACGCTACGCGGACGTAAAAAGCCTCGCGCTTTTTGAAAAATACGAAGACTTAGCGACGCTAAATTCGCGCGGAGAATGCAACTCGCAGACGATCCACTGCGGCGATATAGAAACGAACTACGATTTTGAAAAAGCCAAAAAGGTAAGCGTCGCTGCGCGCATGGTCGTAAAATACGCGCTGATGCACGGCTACGCGGGCGAGTTTATGTTCTCGCACCAAAAGATGGTTCTAGGTGTAGGCGAGGAGGAGAGTGCGGCTTTGCGCGAGAGATTTAGTAAATTTCGTGAAATTTATCCGTATCTGCGGCTTTTTGAGAAAGACGAGCTAAAAAGCCTTGAGCCAAACGTCGTTTTAAACGCCGATAAAAGCGGCGACAGAAGCGAAGAGATCGTGGCGATGGGCGTGCAAAGCGGCGAATACACGACGATTGATTTCGGGCGCGCGGCTAAGAGCTTCGTAAAAAACGCCTGCGACGCTGCATCTAAAGAAAACCGAGAAGCGGACGTGTTTTTAAGCTGCGAGATAGAGCGGATAGTCCGCGCTAGCGACGGCTTTTGCCTCACGGCTAAAGACGGGCGCGAATTTAGCGCGAACTACGTCGTAGTCGATGCAGGCGCGCATTCGCTGTTTTTGGCGCACAAGATGGGTTATGGGCTTGATTACAGCTGTTTGCCAGTCGCTGGGAGCTTTTATATGAGCGATAAACGCCTGCTAAAGGGCAAGGTCTATATGGTGCAAAATCCAAAGCTGCCTTTTGCCGCGCTACACGGCGACGCCGATATCCTAGCGGACGGGCGCACGAGGTTTGGTCCCACCGCCCTACTGATGCCAAAGCTAGAGCGATACCGCGGAAGCGCGACGTTTTGGGACTTTTTAAAGACGCTGAGGTTTGACGGTAGGGTGGCTAGGTCGATGTTTGAGCTACTTTGCGATAGCGAGATTAGAAATTATCTATTTAAAAATTTCGCCTACGAGATCCCCTGTATAAATCGCCGCCTATTCGTCAAAGCGGCGCGAAAGATAGTGCCTTCGCTAGCCTACGAAGACGTGAGATACGCGCGAAATTTCGGCGGAGTGCGCCCGCAGGTTCTGGATAAAACAAGCGGGCGTTTGATGCTGGGAGAAGCGGGTATAAACACCGGCGAAGGCATTAGCTTTAACATGACGCCAAGCCCCGGAGCTACTAGCTGCATGGCTAACGCGCTTCGCGACGCGCGCGAGGTTTGCGCCTTTTTGGGAAGGAAATTTAACGAAGATAAATTTGCGGCCGAGCTTTTGGATTAGTTTAAATTTTTACCCAGTATCGTTAGGCTTTCCGGTTTGCCGCACATATCGCAGACTTCGGGCAGTTCGCCCCAGCGCGTAAAGCCGAATTTCCGCAAGCTTCTAGCTTTGCGGAAAAACATTTTAACTCAAACGTCCTAGATTGGCGCTTTGCTCTTATTTGACGTCCGCCGAATTTACTATACCGAGTAATAGCACCTCTTTGGCGAGTTTATTTTGCCCTCGTCTTTTAGGGCTTTTATCGCTTTTTCGACCTCTTTTTTGTCTGCGTTTAGCGCCTGGGCGATCTCGCCGGCCTTCATCGGCTCCGAGCTTGCCAGTAGTTTTAGGATTTTCTCTTTCATTTTTTCTCCTTTTGGGTTAAATTTGCAGCTATTGTAGCAAATGCGGCTTTAAAAATACGCGTACCGCCGGGAAACGTCAATTTTATGCCGCCAGAGCAAAAATCGCGCTCAAATTTGGCCGCACGGCGCTGCTAAAATTTAAAATTCGGCTAAAATCCAGCGCCTATTTTTGTACCGAATTTTAAAATTTACCCCAATTTTTTGCCCAGTATCGTTAGGCTCTCGAGTTTGCCGCCCATATCGCAGACTTCGGGCAGCTCGCCCCAGTGCGTAAAGCCAAATTTCGCAAATAAATTTAGGCTAGCGACGTTGCTAGAAAATATCAGCGCGATGATGTTTTTGACGCCGAATTTGGGCGCGCGCTCAAGCATAAAATTTACTAGCCGTCCGCCTAGTCCTTTGCCGCGAGCGCTCGGTGCGACGTAGACGCTGATCTCGGCCGTGATGCGGTAGCCCTCGCGCGGATGATAGTCGCTGAGGCTGCCCCAGGCCAAGATTTCGCCTTTTTGGTTTGCGGCGTCTATCTTTTGCGCGCCGAAATTTTTGCCGTTTGAGCCAAATTTTCTCTCGCAATCAGCTTTACCGTCTTTGCCCGTCAAATTTTCCTCGCAGATCTCGCGCAGCACGTATATCGGGCGATTTGCCGCCTCGTGCGCGTCAAACCACGCTTCGCGCTCCTCTATGCTAACCGGATGTAGCGCGGCCGTGGCGTTTTGCTCCAAAATGCTCGCGTTATAAATGCGCGTGATGGCGGCCAGATCGACCTTAATGGCGCGAGAAATTTCGTATTTTGCGTCGGCTGGATTTTCTTGCATCTTTAGCCCTTTTGTTAGATTTAACCTATTTTACGCCAAATTTGATTAAAAACAGCAACCTGGATGTCAAATTTAAACTGAAAGCAGTCCCGAATTTTAGCGCCGTAAAGGTGCTAGTCTAGCCGCCGCAAAAAGGCAAAATTTGTGTCCGAAGGCGAAATTACCGCAAATTTGAGTTATAATCTATTTTTAAATTTAACTTTGGATTAAAGATTTGAAAATAGCGTTTTTTGACTCGGGTATCGGCGGGCTGAGCGTGCTTGCCGAGGCTCTGCGGCGGTTTAGCGGGGCGGAGTTTTTGTATTTTGCCGACGAGGATCACGTCCCCTACGGCACGAAAAGTAGGGCCCAGATCGTGCGGCTGAGCCTTGATGCGGTCGGGTTTTTGGTCTCGCGCGGCGCGGAGGCTATCGTCGTTGCTTGCAACACCGCCACGAGCGCGGCCATCTCGGAGCTTCGCGGCGCATTTGGCGTGCCCGTTATCGGTATGGAGCCCGCCGTCAAGCTAGCCGCCGATAGCTTCGGCGCGCGCCCGACGCTGCTCATCGCCACGCCGCTAACGATCGCGGGCGAGAAGCTCGCGCGCCTCGTGGGGCGGCTAGAGTGCGAGACGTGGAGTCTGCCGCTGCCTCGCCTCGTGGAGTTTGCGCAAGATTTGGAGTTTGACTCGCCTGCGGTTCGGGCGTATCTGAGCGAGGAGCTAGCTAAATTTGAGCTTGAGCGCCTCGGTTCGCTCGTGCTTGGTTGCACGCATTTTAACTATTTTAAGGACGTTTTGCGCGAAATTTTGCCGTCTCACGTGCGCATCATCGACGGTATAGACGGCACGCTAAACCGCCTTGCAAGCAAGCTTGGCGGGCGGCTAAAGCTTGCTAGCGGCGAGGATTTGCTCTCGCAAGCGGCTAAATTTAACGATGATGGCGACGTAAAATTTGATACTAATTCATCGGTGCAAGCCCACAAATTTGGCGCGGAAGGACGAGGCGCGAGCAGCGAGCAGGGCGCAGAAGGGGGCAACGAAAGCTGTGTCGGCAAAAACAATGCAGCAGGGCGCAGCGAGAGCGGCGGCAAAATTTACTATCCAAACGGCAACAGCGTGGAGTATTTTTATTCAAAAAGAGCGCTAGATGCGGCGCAACTTGAGCGGATAGGGATATTTTTAAAGCGGCTTGATGCGATGCGCGAGATTAACTAACGCCGTACCTGCCGTGTGCCGTTTTGTGTAAGTAAAAGCGCGGTAAAAAGCAGGCTTGCGCGCAAATTTGATGCGGGAGGCGATATAAATCGGCGTCAAAAGCTACCTTAAATTTACTACAAAAACATCTAACCCAAAATCCATAAAAATCAAGTGCGGTTAAATTTGCCGCTTTAAAGCAAATCAAAAACTGCAGCTAAAGCGGTAAATTTAAAATCTAATCGTTTAAATTTAGCATTCGGCGGATTTTTGCAGCTCGTCTGTCCGCCTTGCAAGATATAAAAAAACGCCTGCCGCCCCAAACGGCTAGCCGCAAGCGTTTAAAAGAGCCGTTACGCTAGCTAAATTTTACTTTTTGGCTTGCAGATATACCGGCTCTAGCTTGGCCGCGACCTCGCGCAGATCGGCTATACGGCTCTCGTTTGATGGGTGGGTGCTTAGTATCTCGGGCACGCTACCGCCGCTTTTTTTGGACATTTTTACCCAGACGTTTACCGCCTCTTTAGGATCGTAGCCCGCGCGCGCCATCAGCTCCGTACCGATGTGGTCGGCTTCGCGCTCGTGAGAGCGAGAAAACGGTAGCGAGATGGTGTACTGAGCGGCCATATTTATGGCGCCGGTAGCTAGGTCGCCTAGTCCCGCAGCTTGCGAAACGGCGAAAATTCCGACGTTTGTGAGCATATCGGAGCTAGCTTGCTCGCGGCTATGCTCGCGCAATGCGTGCGCGATCTCGTGTCCCATAACCGCGGCTAGCTCGCCGTTTGTTAGCGAGAGGTTTTTGATGATGCCGCTATAAACGACGATGCGGCCGCCCGGCATACACCACGCGTTTATCGTATTTTCGTCAATGACGTTTACTTCCCATTTCCACTTTAGCGCGTCTTCTCTAAAGACCCCGACCTGCGCGATTAGGCGTTTGGCGACGTCTTGCACTCTTTTGGTCATCACGGGGTCGATGTTTAGCGCGCCTTTTTGACGCGCTCCGCTAAGAGTCTGTACGTAGGCTTTGGCTGCGGCTTCGTTCATCTCTTGCTCGCTGACTAGAAACATCTGGCGTCTGTTTTCACCCAGCGCTCCGTCGCTAGTGGAGCTAGTAAAGCAGCCCGTTAGTAGAGTGGCCGCAAATATCGCGGAGAGGATAAATTTTTTCATCATTTTTATTCCTTTTATAAATTTTGGGGTAATTATATATTTAAACTGCTATAAATTCGTAAATAGGCGTTTAAATTTAGCTTAAAATAGGCATAACAATGAAAAGGTCGGATTGGACGGCGGATTTGCTTGCTAAAATTATAAAACTTCGGCGCCGATAAATTCGCGCCCAAATCAAGCGTCCTAGGCGCTTAGTTTGCAAGCGTTTTGGCAAGCGCGCCAAATTTAAGGCAAAGGCGCGCAGGCTAGATGAAAATCCGTCTGAAAAGAAAAAGGCAAAGGTAAAAAGCGGGATTAATCAAGCGTGGTAAATTTACTAATTTGCGCGCTAAATTTATATGTTCGGCCTTACCGCCGCGGGTAAATTTAGCAGCCGAGATATCTAAACCTCGCATCTGGTTAAAACGAAATTTACGCCAAAATCGCCGCCGTAGATAACCTCGCGGATAAGCAAGCCTGGCGTAGTTAAATTTGCTCGCGTAAATTTATGATTTACGCATCGCAAAATGTCGCTGCTAGGCGCTAAACTCTACTAGCGCTAAATATATCGCAAACGCACTCGCCGTGATCGACCAGTAGGCGAAAATATCAAGCCCCAGCCCCTCGTTGTTCTCGTTTTTCGTGCCTTTGTAGCCGATATTTGTTTCAAATTCTTTCAAACGCTTGTGGATGGAGCGTAGCTCGGTGATGGTCGTCCAGTTTCTTATAAATATAGACAAACTCTCGCGCACCTGGGAAAAGGCGTTTACGACTTGCATCATCACGCCTAGCGTTATCGCGCCCGTTAGTACGCTAGGGCCTAGGGCTATGAGCGGAACGATGATCATACTTTGCGAGAAAAAGTATTTCCAAACGTCGAAATATCCATAGTGCAAAAAGAGCCTGCCGAAGTTAAATTTTATCTTTTTAAAAAGCTCTTCTAGCTTGCGCGTATCGCCGTAGTTTTGCTTGTCGTCCTCGGCGTAGACGAGCTCTTTTCTAAATGCGGCTTCGACTTTTTGGTTGTTGTACTCAAGGCCTGGTAGCTTGATGCCTACAAACCACGAGACGACTAGGCCTCCGGCGCTGGTAGCTACCGCGATCCACACGAGCGAACCCGCGACGCCCTCCATAAAAGGCACTTTTACCTGAGCGCTAAGAACCCAGAGTATAGGCACGAAAGCCGCTAGCGTCATGACCGCATCTACTACCGTAACGCCTAAGTCCTCGACTATTTTAGCGAAGCGGTAGATGTCCTCCTGGATACGCTGCGAGCTGCCCTCGACATCGTGCGGCGTCTTTTTCCAGTAGGCGATGTAGCTAAAGGTCATAGCCTCTCGCCACCTAAACGTCCAAACGCGCGTAAAATACGATATCGCCGTACCCAGTAGCACGAAAGGAAACGCTAGCGCGGCAAAAATCTTAATCGCCGTCCAAAAGTCGTCTACCGTGTGGTTTTTGACGTCTTGCAAAATATCGTAGAAGTCCTTGTACCATTCATTTATCGCGACCGTTAGCTGTACTTGCGCGTATGTGCAAGCCAGTATCAAAATCGCTCCCAGATGCGCCCACGCAGCCCATTTTTTACTCGCGAAAAATGACGAAAACATCGATCTGCCTTTTAAATTTGAGATTTGCTAAAAAAGTATAAATTTACTCGCCGAAGGGCAAAATCTTAGTCCGCCGCGATCGCTCTAGGCGGGTCTTGGCTAGTGCCTTGACTGCAAAAATACAAAGTAGTATAACCGCAACCGCGATTTATAAAGCATTCAATTTACCTCCGTTTTGGGGCAAATTTAAGCCTGAGGCTGCGACACTTCGGCTTAACCTCGGGGCAATTATACTAAAAAATACGAAAATCTTCCTGATTTATCTTTTTGCGCGCGGCTTTATCCGTAGCGGCGAAATTTGGAGCAGATAAATTTGAGCTTTGGGTTAAATTTAAATCAAGACAAAATTTGCGCGAAAGGGAAGTTTAAAAACGGAATTTAGAAAATAAAAGAGATAAACCCCGAAAGGTCGGGGTTTATCGCGGAGATTAGAGGGTTATCAGCGTATCGTGTCCGCTTGTGGTGATCGTAGCATTGCTTAGATCGACGGCGCCACTTAGTTTTACGACGTAGTCATCTGAATCGGCTACCGCATTGGCTCCATTTGATTTTACGATATAGGTGTCAGTCGAGTTGGTATCCGGATCTCTATAAGTAAAATATGCCACCTTCTGATCGCCTGCGGCCTTTAGCGCTTCTTTGAAGTTGTTGGCGAAGTCCAAAGAGCCGCTTGTCTCATATTTTACTATTTTGTCTTGGGTTACCGCTGCAGTCGAACCGCCTATCTTTATGGTATCGCCTTTTGTAAAGTCGGTAATAGTAGAAGTTTTAGAAGCGGCAAAGGTTACGGGGTCTATACCTTTATTGATTACGAAGGTATCTTTGCCTGCTCCTCCTGTTACGGTTGTGGCCATTGTGCTGGCAAACGTGATAGTATCGTCTTTTGCTCCGCCTTTAATAACGGCTTTATCTGCTAGATGAGCAGTGCTGTCAAACGTAAATTTACCCTCTAGCGCGCTTGCGTCTAAAGCTTTTATCTTTTTGATATTTGAGCCAAAAATAACTTCAGTATCAGCATCGCCTTTTATGGTTGCATTTGTCAACACGCCCTTTGCGTCCGCAGTAGCATTAAATTTAACCGTATTTTTTACGCCTTCGGTTTTTTCGGTATCTAAATTTGAAGTTATATTGACATTTTCTATGTCGTCTATAACAAAATTGCCGGCATTGTTCAAGCCGACTTTATCGGTACTAGGTGGTGTCACTGTAAATGTTTTCGGATCCAAGACGATGTTTACAGTATCATTTGTGCCCGTGTCCGCATCTTTTACGCCTAGAGTTAGATTCTTGGTTGCAGCTAGAGCCACCTTCTCTAGAGTTATGGTAGAGTTATTGGCTAGTTTTGTTATAGATTTAGACTCTGAGCCGTCTGCTAGAGTGATGTTGGTAAAGCCGCTCCATTTAGACATATCTATGTCGTGAGCTAACGTATTGGATATCTTCAATCCTTCAAAGTTGTTAAATGTCACTTTATCGCCTGCGCCGGTTTCTGCTGTATTTGAAGTTACCGATACTAAGTCTGTTCCGGCTCCGCCGTCGATGGTTTGTTTGTTGGCGGTAGCCGTTAGAGCGACTACGTCGTCTCCGCTACCTAGCTTAAAGGTAGAGTTTTCCGTATTTTTAACGTAAAGCTCTGCAAAATTTCCGGTAAATGCGCTAGCGTCGATATCTTTAAGAGCAGTTTGAGCGCTTAGATCAAGAGTTAAATTTTTAGCGTCTCCGTCGATGACGGCTTTTACTAGCTTAGTGGTCGCGCCGCTATAAGTAAAGAATGCTTTTTTATCGGCTTTTGCGTGTAGAGTTAGATTCTTTGCGTTAGTTGCTACTAGGGCTGCCGTTAATTGAGCGTCGGTACTATTTTCTTTAAATTTATAGTTCATACTAAAATCAACGTTTTCTACATCGGTAGAGATATTAAATGTAGCAAAATCAACATCGGTTACGCTTATTTTAGTAGCTTTAGCTACGGTTGCGGCAGCTGCTAGCTTTAGGCTAGATAGGGTTACCTCTGTAGCTTCGGCTAGCGGGCTTGTTATTGTCAGCGTATTGGCTTTATCGTTTAGATTTACGTTTACCTTGGTAGCTTTTGCCGTATCTATAGTTGTGTTGCCTTTGGCTTTTATTGCGACTTCTTGTACTTTTGCTGCAGTTAGCGTTGCGCCTGCGCCGGCTTCGATAGAGACCTTATCTACTAGTTTATCCGCACTTACGGTTACCGCTGCAGACGATGATTTGGCGGTTATTTCTTTCGTTGCTTCGTTTGCCGTTAGATTAACCACTCCGGTGGTATCGATCGTTACTTTTTCTTTAGTATCCGTAGTGGTAGCTACATTGCCGATAGTTTGGATACTTAGGTTATCTAGGTTCTTATTTATATCGCCAGAGCCGCTAAATGCTACTTCAGATCTGATGTTTAGATTTTCGACATTACTCACGTCTCTCATAGCAGCATTTATATCATTCATAGTGAAGCTGCTGACTGCGCCGTTTTTTAGCACTGTGATATTTAGCGTATCTTTACCGCCTTTAGCGTCAAGCTTGTCTAGAGATGATAATGTAGACGTCTTTGCGCCGTCGCCTGCGTAGTAAACGGCATTAAACGTATCGTCGCCGTCGGTACCGGTGATATCATCGTTATTAACTGTAAAATTTTGGTTAGTACTAGGAGTTTGTCCGCTAGCTAGTTGGTCGACTTTTGCTTTTTGCTCTTCTAAATTTGTATCAGTCGTGCCTCTGATTATAGCTTGAAACGGCTCGTAGTCGTAGGTGCCGTCGTCTCTTTGAGCGATGTCTGCTATCTTTTCGGCCATATATGCGGAAACTTCGGTTTTGTTTCTAAAGATCGCCGCAGCAACCGGAGCCGCCGCTATGGCTTCAGGAGTTTGCGCTACTTCAAAAAGTTTAACTAGGGTTTCGCCTCTTGAGTGTCCGGCTTCTAGGTGGCGTACCCATGACTCGATGCCTGCAGGATCGTCGGCATAGTCTTTACCGAGGAAATTTTTATAGATGTTTGACACAAAGCCTCTATCGGTGTCTATCCTGCCGTTAAAGTACGACTGAACCGCCGGAGAGCGGAGCATATCGTCCGCTAGTTGAGCCTGCGTTTTGGTCGCGCCTGCCGCAAACCACGCGTTTAGACCCGCGCCTTCGGGCGCTCTGTTAAATAATGCCACGTATAGTTGGGCGACTTGTGCTTTTGTTACTGCCATAAAGGCCTCCTTTAAGGTAAGTTGAATTTGGTTAATACCGGGGCGATTATAACATTAAATTTTTGATTATCGGATAACGAGCGCAAAAAGCACGAATTTAGCGCGGCGAGCAGAGCCTCTAGCCCGCCCGCCGCAAGAAAAGAAAGAATAAAATGAGCGTAATATATAAAATTATAGTATTACGTTTCCGTCTGCGTCCGTTTTGGCCGCGCTTAGGTCTTGTACTCCGGATAGCTTGGTCACGTAGTCGTCCGCCGTTACGCCGTCGTTAGCGTCTGAGGAGACTAGATACGTGTTTGACTGATACGTGAAATACGCGGTCTTTGACTCGTGGTCTTTAGCCGCGGCTAGCGCTCTTGCTAGGTTGTTGGCAAAATCTAGCGAGCCGTCGGCCTCGTATTTGTGGATGGAGTTTTTATTTGCTACGGTATTTCCTAGATGTAGCTTGTCGCCTCTAGAAAAATCCGTAACCGAGCTTAGACGATCCGCGCCGAACGTTCCCGCGCCGGTACCTAGCTTGTTTACGTTAAACGTGTCGTTGCCCGCACCTCCCGTTACGCTAGTGCCGCTTAGCGCGTCAAATGTGATCTTATCGTCGGCTAGGCCGCCTTTTATCGTGCCTGCGGCGTCCATCTTGCCCGTAGAGTCAAAGGTAAATTTGCCTTTTAGCGCGCTTGCGTCTACGGTTTTTAGTTTTAGATGGTCGTTTATCTTTAGCTCGGTATTGCCGTCGCCTTTGACGTTTATCGTCGTTAGTTTGGCCTTATCCGCTGCGCTAGCCTTTAAATTTATAACGTTTATCGCGGTTGCGGTTTTGGCGGTATCTTGATTTGAGGTTATATTTACGGTTTCTATGTAGTCTAGGACGAAATTTCCCGTATTGTTTAGTCCGGCAGTTGTGGCTTTTGGATTAAATGCTAAATTTAATACGTCGCTTTCGCCGCTTTGCGCGTCTTTGATTAGAACCGCTACGTCTGCGGTAACGGCTACGGTATCTACCGCTACGGTAGAGCCGTTAGCTAGATTTTTGATCTCAGCCCCCGCGCTAGTGCCGCCTCCTAGAACGACGGAGTTTAGATTCGCCCATTTAGTCATATCGACCGCTCCGTCTAGCGCGTTAGTTATCTTTAAATTTTCAAAATTCGTAAGCGTTAGTTTATTTACGGTCGCTTTTGCTACGGCTGAGGTTACGGCTATAGTGTCGTTGCCCGCGCCGCCGTTTATGCTCTGGACGTTTGCTACGCTATCTACCTCGACCGTATCGTCTCCGCCGCCTAAAGTAGCCGTAGAGTTTGCGACGTTTTTTAGCTTGAGGCTAGAAAATCCGCCTTCAAAAGCGCTTGAATCGAAATTCGTAAGAGCCGTTTGCGCGGAGAGATCCATGGTTAAATTTCTCATGCCGCCGTCTACTTTGACCTTGGTTAGCGACGTGATGTTGCCTACGTCTAGGCTGCCTTCTTTGCCCGCTTTGGCGTGTAAATTTAGCGTTTTTACCTTATCGGCCGCGCTTGAAGAGAGTTTGGCCGTGGCGTGAGCGGAGTCCTGGGCGTAAGACATCGTTAGATCCACGTCTTGTTCGTCGGTTTTTATAGAGTTTGAGCCGAAATTTACGTCCGTTACGTCGATCTTTTTGGCTTTTGCCGCGACTATATCTGAGGCTAGGGCTAAATTTGCCAGCGTTAGCTCGGCAGCGTTCGTATTAGCGTAGGTTAGGGCGTTTGAGTCGCGCTTTAGGTCGATATTTACCTTTTTGATCGCTTCGCCCGTGGTTACGGTCGTAGCCCCGCCCGCTTGGAGTTTTAGGGTTTGGGCTTTAGCGACGTTTACGTTTGCGGTACCGTTTGCCGACACGTCTACTTTAGTAGCTTCGGCGGCGTTTAGCACGACGTTTCCTTGCGACATTATCTGCGTTTCCTTTGCCTGCGCCGCGGTTAGCTCTACGTCGCCAGTGGTGTCTATTTTGACTTTGTTTGAGGTGTCGGTTTCGGTGATTTTAACTTTGTCGATAGTAGAGATGCTTAAATTTTCAAAGCCGTAGTTAAATTTGACGCCGCTTGCGTTAAATTTAACCTCCGAATCGATATTTAAATTTTCGATTTGTTTGACGCCTTTTAGGGCGTTGGTTAGCTCCGTGTCGGTTAGTTCGGTGGAGTTCGTGTTTCTAAGCACGGTTAAATTTAGCGTGTCTTTTCCGGCTCCAGCCTCTACTTTATCTAGCGGAGAGAGCGTTGATTTTCTATCGCCGCTGCCTTGATAATACTTCGCCGTGAAAGTGTCGTCGCCCGCGGTGCCGGTTATATTATCGACGTCTTCGGTTAGGGTTTTGCTTACGCCCGCGCTTGCTAGCGCGTCTACTCTAGCCTTTTGCTCTTCTAAATTCGTAGCGTTAGTCGTGCGGATGATTTCTTGAAACGGAGCGTAGTTATAGCCGCCGTTGCCGTCGCTATCGATGTTTCCGATCTTTTGTGCCATGTATGCGGCGATCGCGGATTTGTTTTCAAATATCCTAGCCGCCGTAGGGTCTGCGGCTCTTGCTTCTGCCGATGCGGCCACCTCAAAGAGTTTAGCCAGCGTCTCGCCTCTTGAGTGTCCGGCCTCTAAATGGCGCACCCACGCGTCTATGCCGCTTGGATCCTGGGAGTAGTCTTTGCCCAGGATATTTTTGTAGATATTTTCTACGTAACCTCTGTTAGTATCGATGCTGCCGTTAAAATACGACTGAACGGCCGGAGAGCGCAGCATATCGTCTGCTAACTGAGCCTGCGTTTTGCTCGCGCCTGCGGCGACCCATGCTCTAAGACCAGCGCCTTCTGGTGCTCTGTTAAATAATGCCACGTAAAGTTGGGCTACTTGTGCTTGCGTAATTGCCATGTCGGCTCCTTAAAAGTGAATTTTAGCTTAAGCGCTAACGTCTAACGAATAAATGTATCGACTATTACGCAAAGTCAATGCAACTATTATAATAGCGATAGACTATTCATCGCATAAATATAAGCAATATCTATTCCAATAATGCCGAAATCTTAAAATAAAAAATTAAATACTCTGGCACTTTTTAATATTTTTTTAAGTATAAAAGGACTACAATCACATTCTTGATGTTTGAGTTACTGGTTAAGGTAAATTTTGGGTAGAGCAATTAGAGAGATAAAATCGGAAATGGTTTTGATAAAACAAAAAGGAAGCTTTTTTAGCGACGAAAGCGAAAAAGAGCTTTACATTGAGATTTTGAACTCTTTGGCTCAAAAGCACGATATGGAGATACTGGGCTACGTTTTGGAGTCCGGTTCCGTATCGCTGTTTTTAAAGTCCTTAAACATACCTAAAATAATGCAGGAACTAAACAGCGCCTTTATACGAAATAGAAACAAAAAAAGAGGCTTCGTTCAAGAAAGCGATATAAAAAGGTACGAGATAAGGAACGTTTTTATAAACGAATTCGAAGACGTCTTGGCATTCTTACAAAAAAGCGGCGGATATACCTTTAAAAATATCGACAAAAATTTAAGCTTAGCAAAAAGAATAGAAATTCAAAATTTTAAAAAAAGGACAGAAATGAAAGTGGTTGCTTTAAATTCAGAAGTACATAAAGGGTTGTCTTATCACCAAGACGAGTTACCGAATTTTCCGTTTGCGGAGATAGTCGCCAGCGAGGCGTTTTTTTGCGATAGGGACTTAGCGATAGTTTTTACCAACGACGTAGTGCCTAAGCTTTTGGTACTGCTAGGCAGAAACGAAAATTTAATCATAGATAAAGACTACAAAGGATACGTACCGGCAATAATGCAAAACTATCCGTTTACGGTAGCTAAGGTAGAAGACCAAACTATCCTTTGCGTCGATGAAGACGCGCCTCAGCTAAAAGGCAAGGGCGAGAAGCTATTTAAGAAGAACGAAGAGCCTAGCGATTTTCTAAAAAATACCATCACGGCTATCCAAAACTATAATGCCGAGCTAGCCGCGACTCAAAAAGCGCTCGAAGAAATCAAAAAGGCCGGAATTTTGATAAACAAAGAGCTAACGGTATCGGACAACGATAAAAAAATAACTCTAATAAAGGGATTTTCGGTCGTAAGCAGAAAGAAGCTAAACGAGCTTGACGACGCGACTTTGGCCGATTTTGCTAGAAAAGGCTATATTAGCTTGATAGACGCGCACATCAGGAGCTTGTCGAATTTGCAAAATTTGGCTGCTAAAATTTTAGAAAACGAGAGCAAAACGGCAAATGAAAATAAATGAACTAAAAGAGAGCATTAAAAAGTCCAAACGCGTAATTATTTACGCGGGACTTTTTAGTATGTTCATAAACGTCTTGATGCTGACCTCGCCTTTATACATGCTTCAGCTCTACGGCAGGGTCGTAACTTCAAGAAGTCTTGATACGTTATTTTTCCTAACCCTTATCGTTATATTTTTGTATCTTTGTATGGCGCTTTTTGAAATTTTACGTTCTAGGATACTCGTAGTATTTTCAAATCAACTCGATCTTAGGCTATCAGAGCGCGTTTATGATGCGATATTTAAGCTCTCGGCCAGGCAGCCGGGCAGAGTCTCGTCTCAGCCGATGAGAGATTTAAATACGATAAAGCAGTACCTTAGCGCAAACGGCGTATTTGCCTTTTTAGACGCTCCTTGGCTACCTTTTTATATCCTTATACTATTTTTCTTTCACCCTTATTTTGGATATTTTAGTATCGTAGCGGCGATTATTTTATTTGCGCTTGCGCTTTTAAACGAGGGCGCGACCAAAGAAGGACTAAAAAGGTCAAACGACGCTTTTAACGCCGAGACTCGCTTCGTGGACTTAAATTTGCGCAACTCCGAAGTCATCCAAGCGATGGGAATGAACGGAAATTTGAAGAAAATTTGGCATAAAAAGCACAACGAATTTTTAGAAGCCCACTCCGAATCTAGCGTAAAGGCCGGAATGTACGCAAATATAAGTAAAGTTTTTCGCGTAGTTTCCCAGTCGCTTATGTTAGGTCTTGGCGCGTATTTAGTCGTTTTACAGGAAGTAAATCCGGGAATGATGATCGCAGGCTCCATCATCATGGGCCGCGCGCTAGCTCCACTTGATATCTTGATCTCAAGCTGGAAAAGCTATAAAAATACGAAAGAAAGCTATGCTAGGCTTTCGCAGTTTTTAGAGGATTTCCCGGCGGATAACGAAAAGCTTAAACTTCCTGATCCGCAGGGCGATATATTTTTAGAAAGCATAAGCCTAGTGCCGCCTCACGGCAAAGCGCCTACTTTGATGGGGATAAATTTCGAACTAAAAAGCGGCGATATGTGCGCTATCATCGGTCCAAGCGCGGCGGGCAAAAGCTCGCTTGCTAGAGCGATGCTGGGCGTTTGGCCGGTATTTCACGGCGTAGTGCGTATAGACGGAGCCGATATCACGCAGTATAACAGCGATCATTTAGGACGGTTTGTCGGATATTTGCCGCAAGACGTCGAGCTTTTTGAAGGAAATATCGCCGAAAATATCGCGAGATTCGGCGAACTTGACAGCGAAGCGATCGTTCGCGCGGCAAAGCTAGCCAACGTCCACGATATGATATTAAATTTACCCGACGGCTACGAAACTAAAATCGGTATCGGCGGCGCGAGCCTAAGCGGCGGCCAGCGTCAAAGAGTCGCTCTAGCTAGAGCGCTTTATAAAGAGCCTAAGATAATCGTGCTAGACGAGCCTAACGCCAGCCTTGACGAGGAGGGCGAGAGAGCGCTTTTTGCCGCGCTTTCCAGCATGAAAGGCAAAGCTACTATCGTGCTAATAACCCATAAGCTAAATATCTTAAATTTAGTGGATAAAATCGCGGTATTAAACGGTGGTAGATTGATGTATTTCGGAGCCAGAGACGCCGTACTAGCCGAGCTTAACAAAGCCAACGCGCAACAAGCTCAAGTGCAGCAAAAACAAAACCGCCCAAGCATAAGCCTTGACGATTCGGAGGAATAAATGATACTTAAGAGTGAAAAAGGCACGGTAAATTTCGGCATTTTCGTTATATTTATGCTCGTGGGAGTTTTTGGGATATGGCTAGGTATGGCGCCCCTAAATAGCGCTGCGGTAGCCGTAGGCAAGATAAACGTCGTAAGTAACAAAAAGATTATCCAGCACTTAGAAGGCGGCGTCGTAGATAAAATTTTCGTCAAAGACGGAGACGTAGTCAAAGCAGGCGATCCGCTAGTGGAGATAAAAAACGCCGCATTGCAAAGCGAGATAGGTATCGTTAGAGCCGATTATCTACGCACTAGCGCCATAGTTTCTAGACTAGAAGCGCAAAAAGACGATGCTAGCGAGATCAAATTTAGCGACGATATAAAGCAAATAAGCGGCTATGAAGAGGTCGCTAACGGCCAGATTAGTATATTTAACGAGCAAAAAAAGCTGCTCGATAACGAAAAAACTATCTTAAAACAGCGCATAAAGCAGCTGGAAAATCAAATCCAGGGCGCAAAAGCCATTATGAGCGCCAAAAAAGACCGTATCGCTTCTTTAAATGAAGAGATAAGGGAGTGGGAAAGGCTTTTTAAAGAGCAATTAGCCGATAAGGTCAGACTGCGCGACCTAAATAGAGAAAAAACCGCGGTTGAGGGCGAACTAGCCGCAGGTACCGCCGAGATCGCAAGGCTAGGCGTCCAGATAAACGAGACGCAAGGGCAGATAGCTCTAAGAGATAGGAGCTTTAAAGAAGATATCCTAAAAAAACTCGAAGACGCTAAAATTCGCCTCGTAGACTTGGAGCAGCGATATAATGCGCTAAAAGACCAATCCGAGCGCACCATCGTAAAATCTCCGGTAGAAGGTAGCGTCGTAGAGCTAGCGTTTCATACTATCGGCGGAGTTATAAGGCCGGGCGAGAGGATCATGAGCATAGTGCCAGACGATACCGACTACGTCGTAGAAGCTAAGCTAAACGTAGTGGATATCGATACCGTGCATGTAGGACAGCTTGCCGACATTAGATTTAGCGCGTTTCAGCATAAACCGAGCTTTGTTATGGAAGGCAAAATTACGTACGTATCGGCAGATAGCGTTCAGGATAGTGCCGGACACTCTTATTACGATATAAAAGCCGAGCTCACGCCGGAGGGCATGAAAGAATTTGACAGAAACGAGTTTTTTATCGTGCCGGGTATGCCTGTAGAGGTGATGATAAAGACCGGCGACAGAACTATGCTGGAGTATATCTTAAAACCATTCATAGATATGTTTAAAAGGGCGTTTAATGAAGACTAAAATTTTACTTTCCGCCTTATTGGCTTCAAATTTTGCTTTGGCTCAAAGCGTCAGCCTCTCTGAAGCCTACGAGATGGCGTTAGAAAATAATAACGAAGTAAAGATGAATATGTATAACAACATAGCCTCTCAGGAGAGACTCTCTCAAGCTACGGCTATGTTTTTGCCTACCATTAACGCTGAGGCGTCTTATATAGGCGAAAAATACGACAGGATGGATAGACGCAGAGTATCTAAAATAAACGAAAGCTATAAAAAAGTAGGCGTTAGCCTTAGCCAAAGCGTTTTTAGACCCGCCATCTGGTATCAAAGAAACCAAGAGGAAATCAGAGTAAGAGGCAACGAACTCGTCTATGAAAACGCTAAGCAAGAGCTAGCCAAAAAGGTCGTAGAGGCGTATTTTAACTATACTTTCGCCTCTGAGACGCTAGCTCTAGCGCAAAGCTACGAGGAGGCCAATCGCGCTAAATTTAACCAGATGCAAAAGTCTTTGGAATTCGGTCTGGTAAATAAAATGGATATGCTAGAGTCCAAAGTAAGACTGGACGAAGCGATGCTAGGCGTAAACAAAGCCAAGCTAAATATCGAGGTGGCAAAACTGGAGCTAACGAAACTCGTCGGGCAAGAGGTCGAGGTCAAAGATAGCTTTAAAAATATCGATACCGAGTTTTTTAAAAGTATAAATTTAGCCCAGTTTGGCGACGTGGCTAGAAATTTCAAATACAAAGACAGCGTACTTGCGGTTGAAATTTCCGAGCAAGAGTATAAAAAACGAAAAAGCGAGCATCTACCGACGCTTGATTTTAGTATCAGCTACTCAAATTTATATTACGACGACAACGACTATTCGGGCGATAGGCGCAGAAAGCTAGATACTATGCTTAGATTTACTCTGCCTTTATATACAGGCGGGTCTACCAGCTCGCGGGTCGAGGAGGGCAAGCTGTTAAATTTAGCTAGCATCGAGCAGCAAAAAGATATAAAAAAAGAGATAGAAATCAGCCAAAAAAAAGCAATCAACAACTATCTTAACTATATCGATGAGTGCGAGCTAATGCATAGGTCGCTACAAAATGCCGAACTTTACGAAAAATCGATAGAAAGAGGCTACGAAGAGGGTCTAAAAGACGCCGTAAATTTATTCGACGCGCGCGCTAGAGTGTTTAAAACCAGAAACGAAGCGCTAACGGCGGCTTATAATCTCGTGCTTTCTTATCTGGAGATACAGTGGCTAAACTCAAACATTTCAGTCGAAATGATGAGAGACCTTCAAAGAGCGTTTAAGTAAAATTTGTTTTTATTTTTGCGTTTTAAACCGTTTTTATGATATAATTAGCGACAGTATTCTGTAAAGATACCCAAAAACTCAAGAAAAACATTAAAAAGGAGTCCTTAATGGCAGTAACACAAGCGCAAGTCGCGCAACTTTACGTAGCGTTATTTAACCGCGCTCCCGAGGGAGACGGCTTTAACGCATGGGTTAGAGCTGGAGCGAATAAAACGCAAGCTCAAATAGCGCAAGAGATGCTAAATTCCGATGCGGCTAGATCCTACTATAACGGCAGAATCAATCAAGATAAAGATTTTGTCGAAATGCTTTATAAAAATATCCTAGGCAAGGATTACTCGCAAGACCCAAGCGGTATAGACGCATGGGTTAGACACATCCAAGCCGGCAACTCAAGAGGCGACACTATCGTAAAATTGTTTGAGGTGGCTACTTCGGCGGAAGCTAGAGCGGCTGACCCGGTTGCTGCGGCGACTTTTGCAAATAAAACCGAAATTTCAGCCTACATGGCGCAAAAAATTTCTCAAATAGCTCAAGATAATAGCGGCAATTACGATTATACTCCTTTTCAAGAGATTATCAGAACTACGAACTCTACGAATTTAACCGAGCAAAAAGCTAGAGTAGATCAGCTGGCAAACACCGCTTATCATACTCTAACTACCGGCGAAGATACCGTAAACGGTACTACGAAGGCGGATGTCATAAACGGCGTTATAAGCTCAGTGGTTTCTCAAAATACGTTTAATCCTGAAGATAAAATCGACGGCGGTTCTGGCGAAGATACGCTAAATGCGGATATGACTACAAATTTTAACGGATTTTCCGGCGGATATTTGAGAAACGTAGAAAATCTAAATTTAACTAACAATAGCGGCACTAGAAAGGTATTTAATGCTGAAGGCGTAGAAGGCTTAAGAAAAGTAAATATCGGCGGAGATAGCGCGACTAGAGTTATAAATTTAGCCAACATCGTCGATCTAAGTGCTGCAAACGTAAAATCAGGCGATATACTTCTGACCTACAACCCTGCTATAATCGCAGGCTCTAACGACGAGCAAAATCTCACTTTAGACAACGTAGGCGCAGCTACCGCCGAGGGTATGATGTCAAATTCTATTGTTACAACATTTAGCGGCATCGAAAAGCTAAACATTACTACTAAAGGCTCTGCAAGCTATATAAGCGGCGTTAGCAATAAAAATATAGTCGTAAAAGGCGATGCGGCTCTAGATATAGCTCTAGCAGGCACTAAAGCCGCACCTAACGGTGTTACTACAAATTTTGACGCATCAGCCTTAAATGCAAACCTATCGGCTGATTTAGTCGGCGGATATACTACTTTAGAGGATGTAAAAGGCGGTAAGGGTAATGATACCTTCAAGGCCAATATCAATAGCGCAAGCGTAGGTATATTTAAAGTAAACGGCGGCGACGGTAACGATACTCTCGAATTTAACGATTTAGACGGCGGACTTAATACTGCTAGAAAACTAGAAAGTACTTCTATTGAGAATTTAATATTTAAAAATTCTGAGATAACAACTAGCGTTCCTGCTGTTTTAGACCTTGAGAAATCTCCGGATGTAACAAGCTTAACGGTAGGCTTGAAAGATACGATGAGCAATAAAAGTTTGAACGTCATAAATTCAGCTAATCTTAAAACCCTTAATGTTTTAACAAGTACCGGAACAGGTAATAAAATCACTATAGACACTGCAAATTTAAATGCCGTCAACTACACTAACGAAATTGATACGGACAGTAAGCTAGTTAGCGTCACGGCAGCTAATGCTACGAAACTAGACGTAAGTTTAAAAGGTATTATCTCTGGAACGGGTACGATAAAAGCAGATAAAGCTACTGCTCTTACGCTTACTATGGATTCAAAAGACGTCGGCGGTAAAAATTTAAGCTTTGATGCACCATTAGCTACATCTATGAAGGTAACTACGACACAAGCAGATAGCGTATTTGATTCCACAGCAAATAAGCTAAAAGCCCTTAAGACATTGGATGTAACCACTGCAGGTAAGTTTAAGCTAAGCAATACCGCTACCGAAGATCACTTTGCGACTCTTTCGACTATAAATTTAAAGGGTACTAACGAAAAGTCATCTGCTACCGTAGTTGCAGGTATTCAGTCCTCAGATAATACTCACAGAAGTACGTCTATTCAGGATATAAATTTAACGGCTGATCATCTGCAAGCTACTATAGAGGCTCATAACTATCAGTCCTTACATGCTACGCTAAATACTCAAGGCACTATCAACGTGTCATTAAATAATGATACTCGCGGTGAAGTTGAGATAGATACTAGTAATGCGGGAACTTTAAATATCGAAAACAATAGCGCAAATATCCAGCACTTAAAACTATCATCTACTCTTGACTATACCGATGCGACTGATAGCGTGATCGTAAAAGGCGGTACGGCGCATAAGGTAACTATCGGAAATATAGCTGCAAACAAAATAGATATAGATCTCGGTCAAACCCTTGGAGTGACATCGTTTGTTGACAATGGTCCAGCTTGGTTAACCGCAAACGACATAAAGCTAAAAATTTCTTACATAACAGGAACGAACGAGGCTCCTATAGATCTAAGAATAGCTGGCGGTAGAGATTTTAAAGCAGACATTACAGGTTCGGTAAAAAATGATACTATCAATATAACAAAAACAAATAGTATAGTCGGTGTCGAAAATATTAAAGTTAGCGGCGATCTTGGGGCCGGATATGACGAGTACACTCTAAATACTAGCAATACCGGCGATAGCCTAAGAACCATTGATTTAAGCGGTCTTAGAAATGTAGAAAAAGGTACTATAACCTTAGATGCTCTTAACGCGAAAAATTTGATCTCTCTTAAAGCTACCGGTGGCGAAGATACCGTTACTTTGCGGGATAATATGCTTTCGGAGACTACTATTAGAAATCTAGATATAGATCTCGGCGCAGGCGATGATAAGATTACATTCGGTACTCTAACTGCGAGTAAAACAATTACCGTAAAAGGTGGAGCGGGCGGCGACGAATTCGTTGTAACTAATGCAAAGACCGATGCTGACGCTAGCAAATATGTAGTAATTAGCGATGCTTCTAGTGGCGATAAGATTAAATTTGGATCGGTTAGCGGTATCCAGAAAATAGCTGATAGCGTAGTAAGAGACAAAACTACTCTTAAAGAAGCTATTAATGCTGTCTTATCCACGCACGATGAAGCCGGTAAGGTATATTACTTCACTTATGGCAACGACACCTATGTAGTTCATAATGCTGCTACTAGTTCTAATGCGCTAACTACTGATGACCACCTTGTAAAGCTAGCTGGCGTCAGAGCGGATGATATCATAGCTACATATGATACCACTCAAGGAACATTTAATATCAACTGATATTAGTTTTTATATATTTATCTCCCGACTTATCTCGGGAGATTTTTCTCTTTTGATTTAGTCTTAAATTTTGCTATTTTACATTATAGTCTTAGCAATCTAACCCAACTCTTGCACTAGTTTTTACTCCACCTTTAAACAAATTTTATTTTTTATGCTATAATTGCACCCAATCTATAAAAAATATTTAAATTTAAATTACGATTAAAGGAGTCCCTAAATGGCAGTAACTCAAGCGCAAGTAGCTCAGCTCTACGTAGCGTTGTTTAATAGAG
>NZ_CAUQHQ010000005.1:0-40082 GCF_963517995.1 uncultured Campylobacter sp.
CCGCTTGGCTTGCCTTCTTTGTTTTTAAGGCCGGGCATCGCGTAGTAAAGTCTAAAAAAAAATCCGAAAGTGTCGATGATCGTTAGCGTTTTTTGGCTCATTTTTTATCCTTTTTTGGGCTAATTTTACAAATTTTAGGCAAAAAGTAGGCTGATTTTTGATTTTATTTTAAAAGGACGCGAAAATATAAACGCGGGTACAGGCATGCCCCGTAAATCGGCGTAAATTTAATCTCGCAGCCGCTTTGCAAGCATTGCGCGCTCCTAGCCCTTCCGTGCTTTATTTTCTATGATTTTTGTATAAATTTAGATATTTTACGGCGTCAGCGAGCAAATTTTCTAAGCCGCCGTACGAGAATTTTTTATATTAATGTGACTGTTGCGCCGTTTATATCGTAGACATAAATTTACCAAACGTCTTTGCCTTGCGCAAAAATGCCAGATTTTTTATAAATTTCGCGGCGGGATTTTACGTATTCGTAGCCGAAATTTACGGCTAGCTCGTCCAAACGCGCGCAAAAATCATCGCAAATTTGACGCGCGTAGTGTCCGTTTTACTCAGCTTTGCTTGGAGTGCGATTATCTTGGAGTTAGCTGTAAATTTTCTTTAAATTTGCAAGATTTGCGCTCAAATTTAAAAGCAGCATATCAGCCGTCACTAGCCTTGCCATCGCGGTAGCTACGACGCTGCCGCGCACGCCGATACACGGATCGTGCCGCCCGCGCAGTTCGCAGACTACGTCCTGCCCGCGCACATTTTGCGTCGGCTGAGGTAAAAATATCGACGGAGTGGGCTTAAAGTGCGTCTTTATCACGACCTCTTGTCCGCTGGTTATACCGCCCAGCGTTCCGCCCGCGTGATTTGAGGCGAATCCGAATTTTTCGTCCGAATTTGAGCCGCGGCAAGCTGCGCCGTCCGCCTCGCTTTTACATTCGTTAAATTTGCCGCCGTTTAAATTTGCCGGCTCGTCCGCGCCGTCACGAGCGAAGCCGTCCGCACCCAAATTTACGCCTGCATACGCCGCACTCATTGGGTCGTTATTTTGACTGCCGCGCATCTTGCTCGCGTTCACGCCCTCGCCGATCTCTACGGCTTTGACGCCGTTTAAGCCCATCATCGCAGCCGCGATTGCCGCGTCAAATTTATAGTATAGCCCCTCGCCAAGCCCCGCCGGCGCGCCGCGGATAACCGTGACGACGCTAGCTCCGACGCTGTCGTGCCCCTGTTTGGCTTTTAGGATTTCCTCTTTCATCGCCTCTTCGTTACCCAGCGAAAATATCTCCGATCGCGCCGCGAGATCAAAGTCTAATCGCTCGCCGCATGAAATTTCGCCCACGCTAGCCACTCCGCTTTGCACGCTGACGCCAAATTCGCCCAGCAAAATTTGAGCTATCGCGCCGCCCGCCACGCGCACGGCCGTCTCTCTAGCCGAGCTGCGTCCGCCGCCTCTGTGGTCGCGGATGCCGTATTTACGGTAGTAGGCGTAGTCGGCGTGCCCCGGACGAAAGAGCTCGCGTAAATTTTCGTAATCGCCCGATTTTTGATTTTCGTTTCTGATGATAAAACCGATCGGGGTGCCCGTGCTTAGCCCGTCAAACACGCCGCTTAAAATCTCCACGCGGTCGCCTTCGCTCCTTGCTGTGGCAAATTTTGAGCCGCCGGGTTTTCGTTTGTCAAGCTCGATTTGGATAAAATTTAAATCGATACGCACGCCTGCAGGAAAGCCGTCTAGCACGCCGCCTATCGCCGCTGCGTGACTCTCGCCAAACGTCGTTAGCGTTAGTTTGCGTCCGAAGGTATTCACTTGCCCTCTCCTAAAATCTCAAGCGCGGTTTTGGCGGCTTTTTGCTCGGCTTCCTTTTTGCTCTTGCCCGCAGCTCGCGAGATCTCGCGCTCGTTTAGCATTAGCGCAATCTCAAATTCTTTCTTGTGATCGGGGCCTTTTGAGCCCACTAGCACGTACTTTGGTATCTCCGCAAAGCGCGCCTGAGTTAGCTCTTGCAGTGCGGTTTTGTAGTCCTTGACCATGCGGTCGAAATTTATATCAGGGTAGCATCTCTCAAATGCTTTTAGGCTGGCTGCGCGTACGGCGTCAAAGCCGCTTTCTAGGTAGATCGCGCCCATCAGCGCCTCGAAAGCGTCCGAGAGTATCGAGGCTTTTAACCGTCCGCCGTTGTGCTCCTCGGCCTGCGAGATGTTGATGAGTTGCCCCAAATTTAGATATTTAGCCAGCTCGGCGAAGCTTTTTTCGTTTACGAGCGCGGCTCTTAGTTTGCTCAGATCGCCTTCGCTTAGGCGCGAAAATTTGTGAAAAAGATAATCCCCGATCACCAGATCCATCACCGCATCGCCCAAAAACTCGAGCCTTTCGTTGTTTGCGCCGCCTTTTACGCTTTTGTGCGTGAGCGCGGTTTTTAGCAGCTGTTCGTCTTTAAATTTATAATCTAATTTCTCTTCCAAATTTCGCATTATTCGCCTTTTAAGCTATTTTTTATCTTTACGGCTTGCTCGCGCGCCATCTCGTCGCAAAGCTCGTTTTGCGGGTGCCCGGCGTGGCCTTTGACCCAGATCGCCTCAACCTCGTGCGGCTCGCTAGCGGCCAGATACTCCTGCCACAGCGGGACGTTTTTTACGTTTTTAAAGTTTTTCTTCACCCAGCCCTCTAGCCACGCATTTACGGCGTTTGCGACGTATGAGCTATCGGTGTAGAGCTTCACGCGGCAGGGCTGCTTTAGCGCTTTTAGCCCCTCGATCGCAGCGCGCAGTTCCATTTGATTATTCGTCGTGTGCGCCTCGCCGCCGCTTGCTGTTTTTTTGTGCTCGCCGTACTCTAGGATGTACGCCCAGCCACCGGGGCCCGGGTTATCCAGACACGAGCCGTCGCTAAAAAGGCATACTGTTTTCATCAGATTTTTCCGTGATGTGAGGCAAAATTTGCACGCTGCCTAGCTCGCTACACATCGGACAGCGGTAAAAATGCATCGGAAAGGCGTTTTTACAGCTCTTGCAAACGTAGTTAAAGCTAAGCGCGGCTTTGTCGTAGTTTGTCGCTTTTAGCTTCTTTAAAACCTCTAGCTCAAAACCCAGCGGCGCGCCGTCCTCGTCGCTCATGCCTTTGATAAAAAATAGGCTCTTATACTCGGGGTCGGTTAAATTTACGGGCGTATTTTGATAATAAACCAAATCCAAAACGTCCCCTAACGGCGGGAAATCGCTAAAATCCTTAAGCCCCGAGCCGTTTAAATTTAACCTCTCCATCGCCATACGCCGCACGAGCGCAAATTCGTCCTTTAGAGCTAAAATTTCACCGATTTTGCCTGCTTCATCCCTGCTTTTATCCGCTAAAATTTGCAGCGCCTTTATGTAGGCCGTCTGCGCTCTCACGCCCTCGCCGAGCTCTTGCAGCGCGTCCAAGGCCTGCAGCGCGCCCTCGTAGTCTTTTAGTTTTTCGAAAATTATCGTTAGCGATTTTAGCGCGATTTGATTTCGCGGAGAGATTTTTAGCGCCTCTAAAAAGACGCTTTTTGCGCGCTCTAAAAAGCCCGCCTTGAAATAAGTCTGACCCAGATCGGTAAAAATTTGTTCCTTTGCCGCGCGGTTTTTGGCCCGCTCCAAAGCCACGGCATAGACGTTGATAGCCTTTTCAAAATACCCGCTTTTTGAAAACGTCCCCGCCAAAAAGCACATCGTAGCCGTATCTGCGCCCGAGTTTATCAAAAGCTGCTTGTTTTCGTCGCTCAGGCCTTGAGATTTGCCGAATTTTTTCAAAAATCCCGCGATCTCCGCCTTTTCGTCCTTGCTCTTAAAAACGCCCCACGCGTAGCTAAAAACGGCGATAATTAGCACCGCGGCGACTAGTACCACGAGGCCGAAAATCGGGTCTCTAAATTCGATAAAAAATATATCCAAAATGCCGCTTTCTAAAGTCAAATTTAACGCCGATTATAGCAAAACGATTGTATAATCTCGCTTATGATCGATCCAAAATCAATAGAAAGACTAAAAGCGCAAACCGATATCGCAGATATCGTCGGGCACTATCTGCCGCTAAAAAAAAGCGGAGCGAACTTCGTGTGCGTATGTCCGTTTCACGACGATAAAAACCCGAGCATGAGCGTGAGCCCGTCGCGCGGGATATTTCACTGCTTTTCGTGCAAAGCCGGCGGCGACGCGATCAAATTCGTGATGGACTACGAAAAGCTAAGCTACCCAGAAGCCGTCGAAAAGATCGCCGGACTGCAAAATTTCACGCTAAACTACGTGCGCGGCGGCGAACCGGCGAAGGAAAATAAGCACATCCTAGAAAACGCAAACGCCTTTTACCGCTCGCTGCTATATAAAACGCCAGCGGCCGTCAGTTATCTCTACTCGCGCGGTATAACCGACGAGCTAATAGATAAATTTGAACTAGGTTTCGCGCCTGAGAGTGCGCAGACGATAAGGCTACTGCAAAACGATCAAATCGAGCCCAAAGAAGCCCTAGAAGTCGGTATCGTAAAGCAAAACGAAAACGGCATCTACGCTAGCTTCATAAACCGCATCACCTTTCCCATCTACACGCACGCGGGACGGCTGGTTGGTTTTGGCGGACGTACGATCAGCGGCAACCCGGCTAAATACGTAAATTCGCCCCAGTCCGCGGTTTTTGATAAATCAACGCTTTTTTACGGCTACCATCTGGCAAAGCGCGAGATTTTCGCCAAAAATCAAATCATAATCACCGAAGGCTACATGGACGTCATCATGCTGCACAAAGCGGGCTTTAGCAACGCCGTAGCCGTACTTGGAACCGCGCTAACTACCAAGCACCTGCCGCTTTTAAAACGCGGCGAGATTAGCGTTATTTTATGCTTTGACGGCGACGATGCAGGCATAAACGCCGCGACGAAGTCCGCTCTGCTGCTCGCGCAAAACGAAATCGACGGCAGCGTCGTCATTATCGAGGGCGGCGCAGATCCCGCCGATATGGTCGTCGCGGGTAAGATAGAGTATCTGCGGCAAATTTTTGAAAGCGGCACGGAGATAGGAGAATTTTACATCAGGCATTTAGCTAGCGGCTTTGACCTATCGCGCCCCGTGCAAAAGCAAAAAGCGCTAGAAGCGATCCAGGCCTTTACGGCAAGCCTAAAACCCGTCGTCGCAAACTCCTACGCGCCGCTCGTGGCTAAAATTTTAAAGATAGCCGAGGGGTCGTTTCGCCTCTCTCGCGAATCAAATTCGGCGACGCGGCAAAGCTACGGCGAGACTGAGCAAAACGCGCAGGGCTACGAAACGCAAAATTTCCGCGCGAACTCAGGACGCAAAGACCCGCTAGAAATCCAAATTTTAAAAACGATGATAGAAAACCAGAGTCTAAAAAAATTTATTTTAGAAAATTTAAAGCCCGATTATTTCGCGCGCCACAGGGCGGTCTACGAAGCGATCGCGGCGGGAGCGGACGCGAACGATCCGTCCGTGCGCGAGATAATATTTGAAAAATACGAGGCATTTAAAAACGAGGAGGAAATTTTACAAAATCTAAAATTTTTTAAAACAAGATTTTATAAAAATTTATACAAAAAGTATTCGGCGTCGCAAATCTCGCTAGAAGAAAAGCAACCGATACTAAAAAAAATCAACGAAATTTTAAAGGAACTTAAAAAATGAAAGCATTAGTTTTGTTTAGCGGCGGGCTTGACAGTATGATCTCTATCAAGCTTCTAACCAGCCAAGGCATAAAAGTTACGGCGATCCACATCGACATCGGCTTTAGCGGCGACGAGAAAAAGGCGGAAATTTTACGCCGCCGCGCGAACGAAGCCGGAGCCGAGTTTAAGATCGTAGATATCAGAAACAAATACCTGCGCGAGGTGCTTTTTACGCCAAAGCATGGCTACGGCAAGCACTTTAACCCCTGCATCGACTGCCACGGATATATGTTTAAAACGGCGCTTGCGATGATGAGCGCGGAGGGCGCTAGCTTTATCGCGACGGGCGAGGTGATCGGCCAGCGTCCGATGAGCCAGAGGCGCGACGCGATGGCGCAGGTCAAAAACGCTGCGGGCGACGAGGACGACCTCATCTTGCGCCCGATGTCCGCGCAGCTGATGAAACCCACAAAGCCCGAGCGCGAAGGCTGGGTCGATCGCAGTAAGCTGCTAGGCATCAGCGGGCGCGACCGCAAAAGGCAGCTCGCGCTTGCTAAGGAATTTGGCTTTAGCGAATTTGAGACGCCCGGCGGCGGGTGCTTGCTCACGATCGAGAGCTTTTCAAATAAAATCAAAGATTTCATCAAATTTGATCCGGATATGACTAGCGCGGATATGCAGCTGCTGCGTATCGGACGGCATCTGCGCCTGGCAAACGGCACCAAAATGGTCATCGGCCGCGACGAAAACGACAACGATAAACTGCTAGCTCTAAATAATCCTAAATTTACGCAGATCAAATTTGACGGCGATATCGTGGGCGCGACTAGCCTCGTGGATGCTAAATTTAACGAGTCTGATCTCGAGTTTGCCGTGCGGCTGGCGCTTGCTTATACCAAGGCGGATAAGGATGCGGCGGTGCGAGCTAGGATCGGCGAACGCGAAATTTGCGTGAAGCCTTTTGAGAGCAAAGAGCCCGCGCAGGAGTTTTTCGTAAATTAGATTTAAGCGTTTAGATTAAAGCTGCGTGTCCGCGTTAAATTTTGCGGGTTAAATTTAAAAAATGCGCGAGATAGTTTAAAATCGCAAGCTAAATTTAAGGGCTTTGGGTTTTAAAATCATCCGCAAAAAGTAACCTACCGACTAAATTTGGCGGCTAAATTGGGCGGTTTAACCGCAAGTTGCATTAGTGTATCTTGCCTTAGCTTGCGGTCGCTTAGCCAAAACCATCGGCGCTAAAACCGGACTTTGGGCTTTAATCTACGCAAGCAAAAAAAGACTAGACGCAAATTTAAAAGCATTAATAAAGACGCTTTCTTGGCTTAAATTTACCCTCATAGCGCGCCTAAAGCAAGCAAAGTCGTAAAACTCACTCTTGCGGTAAAAGCTAAATTTCACTTGCAAAAAGCCTTTGGCGGCGATTTAAAAGATGCGATTTTAAGTGGTATATCAATCGCGCGCTGATTTGGCTTATTTATTGAGCTAAATTTAGCTAGGGGACGCACCCGGTGACGGGGTTTTATTTTTAAGATTTAGCTTACTTTTTGAGCTAAATTTAGCTTGCATAGCGGCGATTTTTCGTTTGCAAGCGGTTAAATTTATAAATGCTGCAAATCTAGGCGCCCAAGCGATTTTTAACTCTAGGTTTTGCTCTTTAAAGCCCCACAGCTTCGCCAAAACGCTCTTTGTAAGATTTTTGCTATTAATCGCAGCCAAATTTATATGCGGCGGTTTGTGCCAGTTTGCTTGCACGGCTCGTACGCGCGCAATGTTTTATGATTTTCATCCACACCAAGCGCGAAATAGCCTAAATTTATCTACTCGGATGAAAATTTAACGATTTTACCGCCTTGATTTTGCGTATTTGCGCGCTAAAAAGTAAGCTTAAAACGGACGCTTACGGTATTTTGCCGTTAATTTATAGCTGCCGCGCACCATAAATCCCAATTATAACAAAGCGCCGCAAAAACCCGCCTTTTCTTATTTTACGGGCTTTAAAACGACAATTCGGCCCAAATCCGCTTGCTGTTTCGTAATTTTAAGCCAAAACAAGCCTTAACTTAATTTAACCGTGATAAAACCAAAATATTTTCAGATTTTATTTTATTTTGATATATTTTAAGTATAATTCTCAATTTAATATAATATGAAAGTTTTTGCAATGGATTATCAAGGATTGTTTTTAACGGCGCAGTTTTTAAACGATAGAAAAAAGGCGAGCAGAAAGGAAATAACGGCGTTTTTAGCAAAAAGCATAAACGCCTCGCAAAGCAAAGCCGACGCGATCATAAATGCGTTAGCCGCAAGCGTAGCGATTTTAAATTTGCCGCCTCCGCAAAGGCTAGTCGTAAAAACCGGACGCGGGATATACGAGATAAGCCAAGCCGGCGAAAAAATACTAAAAGGCAAAGACGCGCGACAAAATTTTATGCGAAAACTAGATGAAATTTACGGCACCGCGCAAAAGCAGCAAACGCTAAAACGCCCCTCGCCCAAGATACGAGAATACGCAAAAGACGTCGCCTTAGCCTTGCTTTGCGAGCTAAAAGATAAATTAGTCGGCGAGTTAAAATCAAAACCCATGCAGGCGTTTAAATCGCTCGCGCTAAAACTCGTTAAAAAACATAAAATTTTAGGCAAAATTTATGCATTTAGACATATTTTCATCGCGGTTTTGGCAGCTAAACTCGCATTTGAGGCTTTTCAAATCCTAAGGCGTAGGCGCGAGAAAAGATTGCAAACGGCTACTTTAGGCCAAATTTAAACTTTCATAGCATTTGAAGGCGAATAATTAATTTATACTTAACAATATGCAGTAAAAAATATAATCAAAAAATAATATATTAAATATTTGACGGTAAATATCGTAACCGCCGCCGCCTCAAGCATTCGCACGGCACTTGCGACGCATTCGTTATCTACGAAAATAACAAAGCGATCTATATAATGCTTTATAAACATTATTATTTTTAATAAAAACCCAATATCAAATAAAATTCCGATTACGATAGGAAAAACGAAGATTACAATTATAAATTTACTAAAACTAAAATTCGCATATCTAGGCGTCCCGCATAAATCAAGCTTTGCGGAGTAAAATTGAGACGGAAATATCGCGATACCGATCAATACGTCGCCTAAAATTTCGCTCAAAACGCCCATAGGTACCGGTAAATTCGCCGCAAAATTATAATACAAATAGCACCCGGCGACCAACCGCGTCGCTAAAAGTGAAAATGCGATATGAACCATAAACATCGCAAATCTAAGAAACTTTTCGCCTTTTTGTCGGTACGTCTACGCTTAAATTTATCGCTTCATTATCTTTACGTTTTTATTGATTAAAAACTCTTCCAAATTTTTAATATCGCCAGCATTAAATAACGATAAATTAATTCTCGCAAAATAAAATACGTAATCGACGGTTTTTATAATCATATATTTATTTATAATTTTAACGTATTTTATTTCTTCATAATCTACGCTTCTTTCTCTAAACAAATAATAAATACTTAAAAAAGTATCGTAGCAGGATATCTTTTTTATAAAATACGAATAAAAGTAAATTTTTATAAAATAAAAAATACCTAATATGCCGATAAACGAATAATTATTACCGATTAACATCAAATAAACAGATGCGCTAAGCATAACGATTTGAAACAAAATCTCAAATAACCCGCCGATATATTTCGCACGTTTTACGCTAAGAAGCGTTTTGGGCATGACTATCTCTATATACGCTCCGCTACCGTCGGCAGTCTCTATACGCATCACGTCGTATAATTCCTTGTCGTATTCCTCGTCAAATTCATTCTCTACGTTTTCTTCGTATTTTTCTTTTTCCATTTTTCTTCCTATTTTTTATTTATTATACATTTATAAAATAGATTTTTTGCTTAATTAAATATTTTTTAATTTCAAAAATCTTCTCGTCTGCGCGTTTACGTTTTAAAAATAGATATGTAAATTTAGCTAAACGTAGTTAAAATTTAGCGGCGAACTAAAAGCAAATTTATATGTAAATTTGACAAAAAACTCAAGCCTAATTTACTCCAAACTAAAAAACCGCCTCATCTTGCGCTTCCAGTCGTCTTTTGGTATTTCCGTGTCGTTTGGATCGTCGCTCCAAACCTCGTGTTTGTCCTCGAAAAATATCGCGGTCCTTTGAGCTTGCGGCATAAATTTCGTCTTGTCCTCCACTGGGATTTTGTTTGCCCGAAAATATCGCAACAGCTCAAAATAATCATCTCTACTATAGCAATTTACCAAAAAGTAATTTCTATTTTTCATCCTGATGACAAAATTTTTACGCAGTAGCCACAGCGGTTCGCCGGATTTTTTGAGTTTATAGATTTTAAACGGCAGCGCAAATATCAAATAAACTAAAAGATATCTTATAAAGTCCTTCGTTTTATTAAAATGCACGCCGATAGAGGACTTTTTATAGAGCTGATACGGTGTAAAAAAGTGGAACCTGCCGTATCTCCTATCAAGCTCGCTTATAACGCAAAAATAGACCTTTTCCACGTCTTTTACGAGGACGATTTTCTCCTTGCTCTCTACTTTGTTTACGTAGACATACTCTATATGATAGATTTGCTCGCTAGAAAATCTAAAAAAGCTCGGTTTTTGTTTAAAAACTCGCGGTGCGAAAACGTATGTATTGTATAAGCAGAATAATAAAAAAGATGCAGGCAAAGCAATAAGATAAATGCGGTATAAAAGCCCATAGTCGCTAAAAGCAAATACAAAAACGAGAATCGAGTAAAGAATAATATACCATCCCGCCAAAAACAGCGCGCCGTAGTCGTTTATGATTATCGGATTTTCGTCGTAGTTTCTCAAATTTTCTCCAGATTTCGCTTCACGTAGTCAAATTTAAAATGCATAACAAAAGACAAGCGCGAGCTAAATTTAACTCGGTAAATTTAAGACTGGCTCGCCGTAAAACCAAAGCAAATTTAAGCGGCCGCTCCCAAGCCAAAGCCGCTTAAATTTGAGTAAAAATCCAAATTTGACGCACAGCCGAATTTAGCCTCGGGCTTAATAAATTTACCCGAAAAAAGCTAAACTCGCGCGGCGCGTCTAGTTAAATTTACCCGTTTTTCCTAGCAAATTCTTTCATAAACTCAGCCAAAGTTCGCACGTTTTCGATACTCACGGCGTTATATATCGAGGCTCTGATTCCGCCTACGTGACGGTGCCCCTTTAGACCCAGCATACCCGCATTTTCGGACTCGGAGATAAAGGCCGCCTCCAGCTCGCGGTTTGCGATGGTAAAGCTAACGTTCATCAGCGAGCGGCTATCTTTTTGCGCGTGACCTTTGTAAAAGCCGCCCAAACCGTCGATCGCGCCGTAAAGCAGCGCCGCCTTTTGCTCGTTGATCCGGTTTATCGCTGCTAGACCGCCCTGCTCTTGCACCCAGCCCAGCGTCAAATTTAGCAGATAGATACCAAACGTCGGCGGCGTGTTATATAGCGACGCAGCAGTAGCGTGCGTATCGTAGCGAAGCATCGTCGGAGTGCGATCCATGCAGGCTCGCTCTAGCAGGTCTTTGCGGATGATGACGACGGTTACGCCGCTTGGGCCGGCATTCTTCTGCGCGCCGCCGTATAGCAGCCCCACGTCCGTGAAATCAACCGGACGCGAGAAAAAATCGCTCGATGCGTCAACCACTAGCGGAGCTTTGGAGCGAGGCAGCTCGCGGTACTGCGTGCCGTAGATGGTGTTGTTCGTGCAGACGTAGCCGTATGCGGCGTCATCGCTAAATTTAACCTCAGGGATGCGGTCGTAGGAGGTTTCCTTGCTGCTAGCGACCACTTCGTATCTTGCGCCGACGTTTGCGGCCTCTTTGATCGCTTTGCTCGTCCAGACGCCCGTGTCGGCATACTGCGCGACGCCTTTGGCGGCTAAATTTAGCGGTATCATCGCAAACTGCAAATGCGCGCCGCCTTGCAAAAATAGCACGTCATACTCTTCGCCTATGCCGTATAGCTCGCGCGCCTTAGCCATCGCGCCGTAGTGCACCTCTTCAAAAATCTTGCTTCGGTGGCTGATTTCCATTATCGAAAAGCCCTTGCCCTGATAGTCGGTGAGCTCGTTTTGCGCGCGCTCAAGCACGCT
This sequence comes from uncultured Campylobacter sp., assembly GCF_963517995.1. Classification (GTDB taxonomy): domain Bacteria; phylum Campylobacterota; class Campylobacteria; order Campylobacterales; family Campylobacteraceae; genus Campylobacter_A. Next base: position 11,755 of record NZ_CAUQHQ010000005.1, read on the forward strand.
AAGAGGCAAAGCCGAAGGGCCCGCACTAAAATTTAGCTTTCTATTCATCCAAACTCCTTTCAAATTTGAGCTGATTTTAGCGTTATTTGCGTTAAAAAATCATTTCGCGTCTCAAGGTCGGCGGCAAAAGCACGCAAATTTTACACTTTAAGCTACCTTTTGATACAATTTTTCATATTAAGGAGCGAAATTTGATAGAGATCGAGCGTAAATTTATCCTGCGTGACGCCGCCGTCATAAACGAGCTAAAAGCCCGCGACATCGACGTCCAGCAAAAAGAGGTGACGCAAATTTACGTCAAAATCACTCCGCTTGAGGAGATTAGATTTCGCGAGGCTTCTGGCGTTTTTACTATCACGCAAAAATCTGGCATCGGTCTAGCGCGCGAGGAAAATGAGAGCGAAACGGACGCCAAAAGCTTCAAAAAAGCCCTAAAAAACGTAGTCGCCGCTCCGATAAAAAAGACGAGATTTTTATTTGCGCTTGACGGCACTGCCTGCAACGTCGATATTTTTCACGGCGCTTTAGAGGGGCTTGTTACTTTCGAGGCCGAGTTTAGCGGCGAGCGTGAGGCCGCGGAGTTTAGCCCGCCCGAGTTTATCGCCGCTCACATAACCGGCGAGGTCACAGAAGACGAACGCTATAAAAATAAAAATTTAGCGCTTTTTGGCTTGCCGCAGGACAGTTTCGACGCGCAAAAGAGCATTGAGATTTTACAAAATAGTCCCGAGCTGGAGCTAAATTTACCAAGCTACATCGGCGCGATGGATGCGATGCGGACGGTGTTTTTTCAGATTTTTACGGCGCTAAACAAACACCTGAGCGAGTACACGAGCTCTAGCGATGCCGAAGCGCTGCATCAGATCCGCATAAATCTACGCAAAACGCGCTCGCTATTTAAAATTTTCACTCCCGTTTTTGACCGGAAAACGGCTTGTTATTTTCTACTAAATTTTAAAAAACTAGCCGAGCTAACTAACCAAAAGCGCGATATAGACGTTTTTTGCGAGTTTTTAAAAAGCCAAAAAGGCTTTGAAGGGCTAGCTAGCGAGCTAGAAATTTTAAGCAAAGCCCTAGCCAAAAGCGTCCAAGCCGAGCTACAAAGCGACGAAGCAAACGAAATTTTGCGCGACTGGGAGGTATTTTTACGCGAGGGAAGCGACTTTTTTAAAGGCGAGCTAGGAGACGCGCCGATAAAAAAACTCGCGGCAAAATCCATACGAGCTCAAATTTTACGCCTTAAAAAATCTCTCTCAAATTTGAGCCAAACCACCCAAAACGCGCAGTTTCACAAGTGCCGCATCGAGATAAAAAGGCTGAGATACCTAAGCGAGATTTTCGGCGGCGGCTTTGATTTTGCTGCGGCTAAAAAATGCTTTAAAAAGAGCAAAATTTTACAAGAAACCTTTGGCTCGCTGCAAGACGCCGATATCTGGCTAGGCCTGCTAGCGCACGTAAAAAGCGGTGCCGAGCAAAAGCGCATAGATAAACTCCAAGCTAAAATTTACAAAAAAATCTACGAGCTGCGAAGCGAAATTTTAGACTCAAAGCCTAAAATTTTCAAAAGCCTCACAAGGCTTTCGCACGGCTTAAAAATCTACTATATCTAAAGAGAAAAAAATGGAAAAACAAGAAAAAATAGTTCAGATGTTTAACAACATCGCGCCTACCTACGACCTGGCAAACCGCGTGCTAAGCATGGGCGCGGACGTGAGTTGGCGCAAGATCGCGTGCAAAACGGTGCTGTCAAATTTCAAAGACTCAAGCGTAAATATCGTAGACGTCGCATGCGGCACGGGCGATATGATGGGCTTTTGGCAAAAGACGGCGGGCGAGTTTAACGCAAAAATCGAAAATCTAATCGGCGTCGATCCCTCAAGCGGCATGCTCGCAGTCGCCAAGCAAAAATTCCCCGAGTTTAAATTTATCGAGGCGCTAGCGACGCAAACGACGCTTGATAGCGGCTCGGTGGACGTTCTTAGCATCAGCTACGGCATCAGAAACGTGGTCGAGCGTGAGGCCGCGCTAAGAGAGTTTAACAGAGTGCTAAAAACGGGCGGGTATGTCGTGGTGCTAGAGTTTACCAAACGCAAAAAAAGCGGGCTTTTAACCGGCGTTCGCGACTTTTATCTAAGTAAAATTTTGCCTAAAATAGGCGGCTTTATCTCCAAAAATCAAGAAGCCTACGAGTACCTGCCAAGCTCGATCGAGGGCTTTTTAGACGCTAAAAGCTTTGCGGACGAGCTCGCTGCTGCAGGCTTTGAGATGCGCCTTTGCAAGAGCTTTTCGATGGATATCTCTACTCTTTTCATCGCGCAAAAGGCCCGTGAGTGCTAAGCGTCAGCGAGCTAAACGAGCAGGCCAAAACGCTGCTTGAGACGACGTTTTCGTACGTCGAGGTAGAGGGCGAGATCTCGCGGCTAGTGAGGCACGGCTCGGGCCACTGGTACTTCACGCTAAAAGACGAAAAGGCCGCGATCTCGGCGGTCATTTATAAATTTAACGCCGCCAAGCTCAAATTTGACGTCGCAGACGGCATGAAAGTCGCTCTCTACGGCAAAATTTCGCTCTACTCGCCAAGCGGCAGCTATCAGTTTATAGCAACCCTCATACGCCCCAGCGGCGAGGGCGAGCTCGAGCTTGCGTTTAAACAGCTAAAAGCGCGGCTTGAGAGCGAAGGGCTTTTTGATATCTCGCGCAAAAAACCGCTGCCTAAATTTCCGCGCAAAATCGCGCTTATTACCTCAAAAACATCAGCCGCGCTGCAAGACATGCTACGTATCGCTTCGCAGCGCTGGGCGCTGGCGGAAATCATAGTTTTTGATTCGCTAACGCAGGGCGAAACCGCGCCCGCCTCGCTAATACGCGCGCTAAAAAGAGCGGGCGCCAGCGGTGCAGATGCGATCGTGCTAGCGCGAGGAGGCGGCAGCAGAGAGGATCTGTGGTGCTTCAACGACGAAAATCTAGCCCGCGAGATCTACGCGGCGCGCACGCCCGTGATCTCGGCCGTCGGACACGAGATTGATTACGTGATCAGCGACTTTGCGGCGGACTTTCGCGCTCCGACCCCAAGCGCGGCGATGGCTGCGCTACTGCCTGATATGGGCGAGCTAATGCAGAGCATCGACCGAGCCGTAGAGGCTATGGACGCGGCTTTTGTGCGCGTTTGGGAGCGTAAATTTAACGCCCTAGCGATGATGAGAGCGAGATTTGCGCAAGCTAGCCTAGAGCAAAAAATCGCTCGCAAGGAGCAAATTTTGCTAAATTTATGGCAGATTTTAGACGCCGCCGTGCAAACCAAACTGCTCAAATTTGAAAACGCGCTCAAGCTCGCTAGCGCCGCATACGCGCAGCAAGAGTCGTTTTTCGCGCAGATTTCAAATTTCGTCCGAGTACAAAAGGACGGCAAAACCGTAAATCTAAGCGAGCTAAAACCCGGCGACCGCATCGCGCTAAGCTCGGTAAACGCAAGCAAAGAGGCGGAAATTTTATAGCCAAATTTGATCCGGCCGACGCCGCGATTCAAAATTTTAGGCAGGTTAAAAATTTTTAAGCTAAAAATAGTAAGATAATAACGCAAATCAAAATTTAAAGGAGCGATATGAAAACGAACGTAAAATTTTTACTAGCTGCGTGCGCCGCGATGCTAATAACCGGCTGCGCGACGGAGAGCTCTCGCGTAGTCGAAACGCCGAAAGTTCAAACCCCAAGCGCCGCCTATCAAGGACAAAAGATCGCCGTTTCTATCGGCCGCTTTAGCAACCAGTCATCATACCAAAACGGCGTTTTTTCAGACGGCGAGGACAGACTAGGCAACCAAGCTCAGACCATCCTTATCTCAAATTTACAGCAAAGCGGGCGCTTTTCGGTGCTTGACCGCAGCAACATGCGCGCCATCAAAGAGGAAAGCGCGCTAAGCAAAGAGGCGCAAAACATCAAAGGCGCAAGATACGTAGTCACGGGCGACGTGACGGAGTTTGGCCGCAAAACTACGGGCGATCATCAGCTTTTCGGTATCCTTGGCAAAGGCAAAACGCAAACCGCCTACGCGAAAGTAAATCTTAACGTCGTGGACGTGAAAAACTCCGAGGTGATATACTCTACTCAAGGTGCCGGCGAGTACGAGCTCTCAAACCGCGAGGTGCTAGGCTTTGGCGGTAGCGCCGGGTATGATTCTACGCTAAACGGCAAGGTGCTAAGCCTAGCCATCATCGAGGCCGTAAATAACCTAACGCACGGGCTTGAAAGCGGCGCTTTTAACGCGAAATAAGGATAAATTTTGCGCTTTAAAACACTAGCCAATTTCGCGCTCGCCTCCGCCGCCGCCCTACTACTCTCGGGCTGCGCGGACGACTCGCCTAGACAGCTATACTACTGGGACGGCGCCTACACGAGCTCGGTCTACGAGTACCTAACCGAAGAAGGCGACGCAGGCGCACAGATCGTCGCACTCGAGGAGAGCCTGCAAAAAGCCTATCAAAGAGCCGCCAAAGTTCCGCCCGGACTGCACGCGCATCTAGGTTTGCTCTATCTTTCGCAAGGAAACGGGGCGAAATTTAAAGCCTACGTCGAAAAAGAGGCCGAGCTCTATCCCGAGTCGCGCGACTACGCGATGTTTTTGCTAAATCAAAATAGCAAAACCAAGGGCGCGGCAGGCAAAACTGAGGCAAATTTAGGCGAGCAGACGAAGGAAAAAGCAGGCGCGAGCGAGCCGAATTTAAGCGACAAAAGCTCAAATTTAGACGAGCAAACGAGCAAGCAAAATTTGAAAAACAAGCAAGTAAAACAAGCCAAAACTAGCAAGACCGCAAAAGGAAGCCAAAATGAAAAATAAAATAAAATCAGCGCTTCTTGGCGCGTTTGCTGTGCTGTTTTTGGGAGCGTGCGCAGGATCGCAGCCGCAGATTTACGACTATTCGGCGTTTTTACAGACCAAACCTCGCTCGATCGTCGTCGTGATGCCGACCAGCGACTCAGCCGAGATAAAGGCCTCCGCAGCGGTGCTGGCAAACGCGCTTTATCCGCTTAGCGAGGCGGGGTATTACGTATTTTCGCCCGCGCTCGTAAACGAGACCTTTAAAAACAACGGCATCTACGACGCCGCAGAGATCGCGCAGATCTCTGCGCACAAGCTTAAGCAGATATTTGGCGCTGATGCCGCGCTGTATCTAAACGTCGCGGACTACGGCACCTCGTACATGCTGATTAACAGCGTAACGCGTGTGAGCGTAGCGGCGACTCTAGTGGATCTAAACACGGGCGCCGTACTCTGGCAAAAAAGCGCCGCGGCGGCAAACGACTCGGGCGGAGGCGGAGGCGATCTCATCGGCATGCTAGTCTCCGCGCTAGTTAAACAGATCGCCGACTCAGTCTCGGACGCGAGCTTTGATCTATCGGCGCGCGCGGACGCGATTTTGTTTAGCACCGATTGCCGCGACTGCTTGCTTTACGGCCCATATTCGCCGCGCTACGGACAAGATCGGCAGCTAAATAGCGGCAAATAAATTTTAAAAAGGACGAAAATGAAACTAGCCGAGGCGCTGATACTGCGCGCCGACATACAAAAACGCATCGAGCAGCTAAAATCAAGGCTCGCGTACAATGCAAAGGTGCAAGAGGGAGAAAAGCCTAGCGAAGAGCCAAAGGCGCTACTAGCCGAGCTAGACGCGCTCACGGGCGAGCTTGAGCGCCTGATAGTTCGGATAAATTTAACTAACTGCACCGCAAAAGCAGACGGCAAAAGCCTAACCGAGCTAATCGCCAAGCGCGACGTACTCACGCTAAAAGCGGGTGCGCTGCGAACATTCGCGCAAGTTGCCGCGCAAAAGATCGATACATATTCGCGTAGCGAGATTAAAATTTTAAGCACGGTCGACGTCGCGGCGCTGCAAAAGCAGGTTGATGAGCTAGCAAAGCAGATCAGGCAGCTTGACACGACGCTACAAGGCGCGAATTGGCAGACCGATCTGATCGAAAGCTAAAACCGTTAAATTTAAAATTTCGGGTAAGTATCGCAAGAGGCGAGCATGAAAACCTTCCCTACAACGGAACCCTACCGCTCGCGGAAACGGGCGCACCCCTTTTACGATTTATTTTCAGTAAATTTACAGGGGCAATGTGACTGCGCAATGTAACTACCTAATGCTGATCTAGCGATACCGAGGGCGGGAACGGGGAAATTTAAAACGAAATTTTGATTTTACGGCGCGGTTTGCGGGCTTGCCTCAAGGCCAAAGAGTAGCGCCGCGATAAAACGCAAAATTTAGCGGCGATTTTGAGCGCGCTTGGTTTTATGACTTTTATTTGAGCCAAAAATAAGACTCGCTACAAGCGTATAAATTTAAAAATCAAAGCGATGCTAAATTTAACGCGCGAGGGCTTTTAAAATACGGTTTGCCAAGGCAAGATAGTAGCGCGGTAAATGCCTAAAATTAGCCGAAAAATCGTAAAGTCGCAGGGTAAATTCGCGCACAAGGAGAAAAATGGAAAATTTATTACTAAAGCAGCTTCGCGAGGCGTTACCGCAGGGTATGCGAGTGCCAAGCGAGATCGAGGCGCTTTATACGTGGATAGAGGCAAACGCTTTTGCGAGCGACGAGGATGGGCGCAGACGCGGCTATCTCTATCCGCAGGATCGGCTGCAGCAGAGCTGGAGCGATGATGAGCGCGAGGGCGGCACGGACATCGCGTTTTTCGCCGGCGAGCCGGAGAGCGGCGATCTGGGGCTTAGCTACTGGTTTTACGGCAAAGAGCGCGAGCTAGACGCAGAGATAAAAAACAGACTTTGCGTATTTGCAAGTAGCGGCAAAGACGGCTCGATGTGCGCGCTGTGGATGGACGATGCGGGCGAGACTAAGATCGTACATATGGGCTCTGGTTCGGGCTCGACGATGACTTGCGTTTTGACTCGTAACGGGCTTGATTTTTTACGGCTACTTGCGATAGGATACGACGAGATATGCTGGAGCGAGGCTTTTAGCTCGCCGCCAAATAGCGACGAAGACGAGCTTTTCGTACATCCAAACGAGCCGTTTAAGCAGTGGGTGCGGGAGCGCTTTAAAACGACGATCCCGCAAACGGCGCTTGAGGTCGCGACGCCTGCAGATATGGACGACAACGAACCTAAGGACGAATTTTTGATCTGGATAAGGAGCCTTTGGAAGTAAAATCAGGCGCGAGTTCGGCGGAGCTTTAGCCTTGGCGGATATGAAAGGCGAGTTTTTAGCGCTTTAATCCGCCTTAAAAATACGCCTAAATTCGGCCGTAAATTTAACGCTCGGACGCGCAAAAACAAAGCCGCAACGAAGCGCAAATTTGGATTTAATCTAGCAAAGCATCAAAAATCCATAAAACGCCCTGTTAATCCGCATTTGATTAAGCGCGAAACGGCAGTGAAAACGGCTAAATTTACGGGCACCCATCCAAACTTATTTAAATTTAGAGCGGCTAAATTTAATGCTAGGGAGCGCTTCTTGCTAATCCTGGCGCTTGGCTTAATCTCGCAAATTTAAACGGCTCAAAACAAACCCAAAAATCCGCAACCAAGCGCAAATCTCGCCCTACCGCCGCTAGACCCGCAAACTCCTAGCCGCCGAGCCAGCCCGTTTATCCCTTTTGCTAGCTTTTTATCCTTGCGGATAAATGCCCCTTGCTTAAGCGGTTGCTTTATGAAGGCTATCTTGGGCGATAAATTTAGCGCTTCTTAGGCTTTGCCGCGAATTTATCCAAAAGGGCTTTTTATAACCGCGCGCCGAGATTTCGCAAATGCCCTTTAAAGCGTCCTCGTTTCTTCAAAGCTATATTTTGTCGGCGCCTAAATTTCCTACAAATGCTTCGCACCTCACGGCAAGCGCCAGACGGTATCTTGTCTAAAATTTCAAGGTTGTTTCATCTCTTTAAAAGCGGTCTTACAAAGCATAAATATAAAATCGACGTTTATAAAACGACTTCGACCGCGTAAATGTCGTCAAATTTGACCCTCGTTTTTACCACCGTTAGGCTCTTATCCGTTAAGTTTACGTTTGAGACCAGCCCCTCTATATTCGCGTAGCCCTGCCCGTCGTGGTATGTGATTTTTACCTTGTCGGCGGGCTTTAGTTTGCCTATTTTATTTAGGATTTCTTCTATTTTTGATTCGTCAAGATCTAGCTTTTCGCTCTTTTCTCGCTCCTGTGCTTTTAGGGCTTTTTCTAGGGTCGAGAGGGGATTAAACGAGCTAAAGATCTTGGCTCTATCTTTATTCACCACTTTTGTGTCCTCCTATCTTTTTGTTTCTATCTCGTCCGGTGGCCTCCGGTAGCAGGTCGATGGCCCTTAGGATGGAGTTTTTGCCGTATTTTTCTTTTATCTTATTTAGGGTTTTTAGCACCGTTTTTTCTTTTGCGTTTTCTTCTTCGAAGAGGCTTCTTTCAGTTTTGCCTTCCTTTACGACGTCGTTTGACGATATGCCGATTTGCCTGATGAGGCCTGCGTTTTTTATCTTTTTTAGATATAGCTCCTGCGCCGCGTCCATGAGTATGCTAGCGATATTGCTCGGGGTTTTAAACCTTACCGTAGCTCTTTGCGCGGGTTCGTTTTTGTCGGCGAATTTGATATTTATCGTGAGCCCGCTAGCCCGCACCTCTTCGTTGATCATCTTTAGAGCCAGCCTATCGGTCATCTCTTTTAGCACGATTAGAGCCTCTAGCCTCTCGTAGTCTCTAGGTAAAATTTCCGAGCTAAAGTATGATTTGGTTGAGGGCCTATAGGCCTTGATATCGGCTATGGTGGTAGGCTCGATACCGTTTGCGTGATCTAGCGCGATGTAGGCGTCGATGCCAAACACTCTTTCTAGCAGGTTAAATGGCGCGTTTGCCATATCCTTCATGCAAAATATCCCGTATCTCTCAAGCTTCGCCCTAGTTTGCTTGCCTATACGCCAAAAATCATTTAGCGGCTGATGCGTCCAGAGCTTTTCTTTATATAGCGCTTCGTCTAAAAAGGCGATATTATCCTCGCTGTGCTTAGCTAGGATGTCAAGGGCAATTTTAGCTAGATACAAATTTGTCCCCATGCCGCAGGTGGGCGTTACGCCAGTTGTTTTTAGGATGTCGTCCATTATCATCTTTGCCATGGCTCTGGCTTCTATTTTGTAAAATTTTAGATACGAGGCGAGGTCGATAAACGCCTCGTCGATGGAGTAGACGTAGATGTCCTCTTTGGCGACGTATTTTAGGTAGATGCCGTAAATTTTAGCCGCGTAGTCTATGTAAAACTGCATCCTGGGCGGCGCGATGATGTATTTGATATTTTTAGGTATTTCAAACAGCCTGCATCTGTTTTTTACGCCAAGCGCCTTTAGAGCGGGACTAACAGCCAGGCACACGCTGCCCTCGCCTCTAGTGGCGTCGGCGACGACTAAATTTGCCTCAAATGGATCAAGCCCTCGCTCCACGCACTCGACCGAGGCATAGAAGGATTTTAGATCGATGACGGCGTAGGCTGGAGTTTGGGTTTTCATAAGTAGTTAAATTTGCTAGTGCAACAAGCTTAAAAGGCGGCAAGGCGGGTTAAATTTGGCTCCGCCGCCGCAAATGCTTTTAAATTTAGCCTAAAACGCATCGTCGATAGCTTGGCAGATGATATGCCCTATCATTATGTGCATCTCTTGGATGCGCGGCGTGTCGTTTGACGGCACGACCAAATTTAGCTCGCAAAGCTCGTTCATAGCGCCCCCCGTGCGGCCGCTTAGCCCGATCGTTTTGATACCGATTTTTTGCGCTAGCTCGAGCGCTTTTAGCACGTTGCCGCTGTTTCCGCTAGTAGAGATCGCGATGAGCAGATCGCCCTCGCGGCCCAGAGCCTCCAGCTGACGCGAGAAAACAAACTCATATCCGTAGTCGTTACCGATCGCCGTTAGCGCTGAGGTGTCGGTCGTTAGAGCTATGCCCGCTAGCGCGCCACGCTCGGTTTTATAGCGACCCGTTAGCTCGGCTGCGATATGCTGCGCGTCCGCTGCGCTTCCGCCGTTTCCGCAAAGCAAAATTTTACCGCCCGCCTTTAGCGTCGCTACCGCCGTTTCGCAGGCTTTTTTGATGTCAGCTTCCAGTGCAAATGTCGCTTTTATCGTGGCTAGATGTCCCTCTAGCTCGCTTTTTATCATCTCTTCAGTCTTCATCTTTTATCCTTTTTATCGTCGCGCTCGTGCTTTTGCCCGCTACGAATTCCACTAGCCGCACGTCTTTTACGACGCTGCTGCCGACGACTTCTTTACCTTCGTAGTCCGCACCCTTTACGAGCACGTCGGGACGCAGTTTTTCGATCAATTTTAGAGGCGTAAGCTCGTCAAATATCGTCACGTAATCAACCGCACCAAGCGCCGCTAGCACGGTAGCGCGGTCGGCTTGCGCGTTTACGGGACGAGCGTCGCCTTTTAGCGCGCGCACCGAGGCGTCCGAGTTTAGTCCGACGACTAGTATATCGCCAAATTCCCGCGCCTTAGCTAGATAGCTCACGTGCCCCGCGTGCAGGATATCAAAGCAGCCGTTTGTAAAAACCAGCCGCTTTTCGCCGCGGTTAGCTAGCGTCGCGGCTAGCTCGTCCGCGCTTTTGATTTTCTCCTCGAAGCCCGCCGCGTTTTTACGGCGTACGAGTTCGTTTATCTCCTCAAAGCTTGCCGTTGCCGAGCCGACTTTGGCCACGACGACCGCGGCGGCTAAATTTGCCGTCTCGATCGCTTTTTTGATGCCTTCGCCGGCGCCCAGCATCACGCCCAGCGTCGCTAGCACCGTATCTCCAGCGCCCGTGACGTCAAAGACCTCTTTTGCCAGAGCAGGAAATTTAACCGCCTGAGCGTCCTCTAAAAGCGCGATGCCCTCTTCTGAAATCGTAATCAGCGAATGGGTCAAATTTAGCTCGTTTTTTAGTAAATTTAGCGCCGTAAAAAGCTGCTCGTCGTTTTCTATTTTAAAGCCCACGGCCTCGCCCGCTTCTTTTTTATTTGGCGTTAGCAGCGTGGCGCCCTTATACTTCGAGTAGTCCGCGCCTTTTGGATCGATGAGCACGGGTTTGCCCGCATCCGCGCATGCCTTTATGAGTTTTTGACACAGCGACGGCGTCAGCACGCCCTTGCCGTAGTCTGATAGCAGCGCGACGTCGTAGCTCTCTAGCGCACGGGCGAAATTTGCCGCTAGCTCGTCCTCGCACGTTACGGCTTCGACGCTTTCTTTATCGATTCGCACGACTTGCTGATGCGTCGCCATCACGCGGCTTTTTATCGAGCTCGTGCGTCCGATCTCGCGCTTGATAAACTCGGGTTTAGCGCCCTGCTCCCGCAATATCCGCTCTATCTCGTCGCCCGTCTCGTCATCGCCTAGCACGCTCATAACGCCCACTTTTGCGCCTAGCGAGAGCAAATTTAGCACCACGTTGCCCGCTCCGCCTAGGCGTTTGGTTTCGTTTTTTATCTTTACTACTTGCACGGGAGCTTCGGGCGAGATACGCTCGCAGCTGCCCCAGATGTAGTGATCTAGCATCAGATCGCCCGCGACTAAAGCACGCACTTCACGCATTTATCTCTTCCTCGTATATCCTTTTTATCTCGGCCGCGTAGTCTTTTATGCCCTCTTCTAGGCTAAATTTAGGCTCGTAGCCAAGCGCCTTTTTAGTCGGCTCGATGTCGGCTTGCGTATGGAACTGATATGAGCGCGCGTACGGATTTGGGATGTATTCGCAAGGCAAATTTGACCCCAGCTCGCGCTGCAAGATATCTACGATCTCTTGGAAGCTTCTTGCCGTGCCCGTAGCCGCGTTATACACGCCGCTTGGCGCGTTTAGGGCTAGCAGGTTTGCTTGCACGATGTCTTTTATATAGACGAAGTCGCGTTTGATTTTATCGCTACCCTCAAAGAGGCGCGGATTTTTCCCGCTTAAAATTTGCAGACCAAACTGCAGCACCATCGAGGCGGTCTTGTTTTTATAAAACTCCCTCGCGCCGTAAACGTTAAAGTACCTTAGACCCACGACCGCTACGCCCTTTTTAGCGTATTTTCGGCCCAGATCGTCCATTTTTAGCTTTGAAAAGCCGTAGACGTTATTTGGCGCTTCGCATTCGCCCACTCTTTGCGGGCTTTTTGCGTTGCCGTACGTAGCGCCCGAGCTCGCGTATATCATGCGCGCGCCCGTTTTTTCGCAGATATCTAGCAAGTCTTTAAAGCTATTTAGATTTGTCCTTACGAGCTCGCCTTGCTCGGTTACCGTGGTATCCGAGATCGCCGCCTCGTGAAAGATTGCTTCGGGAGCGAATTTCTCGATCATGGCTAGCGTTTTTGCGCAGTTTATGTCGCCCTCGTAAATTTCGCCCGAAAATCCGAGCAAATTTTTAAAATGCCCGAAGCTTTTTAAGTTACCGTTGCCAAATTTCTCATCGCTTCTAAATTTATCCACGGCGAGCACTTCTACGTCTTTTAAATTTTCATCGAAATAATGCGCCAAATTTGAGCCGATGAAGCCCGCAGCGCCCGTTATTACGACCTTTTTTATATCTTTCATATTTTTCCTTCTTTTTTTAAAAACTCTAGCGCCTCAGCCACGCTTTTTAGCCGGTCTCCGAGCTTTAAATTTACCCCTACGCCCGCGCTTTGCCCCGCCTGCACGTCGCTATCCTTATCGCCTATCATGATTGAGCGCGCAAGGTCGATATTTAGCTCGTTTGCGGCCTTTAGCAGCATGCCTGGCTTTGGCTTGCGGCAGCTACAAAGAGTCTCCGGCGCGTGCGGACAAAAGTAAATTTTCTCTATCTTTACGCCCTTTTTTTCAAACTCGCTAAGCATAAACCCGCAAAGCTCGCTAAACTGCTCCAGCGTGTAGTAGCCCCGCCCGATGCCTGATTGATTCGTCACCACGACTAGCGCGTAGCCCGCCTGTGCAAACTCCCTCAAAGCGGCAAAAATGCCCTCTTTAAAAACGAAATCCTCGCGTCTATAAACATAGCCCGCATCCTCGTTTATCACGCCGTCGCGATCAAGAAATAGCGCCTTTTGCGGTTGCGTTTTAAGCTTCGTTTTATCCATGGCGAAAATTATACAAAAAAAATCTAAATTTAACCGAAAATCGCCGCCGGCGCCGCGATATAAACTAATATAAAAAAATAATGTAAAATTTAGCTTTTAAGACTATAATACGCCTGCAATTTTATCAAAAAGGATTGAAAATGAAAAAGCTTATCATTGTTTCAGGAGCTGCCGCATTGCTAGCAGGTAGCCTATTTGCCGCTGACGGCGCGACCCTTTACAACAAATGCAAAGCCTGTCACGGAGCCAAAGCCGAAAAAATGTATCTAAACAAAGTTCCTGCGCTTTCGTCTCTTTCTAAAGAAGAGATCGCTGAAGCTTTAAAAGGTTACAAAGAGGGCAGCCTAGATAAATTTAAGTCTTCTGCGATGATGAAACCTCTAGCAAAAGGTCTTAACGACGAGGATATCGCCGCTCTTTCAGAGTACATCCCTACTCTAAAATAATCCCTTCGGCGGAGTTTTTCCGCCGATTTTTTCTCTTTGACGCTTCATTTTTGCAACATTTTTATAATTTTTCTTTTAACTTTTTAAGACTATAATCTCGTCTAAATTTCTATCAAAAAGGACGAAAAATGAAAATCTATCGCATCGCTACCGCCGTTTTGGCGCTAAATTTATCTCTATTTGCGGCCGACGGCGAAGCTATTTACAAAAAATGCTCGGCCTGTCACGGCGAAAAAGCGGAGGTAAAATACGCAAACAAAGTACCTGCGCTAACTAGCATCAGCAAAGAAGACCGCATAAAAGCGCTACAAGGATACAAAGACGGCTCAAATAACGCCTTTGGCATGGGCAAGGTCATGCAGCTGCACGCTAAAAACCTAAGCGACGAGGATATGGCGGCTGTTAGCGAGTATATAGAGAGCCTAAAATAAGCTCGCGGTTTAAGCTCGCAAATTTACCGCAAGCAGACGAAACAAGTAGCGGCAAGCATTTGCGATAATCGCGAGAGATTGTTTCAGCGCAGGTTTTATTTACTCGCTTAAATCAGGCTTTAAATTTGATTTTATACTTGCATCGAGGCGCGAAAATCGACGGATAAATTTAATACCGCAATTTCGGGCTTAAGGTTAAATTTAGGGCGCGTCTTTAAAGGAATTTAAGATACGCGCCGTAGCGCGGGTTTACAAAATCGCACGCCCGCAAGCGGCGACATAAAAACGCCCGTATTAATGCAAAACCGAGCTAAATTCGAGCTTTTTAGCGGTCGGCTCGGCAAAATCGGATTTCGCGGCCAAATTCTCCGTCGCGAAATTTTAACTCGCGGTCGTAAAAGACGAGGCTAAATTTGATACTCGTTAGGACTTAGCTCTCCTCGCAAGAGCTTACCAAAGCGCGCGGCCGCGGCATCTACGGCATCGTCGCCAAACTCGCCGGGCTCAAATCCGCTACTGATAAACGGCACGGCAAAGTCCATCCCGCAGTAGTTTGCCGTGATCTTAAGCGGCGTTAAAATTTCATCCAAGCTAAAACCAATTGCACCTTGCTTAGAGTATTCGCCAAGCGGAGTGCTGACGCTTAGCGCAAGCTGCAAGACCTTGCCTTTAAGCGCGCCGGAACCCACCAACTCGTGCGAAAAGACGATATCGATATAGGCTTTTAGCATAGGCGGCACGTTTAGCCAGTACATCGGGTACAAAAATACGATGCGCTCGGCAGCCGCTAACGCGTCTTGCTCTGCGCGGGCGTCTATGCGCGCGATATCTAGGCCGTAAAGCCCCTCCAAATGGCGCACTTCGACGTCCGCAGCAGCCTTTGCTACCTGTGACAAGGCTTTGTTTGCGCGAGATGCGGCGAGATTTGGGTGCGATAAAATCACAAGCGTTTTCATGTTTTTTCCTTTGTTTAAATTTGCGGAATCATATCGTTAAAAAGCTAAAAGTAGATTAAGGAGGCTTGCCAGAGCGAAGCTTTTACAAGCAAGAAAGCAAAATTTACAGGATTAAAACACGCCCGCTCGGCGATTGCGGAGATTAAATTTAAACGGCTCCGGGCCGCCTAAACTCCAAGCAGGCGGCATACCCGGCGGGTGCGTCAAGCGGCCGCAAAAATATCGTTAGAGTGAGTAAATTTACGAAGGGATTTTTACAAAAGGCTAAAATTTTCGCCGCCCCGCTCATTTGCGGGCAAAGGCTTTAGGCGCGAATTCGCCCCGTCCGCGCACGAGCCGTCGATAATCGCAAGCACGGATAAGAGCGCATCGTAGGCAATACCTCAAAATATATACGGCGAAATTTCGCTAAAAAGCATATTAAAATCAAAAGTCCGCCGAAGCGACCCGCAAAAAAGTTGGTGGCGCCGAGATTTACGGCATTACAACTATATCTAAAACCGATATGTAAAGCCGCATCGACTTAAATTTAACGACCGCTGCGTAAAATCTGAAATTTTAAGCGCGACGGGAAATTTAACCCGCCGCATACGAATTTTAGTAACCGCGGCGAATGCAAAAACGCCCGATTTTGCTCGAATTTACCCGCGCGGCGCAGCGACGCTTCCGCGTAGTTCGTCAAATTTCACGCCGAGTCTTACCCAGGATTGAAAATTACCGCTTAAATTTGCCGTAAAAATACGCCCCGTCAAATTTAAAAACGCAAATTTACCCCAAATGCCGCCCACGCTCAAAATCAAATTTAGCGGCAAAAGATGAGCTGGACGAGGGCGCAAACTTACCTCACTCAGGCGGCTTATAGCCCTTTTCTTTACGGCGCAGCTCCAGCTCATAGGCGTCGTTTAGCGCGTCTTCGTCGTCAAATTTCGTCCCGTCCAAAAACTTGCGCTCGTCGTCAAACTGCCTGGTTTTAAGCCCCCACAGCAGCGCCGCCAGCCCGCACGCGCCAAGCAGCGTCGAGACGCCGATCATCATCGCCACGACCGCCCCGCTCATCGCTCGCTCCTAGCCCGCATCGCGTTTAGCACGACCGCGACCGAGCTTAGCGACATCGAGAGAGCGGCCACGGCGGGCGCGACGTAGCCGGCCATAGCTAACGGTATCGTCACGGCGTTATAAACGAGCGAAAAGGCCAAATTTTGCCGCACGATGCGGTAGGTCCTGCGCGCGAGCGCTACCGCAGCCGCGAGTGAGGCGGGATCGTCCCTCATCAGCACGACGTCGCTTTTTGCGATACTCACGGCCGCTCCGCTACCCATGCATACGGCCACGCTTGAGAGCGCGAGCGCGGCGGCATCATTGATCCCGTCGCCTACCATCAGCACGTTTCGCTCCTGCTGCGCCAGTCTCTCCACGTATGCGGCCTTGTCCGTTGGTAGCGCGTTTGCGACCGTTTCCTCGATGCCAAGCCCTTCCGCCACGTGCTTTGCGGCGTATTCGTTATCGCCCGTTAGCATCGCCACGCGCATGTCAGCGTTTTTTAGCGCGTCCACGCACTCTTTGGCGCCCTCTTTTAGGCTCTCTTCTAGCTCAAATACCGCCGCGATCTGCCCGCCCACGGCAAAAAAATAACAAGTCCCGCGCACCGCTTCGCCGTCATAAAGCCTCAGCTCGCGCATAAATTTCTCGCTCCCGCCGGCTAAATTTATACCGTCAAATTTAGCCCTTGCTCCGCGCGCCGCGATGTTTTCAAAGCCGCTTAACTCTAAAAGTTTTAAATCCTTAAAATTTGCGCGCAGATACTCGCCCACGGCGCGGCTAACGGGATGATCCGAGCCGCTAACCAGCGAAAAAAGCGCGCTAGCGTCAAATTTGCCCGCATGCGTAAATTTACTCACTTTAAGCCGCCCGGACGTGAGCGTGCCGGTCTTATCAAACACGGCCGTATCGCACTTTGCTAGGCTTTCGATGATGCGCGCTTCTTTAAAAAGTATCCCACGTCTAAAGCCCGCCCCAAGCGCAACGAGTGTGCTAACGGGCGTAGCAAGCCCCAGCGCGCAGGGGCACGAGATCACCACGACCGAGATCGCGACGATGAGCGCGGCGGAGAGCTCGCCAGTGCGCCAGAACCAAAACGCAAACGTCGATAGAGCTATAGCTGTGATAGCGGCCGAAAACCTCGCCGCGATAGCGTCTGCGAGTGCCTGGATTTTAGGCTTTTTGGCTGCGGCGGTTTCGAGCAGATTTATGATACGGGCTAGCACCGACTCGCTAAAGACGGCGCCGACCTCATAAACCAGCGTGCCGTCTACGCAAACCGAGCCGCTTTTTATCTCGTTTTCGCCCTCTTTCGCGCTAAGATATACAGGCGCGCTCTCGCCGCTAAGGCTAGATAGATCAAAGCTCGCCGCGCCGCTGATGGCGATGCCGTCAAGTAGCACGCGCTCGCCCGCTCGCACGACTACGAGTTCGCCTACGCACACCTCCTGTGCGCTTTTTAGGATTATTTCGTCGCCGTTTTTGACGCTAACGGAGTTTAAATTTAACGAGTTTAGATTATCAAGCGTGTCGGCGGCCTTTTTCTTGCTTAAAATTTCCAGATATTTACCGATAAATACGAAAGTAATTATCATCGCAACCGAGTCGAAATACACCTCGCCCTGCCTAGAAAACATCGCGTATATCGAGAAGATATAGGCCGCGAGCGTGCCGGTAACTATGAGGCTATCCATGTTTTGCGTTTTGTTTTTTAGCGCCGTCCAAGCGCCCCTAAAAAACCCGCTTCCCGTATAAAAAAGCACCGGCGTAGCAAGTATAAATTCGGCGAAATTTATGATAGAGCGCACGTCGGCGCGCATGCCCGTGAAGTAGCCGCCGTACTGCGCGACGGCCAGCCACATGATGTTCATCGTGCAAAATATCCCCACAAGCAGCCTAGCGTAAAACTCTCGCCTCTGCCCCGCGAGTCTTTGCTCCTGAGCCTGCGCGTCGTATGGATAGGGCTCGTAGCCGATAGAGCGGATGAGGGCAAAAATTTGAGCTAAATTTATCTCGTTTTCGTCCCAGACGATGAGGGCTTTATTGTTAACCGAGTTTATATTTACCTCTAAAATTCCATTCTGCGCAAATAAAACCTTCTCATTTAGCCAGACGCAAGCCGAGCAGTGGATACCCTCGATGATGAGCGAGATTTTGTTAAATCCGTTCTCGTTTTTGACGTAGTTTTGATAAATAGCCGCGAGGTCTTCCTGCGACTTTTGCGCCGCGTTTTTTGCGCTTATGGCGGGATTTAGCGTAGTTTTACCGAGCCTTTCGTAAAACTCATTAAGCCCGCTTGCGTTAAGTATCTCGTAAACTCCCGCGCACCCCTCGCAGCAAAACAGCTCCCCGCCGCGCTCTATCAGCGCCTCGCGCTCAAATTCGCCCCTGCAATGCGCGCACTTAAATTTGCCCATAAATTACTTTTTTCTTTCGTTTTAAGATTTTAGATTATACGAAAAATTTCTAAAGCCTCGCTTGATTTTGCGAGCTTTGGCGCGGATTTTCCTTGCACCCGAATTTGAGGGCAAATTTGAAAGACTTTGCTCACGCATAGACGTAACTATAAATTTAATCAGATTTAGCCAAAACCCGCATCTTGAAAACGCCGGCAAATTTACGAGAAAGTTTTTAATGTTTGCAAATTTCAGCCTCGAATTTTAACTATAAAAAACAAATTTAAGGCGCATAACCCGCCAAATCAATCGTTTCTCACGCACCGCACAGAATTAATATCAGAAACAAAGCTCAAACCGTCAAGACCGCCCATAAAATATACAACCCAAACTTTAGATGGATCACTAGCACTTTTTGTTAAGGTCCAGTAGCCAGAGTCTAATACGTAATCAAAAGAATAATTTATGGCTGGGTTAAATTTACTTTTATCTGCAATAGCCGTCAACTCATATACAGTAGGCAATCTCCAGTCTTTGTGCCCTGCAAGATTTACAAGCTTACAGTATTCTATAGCTTGCTCTAATGTTCCTGTAAAAGTTTGAGCCTCATCTTGCCAAACTAGTTTACCCAGCTTTTTGTCACTACATATTACTACATTTTTATCATTATCTCGGTAACAGGTAGGAGTTAAAATATCGGCACTAAGCAATCCGCAAAACACTAAAAATAAAGTTATATATCTTTTCATGCTTTTCCTTTTCATTTACAAAATTTTAAAATCAATTATATCTTCTAACACATCGTATAAATAAACTATCAGACGGTGTCTGAAGATAAACAAAACCGCTCCTAAAACCTACGGTCCACACCAAAGACGAACCATTTACTAATTTGGCCAAACTCCAATATTTATCGTAATTGATACTACTTTGTGTCACTTTTTTATACATAATATGCTTAAAGGCTTTATTTATTGCGGGACTAAATTTATTTTTATCTGTAATACTTATTAGCTCATTTATTGTTGGCAGTCTCCAGTCACTAAACCCTGCAAAGCTTAAATTTTCGCAGTATTTTACCGCCTCGTCATAATCGCCTTTAAATATCTCCTCGCCATCTTGCCACATAAGTTTATAGACGCTATCCGTGACGACGTTTTTGGCGTCGTCCCTGCTAAAACCCGCCGTAAAACCTGGCGCGTCCGCCCCAAACGCTGCGCTAGAACACAGCAGGCACACCAGCGAAGCGGCTATTATTTTTCTCACATATCCTCCTTTGAAATATTTATTAAACAATAAAATTATACCACGGCAATAAATATTTTCACGCAAACTCCCTATCTATCACGATGAAAATTTTATATTCCGGAAAGCTTAGCGATATCTCGCGCTCTATCTCGGCGCGCAGACGGCTTAGGTTTTTCTCGGCAAAATCGACCACTACGTCAAACCTCACGCTCTTTTTCTTAGTATCGATGAAAAATGCGTGAAATCCGCGCACGCTGCTAAATCGCAAAAGTAGATTCGCCACGCAGGCGCGGCTCTCGTCCTGCCCCAAATTTACGCTATAAACGCCGAAAACCAGATAAATCCTGTAAATTTTATAAATCTCGATTTGAAGCTCGTTTAACCTCTGCGAAACCTCGCTAAGGGGCAAATGCTCGTCTATCTCGACGTTTACCGAGCCGACGTATCGCTGCGCGCCGTAGTTGTGCAGGATCAGGTCGTATGCACCGCGCACGATCTCGCAGCGATTTACGGCGGCGTAAACTTCGTCGCTGATCTCTTTTTCCACGCGCTGACCGATGATTTTATCGAAGGTTTCTTTTATCAAAAGTACGCCGTTTACGATAATAAAAAGCGAAGCCAAAGCGCCCGCGTAGCCGTCTATCTGGACGTCGGCGAAGTACGACAGTGCGGCGGAAGCAAGAATCACGCAAGATATGATCGCGTCGCCCACGGCCTCCTGTCCGACGGCTCTAAGCGAGATAGATTTGGTCTGTTGGCCGATCTTTTTGTAGTAAAAGCCGAGCGCAAATTTGACGAATATCGCACAGAATAAAAACGCCAAAAACGGCATCGTAAAATTTGTCGGCTTGGGCGCGAAGATATTTTCTACCGAAGTTTTTAGAAACTGAAATCCCAGCATCAGCACGATGACCGAGACTATAAGACCGCCGATATACTCGGTCCTGCCGTAGCCGTAGGGGTGGGGCTTCGCCCGGCATCTTGCTAGCTAGTTTTGAGCCAAATATCGTGATGATACTTGAGCCTGCATCGCTAAGGTTATTTACGGCGTCTGATATCAGCGCGACCGAGTTTGAGACCATAGCGATAAAAATTTTCGCCCCGGCTAAGAAAAAATTCGTAACTATGCCGATAAGCGCGGTTTTTATGATCGTTTTTTCGCGCTTGCCGTCTTTAAAATCCATCATGTTGAGATTCCTTTTCATTTTTGGCGTATTATACCGCTTCTTGACATCAAAGCCAAAATTTTATAAAATGCGGGCTTTCAAAACTTCTTTTGAAACTTAAATTTATCTACAAAATTATTCCGTAATTTTAAAGAGGACACGATGGAAAATAACGCAACCCAGCCTGCAAATTCGGCGCAGGAAAATCAAAAAACGACCAAAAAATATCCAAACTCGCGCACTCATATCCCCGTCGACGGCCACAAAATCGAAGAACTAAGGATGCTAAGCTTAGATGAGCTAGTGCAGATAGCAAACAGCGTTGGCGTCGAAAATCCGCGCGAATTTCGCAGGCAGGATTTGATATTTGAGATACTAAAAGCCCAAACCAAACAAGGCGGATTTATACTTTTTACGGGCATTTTAGAGATTATGCCAGACGGCTACGGCTTTTTGCGCTCGGTAGACGCAAACCTCAGCGACAGCTCAAACGACGCCTACGTCTCAAACTCTCAAATTCGCAAATTCGCCCTACGCGTGGGCGACATCGTGACGGGTCAAGTGCGCGAACCAAAAGATCAGGAAAAATACTACGCCCTGCTAAAAATCGAAGCACTAAACTATATGCCGCTAATCGAGGCCAAAGAGCGCCCGCTGTTTGACAACCTAACCCCGCTTTTCCCGACGGAAAAACTTCGCCTAGAGTACGACCCGATGAAGCTAACCGGCCGCGTGCTTGATCTCTTTACGCCTCTTGGCAAGGGTCAGCGCGGCCTCATCGTGGCTCCTCCAAGAAGCGGTAAAACCGAGCTCATGAAAGAGCTAGCTCACGGCATCGCGCGCAACCACCCCGAGTCGCATCTCATGGTCTTGCTCGTGGATGAGCGCCCTGAGGAGGTCACCGACATGCAGCGCTGCGTAAAGGGCGAGGTATTTAGCTCGACGTTTGACCTACCTGCGATGAACCATGTACGCGTCGCCGAACTCGTCATCGAAAAGGCCAAGCGCCTCGTAGAAATGGGCAAGGACGTCATCATCCTGCTTGATAGCATCACTCGCCTAGCGCGCGCGTATAACACCGTAACTCCGCCAAGCGGTAAGGTCCTAACCGGCGGCGTGGACGCAAACGCCCTACATAAACCTAAACGCTTTTTCGGCGCGGCGAGAAATATCGAGCACGGCGGCAGCCTCACCATCATCGCCACCGCGCTCATCGACACAGGCTCGCGTATGGACGAGGTTATTTTCGAGGAATTTAAAGGCACGGGCAACAGCGAGATCGTGCTAGATCGCAACATCTCCGACCGCCGAATTTACCCGGCCATCAACGTACTAAAATCAGGCACCAGAAAAGAAGAACTACTGCAAAAACCCGACGAACTGCAAAAGATCTGGGCTATCCGCTCGGCGATAGCTACGATGGATGATGTAGAGGCGCTTAAGTTTTTATACGCCAAGATGCTAAAAACCAAGGACAACAAAGAGTTGCTTTCGATATTAAACGAGTCGTAAATTTGCGCCCTTTGGGCTAAATTCGACAGTTCATCTTGATCTTGCGCGCGAGTCGTTTGGCTCGCCGACCTACTTTAAAACGCTCTAAATTTTATAATTTTATGGACTTATCTTTCTTCGCATATTCTACCTTTTGTCACTCTGTTAAATTTGCGCCTAAAAATACAAGCACTCATAAATAAGCATAACACCCTAATTTTTCTTAGCTGCTACAACTTTGTAGGCTTTTTATATCGTCAATTATTGCGACTTGTGCCAAATTTACAAAAACATTTTGCTTAACGCACGCTTGCTTTACTTAAATTTTGCCACATTGCCGCGCAGTAGTGCCTTAGCCGCCTCCAAAAACTCCGCCTTTACGCCCGCTTTTGCGAGATTATCGCTTAGCCCCGCGTCGATTAGATACTTATTTAGCGAGCCGTTAGCGTTAGCTAGATCGGCGTTTAGCTTTTTCGTATCGGTATCGTATTTTTTAGCGAGCTTATCGTTTTGCTCTTTTAGCTCGTCAAATTTAGCTTCAAGCTCGGCGTATTTCTCGGCATCCACCGCGTCGCTATTTTTAGCTTTTAGCTTTTTTACCTCGCTTAAAAGCTCTTTGTTTTTAGCGTTCATTGCTTCTTTTTCGGCTTGCAAATCACTAACTTGCTTTTTTAGCTCCTCAATATCCATTCTATCCTCCACGAGAGTAAATTTAAGGCACGGCCTTTGATAGAATAGTAACTTAAATTTTAAAGCGGGTTGGTTTGGTAAAAATATGGTATAATAAGAGTATCAGAGCGATAATGCCTCAGTGGGTCAGAGGGGGAGGCGCAAGCCTCGTTATGATTGGGTTCAACTCCCTTTTATCGCTTTGTATCTTTTTATCGTCTGCACTTTAGTTTTTCCGTAGGTTTGCAATATCCCTTTATCCGTAAAATACGCATAGCACAACTCATTATCGCTTTTCCAAAAGAAATTTATCGTATCGTTACCCATTTCGTCTTTGCCGTAGTATAAATTATCCTCGGTCAAATTTAACGGCATATCGAAAAACTGACGGGCGCTTAACGCATTGCCGTCTTTTATCTTTTTTAGCCTCATACCGTGCAGCAGTTCTCTTTGCGTTGCCGCTTTTAGTTTTCCGCTCGTTTCTATGCCGCGCGCTTTTAGTTCGTTTATCGCTCTCGGGCTTAGCGTGGATAGTGTTAGCGGCTCTTTTAGCGGCGGTCTGTATCCTGCTTTCGTAAAATCCACGTCCGCAAACATAGATTTTAATTTATTACTCGCTCTAGTTCTAGCGCCCAAGCTGCTTAAATCGCTTAGATTTACGCTCCGCCCCTGCTGCGTTATCAAATCCCGCATAGTGATTTTACCCTGCATAAATAGCTCGGCTCTGCCTTTACCTAGCGTCTTTTCTATCGTTTCGGGGCTTTGAGTTTTTAGCCAGTCGTTAAACGTCATATCCTGCGGCACGTAGCCGTTCATCGACGATCTCGTGCGATCGTTTGCGCCATCCATTCCCTCGACGCCTAGCTCTTCCCAGCTTTTAGTTACGGGTATTATGACGCTACGGCAATTAAAATGCGTATTTACGCGCGGTTTGCGAAACGGGAATTTATGCCCGATAGGCTCGTAGTCTTTATCCCAGATTAGCCCGTCGTAGGCACGGCACAGTTCTGACGTGCGAGTATCTAGCGTGGCTTGGTATTTGTAGCATTTTATGACGTCGTCGTTTGCTTCAAAAAAGGCTTGGCGAATTTCGCTTACTATTGCGCCATGCCAAAAATAGCAAAACGGTATGCAAATTTAACGAGCTAAATCAAACGCCTCAAATTTCTAAGACTTCAGGCTCTCCAAACAGTCGTTTGGCTTCTTTTAAAACCGCTTGAGTTTTTGCAGCTTTGGGATCGGCTTGGGTTTTTGTAGCCAAATTTGGCGTAGGATTTTGAGCGTTCAAATTTACCTCGTTTGAGGACGAGTCGTCAAAATTCGCTTCGCTTTGAAACTCGTCGCCGATTAAATTTGCCGTATCTAAATTTTGCCTTACAGCCGCGTTTACAGGCTCGTTCGCGTCTTGTTCGAATGGTGCGGCGGTACCCTCATAGTCCGCCGCCTCGCTAAACATCTCGCTCACATCGTCCAGATCAAACGGCGGCTCGCCGAAGTTTGCCGTTTGCGGCACACTATTTTGGTTAAATTTAGCACCGCCGCTTGGTTTTTGCTCCGTTTTTGCGGTATTTTGACTCTCCAGCCGCTTTAGCTCGTCGTCTAAAAACGCCAGATCCGCCCCCGCTATGGCGCCGTCATCGGTCTTAAATTTCAGCGAATACGCCTCATGAAAATCGTGCGTGTCGTCGCGCATACTCTCAAAATCGGGCACGAATTTAGGCTCGGTCGGCTGATCTAAACCCGCCTGCATTTGCGAGTTTTGCGTCAAATTTGCCGTATTTTCGTTTAAATTTAAGGTCTCGGTTTCGTCGCGTAACGAGTCGCTATTTGTTTGCGCGCTCGGAGCCGAGTCGCTTGCCGCTTGCAAAATATCCGCTTGCGCTTGTGGCGTCAAATTTTGCGTTTGCTCGTCCTGTTCGCCGCTTTCAAATTCGGCGCCCAAATTTTGCTCCGAGGCTGTATCCGCACCCTCCTCCTCGCTACCGCCTGCAAACAAATTTCCCGTCAAATTTGAGGATTCTTGCTCTTGGGCGTTTTGATTTAAATTTTCCTCCGAACCGTTTGCGTCAAATTTAGCGCCCTCTAGGCCTGAAACAGTTTCGTTGCCCTCAAATTTGTCCGCACTGCCGCGCTCAACGTCCAAATTTGCCGCACTTTCCGTCGTCAAATTTGCCGCCGCACCCTTTTGCTCTTGCACCCCTACATCCGGGCTTTGCTTGGGAGTTATCTTTATCTTTGCGCTCTCGCCAAAAAGACTACGCAAAATCTGCAAAATCACCTTCGAGCTCTCGCGAAGCCGCTTCTGATCGTCGCCCGCCGCACTTGAGGCCAGACTCATGCAGCCGTCTGAAAACTCCAAAAACTCGATGCAGTTTTTAAAGCACTCGCCAAGATCAAAGCTGCGGTCGTAAATTTTGGCCAAAAACGCCTCGTAAGCGGGATTTGGAGTTTTCGCGGCGCCGGTTTGGCCACCCGGCTCTTGGGGAGTCTGAGCGCTCAAATTTGCCGAGCCGACCAGTGTCCTTGCGCTTAAATTTTGCCCCTGAGTCGCGCCGTTTTGCGAGGCGAGTTTAGGCACGTTTGCACCCGTCAAATTTAATCCGTCCATAGAGGCTGAAATTTGACCCGTCCGCGCAGGAGCCGTAAATTTAGCCGTTTCGCTTCGTCCGCCCGCAAAATTTGAAGCCGCTCGCGCCTGCGAATCCGCAAATTTTTCCCTCGCGTCAACGGCTATCATCTCGTCGATCGATTTTAGATTTATCGCCTCGATCATCATAAAAAGCATCACGCCAAGCACGAATCCGGCGTCGCTACTAACGCTTAGCATCGAGCGCGCCTGCGAGAGGATCCTAAAAAATCTCTCGTACAAAAGCAGCGAGTATTTCGGACTCTGCGCGAGGAAATTCGCCTTGAGATTTGCCGTTATCTCGTCTATCACCATCTCGGCATCGTAGCTCTCCAGCTGCGCTACAGCCGCGCTCACGGCAGGTTTATCGCCGCTCATAACAAGCGATAAAATCTCCTCTATACGCTGCGGATCAAGGAGTCCCAGCATCTGCGCGACGGCGCTTTGCGTTAGCTCGCCCTTGGCATAGATGATGGCCTGATCTAGCAGAGTGAGAGTGTCGCGCAGCGAGCCCGCGCCGCTACGAGCGAGTATCTCGAGAGCCTCTTTTTCGTGCGGGACGTTTTCGCGGTTTAGGATAAAGTCAAGATGCGCGACGACGTCCGGGCGCGAGATCTGGCGAAATCTAAAATGCTGCGTACGCGATAGTACGGTGGCGGGCAGCTTGAGCGGATCGGTCGTGGCCAGGATAAATTTGACGTAGGGCGGCGGCTCCTCGAGCGTCTTTAGCAGCGCGTTAAACGCGGGCGTGGAAAGCATATGCACCTCGTCGATGATAAAAATCTTAAAGCGCGCGATCGCCGGAGCGTACTTGGTCTGCTCGATGAGCCCCTTTATATCGTCGATACCGCGGTGGCTGGCAGCATCCATCTCGATGATATCGATGTGGCGGCCTTCGTTTGCGGCGATGCAGTTGGCGCACTGCTCGCAGGGCCGGCTAGTCGGGCCGCGGTCGCAAACCAGCGCCTTTGAAAATATCCTAGCGCTTGATGTCTTGCCGCTGCCGCGAAGCCCCGAAAAAAGGTAGGCGTGAGTGAGGCGGTTCTCGTCCAGAGCGTGCGTGAGGCTGGTGCTGACGGCCTCCTGGCCTACGAGCTCGCTAAAATTTCGCGGTCTATATCTAAGCGCTAATGCTTGCAACACGGATTTTTCCTTAAATTTAAAATTAAGATATTCTACTTTTTTTTGGATAAAAATTTAATATATTACGGCTCGGCGCGTCGCGAGGCGGGATAAATTCCGGCGAGGAAATTTGCCTGCAAGCGCTAATCCGTCGCATGCAAGTACCCGGCGGGCAAATTTGACGCGCGTGCTGCTTGCTCACTATAAACCGCGATAAATTTAACGCAAAATAGCCCAGCCCAAACGCCGCCAAATTTAGCCGCGGATATTTTGGCAATTTCGCGATTTTTGCTATAATCGGGCGAAAATGAAATTCAAAAAAGGGAAAAAATGAGAAAAGTTATATTATGCGCGGTTGTTTTGGCATTTGGATTATTAGCTGCGGGTTGCGAGAGGAACGACTACCAGCACCCGATGTACCGCTCTACTAAAAATAAATAACTCTAAATCAGGAGGTTGCTCGCCGCCTTAAAATTTCACCACTCGCAGGTTTCTTTCGTTTTATAAGGTTATGGATACGGATAAATTTAACGCATTAAATGTAGAAAAAGCGGCAAATTTTAGCAAACGAAGTGGATCAAATTTGAGATAAATTTAATTTACTCAAATTTGATCCCGGTGTCGCGCCTTAAATTTACCGCCCCAAACGCATGCGACCAAAGGGCTCAAATCAGCTACAGATCGCCAAACAGCGCTTTTAGGTCCTTCGCATTCTCGTCTTTAGCCTCGCCTCTAGCGCCAAGCTCGTTTAGCTCGATCTCGTGGCCTGTTAGCATGCTAGCTAGCCTGATATTTATACCGCTCTTGCCGATAGCCTTGCTCTTTTGCTCGGTTACTAGGCTCACGACGGCTTTACCGTCATCGCCGATTTTTACGGAGCTGATGATTGCGGGCGCCATCGCACGGGTAATGAGGATCGCAGGCTCGGCCGAATACTCGATCGCGTCGATATTTTCGCCGTTTAGCTCCTTTGTGACGGCGTTTATGCGCACGCCTTTGGTGCCCACGGTCGCGCCCACGGGATCGACGTTAGGCGAGGTGGCTACGAGCGCTACTTTAGCTCGTTCGCCCGGGATTCTAGCGCTTGCGGCGATCAGCACTAGTCCGTCTTTGATCTCCGGTACTTCGGCTTTTAGCAGAGCTTCGAGGAACTTTGGCGACGTGCGGCTTAGTTCGACCTTGATACCCATAGATTTGTCGATATAGACGCTTTTTATGACGGCTTTTACGACGTCGCCGGGCTTAAATTTCTCGCCTTTTATGCGGTTTTTGCGCGGCATCACGGCTCGCAGCTCGTCTATCTCGATAAAGGTATTTTCCTCGCTGTCCACGCGCGTGACGGAGCCAAAAACCATGTGCCCGACCATGTCTTGATACTTTTGGAAGATTTTTTCCTCCATCAAGCGCTGGATGTGATACTCAAGCTCCTTGTGAAGCGTCTGCGCGGCGGTGCGGCCGAGGTTGTCGGTAGATAGCTCGTATGTTAGCTCGTCGCCGATCTCTACCTCAGAGTCTACTTTTTTAGCTTCGCTTACGCCGAGATAATGCTCGTTATCCTCTGCTAAGCGCTCGTCGCCATCCTCTACGACGGTGATTTTTTGATATAGATGAAGGGTCTTGGTCGCATTATCTATAACCGCGTCGTATTCGTAGTTTTCTCCGTAAATTTTCTTTGCGGTGTTGATAATGG
>NZ_CAUQHQ010000006.1:0-39658 GCF_963517995.1 uncultured Campylobacter sp.
CTTGTCAAAGATAAATTTAAGCTCCTCTTGGTGTGTGATAGCTAGTACGCCAAGGTGCGGAAAATCACACTTTAGCTGAGCTAAAAGCTCTTTTGCCAGCGTCCCGCCTTTCAAAAAATAGCGGAATACCCACAAAATACGTCCCGCCCGCGCTTTCTAGCTTTGCCGCACGAGATAAAATTTCAAGCCTAATCTTTGGATGCAAAATTCGCTCTAAAATTTTTAGCTTATCCGCGTCGTTAAAAACTAGTGCGCCGAGCTTTTTTCTATCTATTTTGCCGCCATTTAAAACCTTGTCTCCAAACTCCGCCGCAACCTCGCTCGCGCACAAATTTAGCTGTTCGTGGGCGATAGAGTCCGCGTCAATGATCTCAAATCCGAGCCCAGCAAGTAGCTTGCAAACCGCGCTTTTGCCGGTACGATGCTGCCCGTGATGACGATTGCGTGTTTAAATTGCGGCATTTTGCTTTTAAATTCGATATAAAATTAGAGTCATGCCTTAAACAAGACGGCAAATATCAAAAATGAATTTTTACAAAATCTTAAATTTATCTCGTAGGTTTTTAAATTTCTATTTTATTTGCGATAAATTACCGTTTTGCGGTGCGATTTAAAAAATCATCGCATGATTTTGCCGAATTTAAGCACAAATTTTAAATGCCAGTATTAAATTTATCTAGTGCGCTCTTCTTGAGAAAAATCTTTTATGGCGAGAATGCCTGTATACTTCTACTTCTCTACAGTTTACCTTTTTCATTGCCTCCCTTATCGCGTCTGGCGTACCTTCTCTGAGTGCTGCTAGCATGACTTCGGGCGGCTGTTCTTCGCAGACTATCTTTTTCTTACTATGAGTAAACGTGCTAATGATGTAGAGGATAACGGCAACGATAGCGATAAACGTATAAAATAAAATATCATAGGTTATTAGCTGACTAAAAATAGTTTTCTTTTTACTAGATTTATTTTTTATTTGTTTAGATTTAGCCATAAAATTCCTGCCGAAAAATCTCTAAATTTAATCCAAGCAAAACTAGCCGAATTTACGATATCTCTTTTACGAGTAGCTGCGGCGTGACGAGTCCTCGAAACGAGTTTTTCGATACCGAAAAAACGAGGTCTATGCTCTCGCCCGTATGCGGCTCGCGAGTGAAGTTAAAAAACAGTGCCTCTAGGCACTTGCCGTCTTTTTGCAGGATTAGTTTTAGATGATTTTGCTCCCTGCCGATTAGTTTTTTGTTTTTGACGACGGCGGATTTGATCTCAAAGAGCGGACGCGGATTTTTCTGTCCGTAGGGCTCGAAATGCTCCAAAATTTCAAGCAGCTCAAAGTCCACTTCGCCGGCTTCTATCTCGCCTAACGGCTCGTCAAACGCGCTAAATTCGTGCAAATCCATCAGCATGCACGAGCTATTTATCGCGTTTTTAAACGCTTCTAAATTTGCCGGGTCTATCACGATGCCCGCAGCCCCTTTGTGTCCGCCGTAGCCCGCGAGTAAATTTTCGTGGCTAGCGATGAGCGAGAGGATGTCTAGCTTGCCCACGCTTCTAGCGCTGCCTTTGGCGCGATTTTCGTCGATACTAAAGACGATGGCAGGCTTTTTAAACTGCTTTGCCAGACGCGAGGCGACGATACCGATGACGCCCTCGTGCCAGCCCCTGCCCCAGGTCACGATGATGTGCTCATCCTCGCGTACGTCCTTTAGCGAGCACTCAAAAAGCGTGCGCTCCTCCTCCTTGCGCGAGTTGTTAAAGCTCACGATGGTGTCGAGGCACTCGCAGGCGCGGTCTAAGCTTTTGGCGCGTAAAAACTCAAAAGATACGCTCGCATCGTCCATACGGCCCGATGAGTTTATGAGCGGCGCGATGAGAAAGCTGATGTCGTCGCACTCAAATTTATCCTTGCCATAAAGCTGCTTTATCGCGGTAAATGCGGGCCTGCGCGAGCTGTTTAGGCGGTTTACGCCAAGCTTAACCAGGATGCGGTTTAGGTCGCGAAGCTCCATCATATCGGCTATTATCGCGATAGCGAGGAGATCGAGAAATTTACCCATATCGTAGTTGATGCGGCACACGTCTTTTAGCGCGCCCACTAGATACCATGCAACCTGAGCGCCGCAAATTTCGACGTTTGGAAAGTGACAATCCTTTTGCTTCGGATTTATGATCGCGTAGGCCTCGGGCAGGATGTCTGGGGGCATGTGGTGATCGGTGATGATGAGATCGATGCCTTTTTGCTTGCAAATTTGAGCCGCGTCGTTTGCCGAGATGCCGTTATCTACGGTCACGATGAGGCCGGCGTCCGCGATTTCCTCGACGATTTGCGGATTTAGTCCGTAGCCGTCGCTAAAGCGATTTGGGATACGTACGAAATACTCGCTAACGCCCATGTCGTCGAAAAACTCGGCCATTATGACGCTGGCGATCACGCCGTCTACGTCGTAGTCGCCTACGATAACGATCTTTTCGTTTTGCTCGATTGCGCGCTTTATACGCTCGGCACCCTTAAATATATCCTTTAACGCATCAGGCGTAGGAATTTCTGAAAGTTTTTTGTGAATGTCCTTTTCAAATCTTTGGTTCAGTAATTCCTTTATCTTTTCCTTATTTAACATCGTTTTGACGGGCTTTTGCGTAAGCCTCGCCGTCAAATTTCGCCGCCTTGCTACCGTTTTTGCCTAAATTTTCGCTCGCCTCGAGGGTCAAATTTACCCCTACCGTGCCGCAAAAAAGGCTAAATTTTGGTTCAAATTTCATCTTTTTCCTTCTTTTTTATTTTCTAATGCGCAAATTATAGCTTTTTGAAATTTAATTTCTTATAATTTCCAGCGAGTCGAAATTATATTTGAAATGATATTGGTTATTATATTTCAACCTAGGTTAAGATGTATTTATGTATTATTGCGCTCTCATTTCAACAAAAAAGGAACGATATGAAAAGAACTTTTTTAAAAGCGCTATTAGTGCTTTTTGCGGTATTTTCGACAACCCAAGCGGCGGCCGAAACTAAGGTTATAAAAGACGTCTTGGGTCGCGAAGTAAAGGTAAATTTGCCCGTTAAACGCATAGCTTTGGGCTTTTACTACACCGACTTTTTAGCCGTCGGCGGCACCAAGGCTTTAGATAAAGTCGTGGGCTTTTCAAAAGAGGTTTGGACGGACTGGACGCCTGCTAGCTGGGATCTATATAGCAAGGTGCTACCGCAGCTAAATAAGCTTGCGGACTTCGGCGAGGTAGAGGTCGGCACGTTCTCGGTAGAAAAAGTTATCTCTCTAAAACCCGATTTGCTAATACTCGCATCTTGGCAGTATAACGTGCTAGAGCCTGATTTAAAGCCTTTAGCCGATCTAAATATCCCGGTCGTCGTGCTTGATTATAACCGCGAGAAGGTTGAGCTTCACGTAAAAAGCACTAAAATTTTAGGCGAAATTTTAGGCGAGGAAAAAAGGGCGGACGAGATCGCTAAACTATACGAAGATACCGTAAAAGAAGTAGGCGACCGCATCGCAAAAGCAAATTTGCCTAAACCTAAAATTTACATAGAATTCGGCCGCGGCGGTCCTGAAGATATAGGCATAACCTACGGTAAAGATATGTGGGGTTCGCTTATAGATTTAGCCGGCGGAGATAATATCGCAGCCGATCTAGTCGAGCAGTGGTCGCCTATCAACGCCGAGCAAGTCATAGCCGCAAAGCCCGACGTTATAATGATAACAGGCCGCGAAACCGAACTAAAAAAAGAACCGACTGCGATGGTGATGGGCATAAACATAGATAAAGCCGAAGCGCTAAAAAGACTGGACGGATTTAAAAAACGCGTCGGTTGGTCGGAGCTTCCGGCTATCAAAAATAACCGCCTATACGGCCTATATATGGGCGCATCAAGAACGCTTGCGGATATGGCGATGGTGCAATATATCGCAAAAGCTTTGTATCCGCAGCTATTTAAAGACGTAGATCCGATAAAGACCTATGTCGATTTTCATAAAAAATATCTGCCCGTCGTTCCCGTCGGAACCATAGCTATCCAAGCGGACGAAAAATGAATAAAATAAGCTCCGAAGAGGTCGTAAAGGCTCATAGAAAGCGCGAATTTAAACGCCTAATCATCATCTTGAGCTTTATAGCCGTAGGTCTTATCTCGATGGTGTTTGATATCGGTACCGGGCCTGCTATGCTCTCGCCAAAAGAAGTCGTAGATACGCTTTTACAGCCGATTTTAGGCGGCGAGCAGGATAAATTTTTATACCACATCGTTTACGATATCAGGCTTCCCGTAGCGCTTATGGCTTTAGTCGTAGGCGCGGCTTTGGGGGCGGGCGGCGCAGAGATACAGACGCTTTTAAACAACCCAATGGCAAGCCCCTATACGCTGGGGCTTGCCGCGGCGGCAGGGTTTGGCGCATCGCTGGTGATGGCGTTTGGTTCGTTTGGACTGCCTCAAATTTACGCCGTGCCTATCGGCGCGTTTGTTATGACGATGCTAGCGGCGTCTATACTGTTTTTGTTTTCGATGATGAGGCGATTTGGGTCGGCTACCTTGGTTTTAGTCGGTATCGCGCTTTTGTTTTTGTTTCAGTCTATGCTCTCTTTGGTGCAGTTTTTGTCCGCGCCCGAGATTTCGCAGGCGATTTTGTTTTGGCTGTTCGGTAGCCTCCAAAAGGCTAAATGGAGTACGCTGGCCGTCGCTACGGTCGTAACGGTCGTATGCATCTCGCTACTGATGCTAAATACTTGGGCGCTAACGGCTTTGAAACTGGGCGAAGAGCGAGCCAAAAGCATGGGCGTAAATTTATCCGCCCTTAGGATTAAAATTTTGCTTATAGTTTCGGTTATGACGGCTACAGTCATTAGCTTCGTCGGCGTTATAGGCTTTATCGGCCTGGTCGCTCCGCATATCGCTAGAAATTTGGTCGGCGAGGATCAGAGATTTTTCCTACCTACTACTATCTTCGTCGGTGCGGCGTTTTTGTCGATAGCTTCGGTACTTTCTAAGGTTATAAACCCGGGCGGACTCTTTCCGGTCGGCATCATCACGGCGTTTGTGGGCGTGCCGTTTTTCTTCTGGATCATCCTTTCAAGGAAAAACGTATGCTAGAGCTTAAGAATTTAACGATACACCGCGGCTCGCTTTGCACGGCAGATGCCGTAAACGCTAGCTTTGAAGAAGGCAAGGTTTACTCCGTACTAGGGCCTAACGGCGCGGGCAAAACTACGCTCATAAGCGCGATTTTCGGCGAGATGGGCTATGAGGGCGAGATTAAATTCGGCGATGAGAGGTTAAATTTCAAAAACCATTTCTCGTGGAAAAAGAAAATCGGCTACATGCCCCAAGATAGCTACGTAGACGCGAGTTTAACGGCTCTTGAGGTCGTTTTGCTAGGGCTTATGGATAGTCTCGGGCTTTATCTAAAAGACAAACAAATAAACTCGGCCGTAGAGATAATGAAAAAACTAGGGATTTTGCACCTAGCTGACCGCGACGTGATGCAGCTCTCGGGCGGCCAGCGCCAGATGGTGATGTTTGCCTCCGTGCTTATCAAAAAGCCTAAAATTTTACTTTTGGACGAGCCCGTTTCGGCTCTTGATATGCACCATCAATGCGTGCTTTTGGACTGCGTTAGGAAATTTACGCGCGAGCACGGTATAACTACCGTGATGATACTGCACGATTTATCGCTGGCGTCGCAGTTTAGCGACGAGGTGTTGCTACTAAGCGGAGGCAAGATAAAAGCCAAGGGCGAAGCTAAAAAAACCATAACAAAAGAGCTAATACAAGAGCTTTATAGGGTAAACGTGGATATTTTTTACGACGATGCCGGCGTACCGGCCGTAGTCGCAAAGTCGGTGTTTGGGGTAGAGTAGCGCGTGAAGATTTTTATCTTAAGTTGCCTTGCTTATGCAGAGGGCAACGAGGACTTGCGAAATTTAAGCCGCGCGTTTAGCGAAAACGGTGCGTCGTGCGAGATAGTGCCGTGGCAAATTTTAGACGTCGGTTCGCTAGACGAGGATTCTTTGATTTTACCGCTTGCGGCTTGGGATTACAGCCTAGACGCAACTAAATTTTTATCGTTTTTGGGCGAGCTTGAAAAAAGCGGAGCGAAGATAATAAATGGCGCCGAGATCGTGCGCTGGAATTTATCGAAAAAGTACCTCTTAGAGCTTGAAGCCTTAGGACTTCCCGCGATCCCTAGCACGCTTTTAAGTGGCGATGAAAATATAGAAGAGCTAAGGCGAATTTGCCCGGGCGGCGTGATAAAGCCGCTCGTCGGACAAAGCGGCAACGGCGTAGCTAAAATCGACGAAATATCAAATTTAAGCGAATACAAAAACGGGGCTTTGCTTCAGCCTTTTATCGAAGAGATTGCCGTTAGCGGCGAAATTTGCTTGATATTTTTAGGCGGCGTTTTTTCTCACGCCGTACGCCGCTCGCCCGCTAGCGACGATTATAGGGCAAACTCGAATTTCGGCGTTAAAATTAGCTCCGTAGAGCCGACTGCAGCCTTTTTAAACATCGCGCGAGACGTTTTAGCTAGGCTTGCCTTTAATCCCGTCTACGCAAGGATAGATTTGATCGGCGCAAAAGATAAAATTTTAATCAACGAAGTCGAGCTTATCGAGCCTAGTCTTTATTTTAGCTACGGCAAAAACTCTACCGAAAAATTCGTAAAAATAATACTGGATAAATTTGTCGCGGAAAAGAAAATTTAGAGCCGATCGGCTCTAAATTTGATTATTTCGATTTTTCTAGGCTGGCTTTGATAAAGCCCAAAACTACGGGATTTGGACTCGTTAGGCGGCTGGTGAACTCCGGATGAAACTGCACGCCCAGAAACCACGGATGCGAGTTTTTGGCGCCAGGTGCGGGCGAGCTAAGCTCGACGGCCTCGATCAGCCCGTCGCTCTCGCCGCTAACTATCAGGCCGTTTGCTTCAAATTCGGCTCTATATTTCGGATTTGCCTCGTAGCGGTGGCGGTGGCGCTCTTTGACGCTTTTAGCGCCGCCGTAAATTTGGCTTAGCAGCGAGCCGGGCTTCACGTCGCAGGCGTAAGCGCCAAGCCTCATCGTGCCGCCGATCGGGCTTTGGTGCGTGCGAATCTGCGCCCGTCCGTGCGCGTCGATAAAGCTATCGATGAGGTAGATGATCGGATTTACGCATTCGGGCTTAAATTCGACCGAATTTGCGTCCTCGAGCTTTAACACGTTGCGGGCAAACTCGATGAGCGCCAGCTGCATACCTAGGCAGATACCAAGATACGGCACGCCGTTTTCGCGGGCGTATTTTATCGCTTCGATCTTGCCGCTCACGCCGCGCTCGCCAAAGCCGCCGGCGACAAGCACGCCGCCCACGTCTTTTAGTAGTTCATCGACGTTTGAAGGTTCGATTTTTTCGCTATCTATCCACTTTAAATTTACCCTCGCGTCAAGGCTCGCGCCCGCGTGGATAATGCTTTCGGTTAGGCTCTTGTAGCTCTCTTTTAGATCGACGTATTTGCCCACAAATGCTATCTTGGTTTCTTTCGTCGGCGCGATAATGCGCTTAACTAGGCTGTCCCAGTTGCGTATATCAAGCTTTAGCTCGCCCAAATTTAAAATTTCGGCGATCGGAGTCAAAATATCTTGATTATAAAACGCGAGCGGCACCTGATAGATGCTGGCCGAGTCGATACTCTCGATGACGCAGTTGCGCTCTACGCCGCAGCTGGCGGCTATTTTATCTTTTAGCTCGCGGTTTAGCGGCTGCTCGGCGCGGCAGATGATCATATCGGGGCTAATGCCGATACGGCGCAGCTCGCCGACGCTGTGCTGAGTAGGCTTGGTTTTTAGTTCGCCTGCAACCTTGATAAAGGGAACGAGGGTTAGGTGGATATTCATCGCGCGTTTGCGGCCGACCTCGATGCGAAGGGCGCGTATAGCCTCTAAAAACGGCAAACCCTCGATGTCGCCTACCGTACCGCCGATCTCTACTATCAATACGTCGCGACCCTCGCCCGCCTTTTTGATGCGATCGACGATCTCGCCCACGATGTGCGGGATGACTTGGATCGTTTTACCCAGATAGTCGCCTCTGCGCTCTTTTTCGATAACGGAGCTATAAACGCGGCCGGTGGTGAAGTTGTTATCCTGGCTTAGGCTCTCGTCTAAAAATCTCTCGTAGTGTCCGAGATCCAGATCCGTCTCCGCGCCGTCGTCGGTGACGAAAACCTCGCCGTGCTCGAGCGGACTCATGGTGCCCGGATCCACGTTGATGTAGGGGTCTGCTTTTAGCATGCTTACTTTTAGGCCCGTATTTTTAAGAAGCGTGGCGATAGAAGCCGCCGCGATGCCCTTGCCAAGCGAGCTTAGCACGCCGCCCGTTATAAAAATATACTTTGTTTCGTTTGGATTTTTTTGCATATCGCGCCTTTAAATTTTTTGCGCGATTATACCTTATTTAAAATTTATAAACGCTTGATAGCTAAAGAAAAAAATTTTATAAAACGGAAACTTTAAAATAATGTTTTAAGTTAAATTTCTGTAGTATATTAAGCTATGATTAAAAAATATCTCAAAAACATATCGTCTTTGTATATCGACGGCTTTAGAAATATGAAACTAGGAAAGAGCCTGTGGCTCGTCATAGCCATCAAGCTGCTCATAATGTTCGGGATTTTAAAAGTATTTATCTTTGATGAAAGTTTAAATTCGAAATTTGAGAGCGACGAGGCCAAAGCCGACTTCGTAATCTCAAATTTGACAAAGGAATAAAATGTCTGAAATCGCTTCGGTCGATTGGTCGCGCGCGCAGTTTGCGCTCACCGCGATTTACCACTTTTTGTTTGTTCCGCTCACGCTGGGACTTAGTTTTATTATCGCCATTATGGAGAGCATTTACGTCAAAACCGGTAGCGAGCAGTGGCTAAAAATCACCAAATTTTGGCTAAAACTCTTCGGTATAAATTTTGCCATCGGCGTAGCTACGGGCATCATAATGGAATTTGAGTTCGGCACCAACTGGGCTAATTACAGCTGGTTTGTCGGCGACATCTTCGGCGCGCCGCTAGCTATCGAGGGCTTGCTCGCGTTTTTTATGGAAGCGACGTTTTTTGCCGTTATGTTTTTTGGCTGGGATAAGGTTAGCAAGAAATTTCACCTCATCTCGACCTGGCTCGTGGCTATCGGTTCAAATTTAAGCGCGCTTTGGATCCTTATCGCAAACGGTTGGATGCAGTATCCGGTGGGTATGAAATTTAACCCCGCGACGGCTAGAATGGAAATGGAAAATTTCTTCGAGGTCGCTCTTAGCCCCGTCGGCATCATCAAATTTTTACACACCGTAACTAGCGGCTACGTCGCTAGCGCGCTTTTTGTTATAGGCATTTCGGCGTGGTTTATCCTAAAAGGACGCCACCTAATCATGGCTAAAAAATCAATCGTCGTAGCGGCGAGCTTCGGGCTTGCGACGTCGCTATTTTTGATGTTTAGCGGCGACGAGAGCGCATATCAGGTCGCGCGCACCCAGCCGATGAAACTAGCCGCGATGGAAGGCCTTTATAAAGGCGAACAAAACGCTGGCCTAGTCGCGATGGGCGTGCTAGATCCGTCTAAAAAACCCGGCGACGGCAAGGACGCGTTTTTGCTTGAACTAAAATTGCCTTATGCGCTTGGAATCATGGCTACTAGAAAATTCGACAGTTTTACCCCGGGCATCGAGGATCTAGTCTACGGCAACGAAGCGCAAAATATAGAAAGCGTCGCAAGCAAGATGGCCAAAGGCTCGCTAGCCGTTAGCGCGCTAGCTAGCTACAACGCCGCTAAAAAATCGGGCGATAAAGCCGCGATGGAGCAAGCAGAGCAAACTCTGGCTCAAAATATGAAATTTCTAGGCTACGGCTACCTAAAATCCCCGGAAAGCGCCGTACCGCCGGTCGGCACTACGTTTTATAGTTTTCACTTGATGGTGGCTCTGGGCACTTACTTTTTAGCGTTATTTTTGGTCGTTACGTATCTTACGATGGCAAACGATATCGAAAATTTCAAAAAGCTGCTGTGGGCGTGCGTATTTAGTATCCCGCTAGGACTGGTAGCGATCGAGGCGGGCTGGATAGTAGCCGAAGTAGGGCGCCAGCCGTGGGTCGTGCAAGACCTCATGACCGTGGGCGTAGGAGCTACGAATTTAGCCGACACCAATGTCAAAATTTCGTTCTGGCTATTTGCCGTTTTATTTACGGCACTTTTGATAGCCGAGATAAAAATCATGCTAAAACAGATAAAAATAGGATTTGAAAACCATGCTTAGTTTAGAATTTTTACAAATTTACTGGTGGTGCGTAGTTAGCTTGCTAGGCGGTTTGCTAGTGTTTATGATGTTCGTTCAGGGCGGGCAGACGCTGCTTTTCGGGCTTTGCAAAAACGAGCTTCAAAAGGACATGGTAATAAATTCTATCGGGCGCAAATGGGAGCTTACTTTTACCACGCTCGTAATGTTCGGCGGCGCGTGCTTTGCGGCATTTCCGCTATTTTACGCGACGAGTTTCGGCGGCGCGTACTGGGTGTGGCTGGCGATTTTGTTTTGCTTTATCCTCCAAGCCGTGAGCTACGAGTACCGCAAAAAACCGGACAACTTCCTAGGTCAAAAAACCTATGAAATTTTCCTTTTTATTAACGGCTCT
This sequence comes from uncultured Campylobacter sp., assembly GCF_963517995.1. Classification (GTDB taxonomy): domain Bacteria; phylum Campylobacterota; class Campylobacteria; order Campylobacterales; family Campylobacteraceae; genus Campylobacter_A. Next base: position 10,651 of record NZ_CAUQHQ010000006.1, read on the forward strand.
TTGGGCGTTATACTCATCGGTATGGCGGTTAGCACGTTTTTTTCGGGAAGCGATTTTTTACTAAACGAGCACAACTTCGTACAGTGGCAAACGCCGTTTCGCGGTCTTGAAGCGCTGGGCAATATCATGCTCTATCCGCTAGGCATCGCGGTATTTTTTCTCTCTCGCGTGGGCGGAGCGCTCTACCTCATCAACAACATCGACGATGCGGAGATAAGAGCCAATGCCAGAAAAGCGGCGCTAAAAAATACGATTTTCTTTTTGCCGTTCTTTTTAATCTTCATCGCTTGGATATTTACCAAAGCCGGTTTTGCCTACGACGAGAGCGGCGTAGTGAGCTTAGTTGGCTTTAAATACGCTCTAAATTTACTCCAAATGCCGCTTGTAGCCGCGATGATAGTTATAGGCGTCGGACTCGTGCTTTTTGGTATATTTAAAGGCGCGTTTACGACTAGCATCTACGGCGTAGTGCCTTACGGCGCGGGCGTAGTGCTAACGGTTACGGGGCTATTTTTGATAGCCGGACTTGCGGACACGGCGTTTTATCCGTCGTTTTCAAATTTACAAAGCTCGCTCACGATCAAAAACGCAAGCTCTAGCCACTACACGCTAAACGTCATGGCCTACGTGAGCCTGCTAGTGCCGTTTGTTTTAGGTTATATTTTCGTCGTTTGGCGCGCTATGGATAGCAAAAAAATCACGGCCGACGAGATCAAGCACGATCATCACGCATATTAAGGATAAAAATGATAGAAGCGATAGTTTTTCTTTTTCTTTGGGTTTTGGCGCTTTTTGGCGGATATAAATTCGTCCATTTTAACATCAAGCACGTCGAGAAAAACGACGACAAATACTTTGGAAATTTGCGCGAATAAGCGCTGATCCGCAAATCTCGTTCTACTTAAATTTTAGCTTTTGTCGCTATAATGAAGCTAAAATTTTAAGGAGAACGAGATGTTTGACTTCACTTTTCACAACCCCGTAAAAATACGATTCGGCAAAGGTAAAGAGCGAGATATCGGGCTTTATATGCGCGAATTTGAGGCTAAAAGAACCCTACTGATCTACGGCAGCGACCGCATCAAAAAAGACGGACTCTTTGACAAGGTCACGGCAAGCCTAAAAGAAAACGGCATAGAGTTTATAGAACTTGGCGGCGTAGTTAGCAACCCCGTGCTAAGCAAAGTTTACGAAGGCATCGAGCTAGCTAGGAAATTTAACGCCGATAGCGTGCTAAGCGTAGGCGGAGGCTCCTGTCTAGATAGCGCCAAAGCCATCGCCGCGGGTGCGCTATACGAGGGCGACGTGTGGGACTTTTTCACGGGCAAGGATCCGAGCCGCGCGTTAAAAATTTTTGACGTCATCACCCTTGCGGCAACCGGCAGCGAGATGAACTCGGGCGCGGTCGTGACAAACGAAGCCACGAAGCAAAAATTCTCCATCCACGGCGACGTCCTATATCCGCTAGTCTCGGTCGTAAATCCGCAGCTGCAAAAAAGCGTAAGCCGCGAGTATCTAGCCTACTCAGCCGCCGACGTTATCGCGCACAGCATCGAGGGGTACTTCACAGCAAGCGTACAGCCTAGCATCATCAACCTCTACATCGAAGCCAACATCAAAACCGTAATGAAAACGACTGAAATTTTACTAGCTAACCCCGACGACTATGACGCCAGAGCCGAGTTTGCCTGGGCGTCGACGATGGCGCTAAACGGCCTAACATACGTCGGCACGCACGGCTACTCCTACCCCAACCACATGCTCGAGCACGCCATGAGTGCGGTCGTAAACTGCGCGCACGGAGCGGGTCTAGCAGTCGTAATGCCTGCGTGGATGAAGTGGTATAAGAGCCGAAATTTGGGCGCTTTCGAGCGTTTTGCGCGGGAAATTTTCGGCGCAAACTCAGCTGATGAAGGCATCGACGCCTTTAAAGCGTGGCTTAGCAAAATCGGCGCTCCCGTTAGCCTAAAAGCCGTCGGTATAGAGGGCGAAACGCTAGATGAGGTCATAAATTTAGCCTACGACTACGCGGCAAACTGGCGTAAAGACAAGCTATACACGAAAGAAAATATCAAAGAAATTTTTGAGCTGGCGAAGTAAATTTGAGTAAATCTGAAGCTAAATTTAGCGCTAGCAAGATAATAAAATTTAAGGCTTATGCACCGATTTAAATTTAACCGCCGCGAGATAAATTGGGAAATTTTAGGTTTCAAATTTCGCGTTTTAAATTTGCTCCGAGTTTTTCGGGGTTGCGAATTTAAACGCAAAATACGAAATACGCGCGGCGGGTAAATTTTTGGCATGACGAAAACGACAACGCAAAGCGCCGCACGAATCACAAATTTAAGCGCGCAAGATAAGCAAAACGCGCCCGGGCGAGCAAAATTTACTTTGCAAGCGGTAAATTTACCCGCCCGCCGTAGCAAAATATAGCAGGGCTCGTCAAAACCCTGCGCCGCGCCGAAATTTAAACTAAGGCTTTTTAATAATAAATCTAAGCGTCGGGCCGTCTTGCTCGATTTTAAGCACTTCAAAGCCCCTGTTTCTCGCGTCGTAAGGGATCGAGTTTATCGCCTGCGGGCAGTCGCAAAGCACTTCTAGCACCTCGCCGCTTTTCATTTTCGGTAGGATTTCTAGCGTCGCAACGGCGGGCATCGGGCAAGCCTCGCCTAGGATATCGAGCGTATAGCTTATTTCAAAATCGTCTTCATGCATCTTAGTAGCCTCCTTTGGCGAAGAAATTTCGTTTGTAGATAAACACTAGCAGCAGCGCCGAAACGAACAGGCATAAATTTACCGCTAAGCCGCCCAGCGGACCGAATACCTCTAAAAGCTGGATTTTCGGGCCGTCTTTGATCCACGCGGGTATCGCGTCGTAGCTAAGGGCTAGCACCATGGTTCCTACGACGTTTGCGACGCCCACGATCATAAAGTGCAGCTGTCCCTCGGTGGCTCTATACGTCCAGCCGCACTCGCAGCCACCCGCAAATACGATACCGAATCCAAACAAAAACGCTCCAATCGCAACCGCCGGCGAGAAATTCGTAACTTTGCCGACGTAGCCGTTTAGCATCAGCACGAAAACGATGAGCGTGGCGATTATCATGCCGTAAAAAGCGCCCTTGGTCGCGACGTCCCTGCCGAATAAAAACAGGTCGCGAAAGCACGAAGTAAAGCAAATTTGACCCTTTGAGATGATAAAGCCGAAAATCAGTCCGAAAAGCAGTCCAAGCGGCAAGATGCTAGCTTTTACTTTTAGATCGAGCGCCGGCGCCTGCATCAAAAGATACGCAAACCATATAACCGCTAAAATCGCGATAATCACGCCGATGGCGAAATTTCGGTCGGCGCGGCCTTTGTCGTGCGTCGTGCCTTTGCCTTTTGGGCCGAAGTTTTTAAGCTCTGTTTTGGGCATAAAGATAGGCAGCTTGCCGACCTTGACGGCGACGTAGATGCCAAGCACCATAAACACGGCAAAAAGCCACGTATGTAGCGAAAAATACGGCAGTCCGGTAAAAAAATCAAGCAAGTTGCAGCCAAAGGCTAGACGCGCGCCAAAGCCCGAAAGCAAGCCGCCGACGATAGCCTGAAAAACGCGAATTTTGCTTGCGGGTAGGCGAAATTTGACTTTATTTGCCATAAAGGCCGCGATCGTGGCGCCCACGAACATACCTATTAGCATAAGGCCTTCAAAGCGCGTGAGCGGGTTACCGTCAAGGTTCGTGATCTTGTAGTAGGAGTAGCCGCTAAGATCCATCCCGAAAAGCTCCAAAAACTCGCCGCCCCAGCGCGTCATCTCGCCGGTTACCGCCCATCCGCCGCCAAAAATCCCAAAATACACGGTCGCGACGATGGCTAAGATAATCATCGCTTGCCCGACGTTCCAGAAATTCGTTAGATATTTCGTTCTAAATTCTTTAAACATAAATTTTCTTTGTATTAATTTCCTCGCCCCGCGAGACTAAATTCGAGATTAAACACGTATCTATGAGGTAGTCATCTAAGTATCCTAAAAACGTGGTCGCCAAACTTGACGCTAAAAAGTAAGAATTGTAGCTAAAATATTATTAAATAAAATTAAAATGTAGCTAGATTAATTTGCGATATTTTTATCTAAAATATAAAATCTATAACCATCTTTTTTGTTTTTATTTAGATCTTTTACCGTGATTTTAGGTTGGCAATTGCCGTCTGGTTTTGCGTTTACGAGAATGATTTAAGCGGTTCTCTTTAGTTGTTACCGCTTTGCGTGCATTTAGACCAAAGAGAACCTGGCGTTTTGACCAAAATATCTTAAATATAAAGTCCTACGCCTCCAAAATCGCTCCGTTGCTAGCGTTTGTTACCAGCTTACGGTACATTCGCAGCCAGCGAAACGGCAGCGGTTTTTCGATCGGCTTAAATTTAGCCCTGCGCTCTGAGATTTCGGCCTCGCTTAGACGCACGTTTATCGCGTACGTATCCACGTCGATATCGATGATATCGCCGTCTCGTAGCAGTCCGATCATACCGCCCTCGGCAGCTTCGGGGCTCACGTGCCCGACGCTTAGCCCTCTCGTAGCGCCGCTAAAACGTCCGTCCGTGATGAGGGCTACGTCCGCGCCGAGACCTCGCCCCATGATTAGGCTTGTTGGGCTTAGCATCTCTTGCATGCCGGGGCCTCCGCGCGGCCCTTCGTAGCGAATTACGACTACGTCGCCTTTGTTTACCTTGCCGCTTGAGATTCCCTCTATCGCCTCGTCTTGGCTGTTAAAGCAGACCGCCTTGCCGCTAAATTTGCGCTCGCCGATGATGCCCGCAGTCTTGATGACGCAGCCCTGCTCGGCTAAATTTCCAAACAAAACCGCCAGCCCGCCGACCTGCGAATAGGCGTTTTCGACCTTGCGGATGACCGATTCGTCTTTTATGACGCTAGCTCCGACACGCTCGCCTAGGCTTTCGCCGCTTACGGTTAGCGCGTCTAGCCCTAGCAGTCCGTTATCGCGGCGCGAAATTTCATTTATCACGGCGCTTAGTCCGCCCGCGCGGTCGATGTCCTCCATATGCACGCTTGGCAGACTCGGGCTTATTTTGGCGATGTGAGCGATCTTTCGGCTGATCTCGTTGAGTCCCGCGATCTGTAAATTTACCCCCGCTTCGCGCGCGATAGCCAGGATGTGCAGCACGGTGTTGCTGCTGCCGCCCATCGCCATATCGACTACTAGGGCGTTTTGGATCGATTTTTCATTCACGATGTTGCGGATTTTGTATTTTTCATCCAGCGCGATTTGGCAGATGCGACGTCCAGCCTGCCTGATGAGCTCCTCGCGCTCAGGAGTTAGCGCAGGCACGGTGCCGTTGCCTTTTAGCGCGATACCCATCGCTTCGCACAGCGTATTCATCGAGTTTGCCGTAAACATCCCTGAGCAGCTGCCTCCGCTTGGACAGGCTTTGCACTCGATCTCTTTTAGCTCCTCGGCGCTGATCTCTTTGGTTTCAAATTTACCCACCGCCTCAAACGCAGTCGCAAGGTCAATAGGCTCGCCTTTTTTGGTGTAGCCCTTTTTCATCGGGCCGCCGCTAATAAAAACCGTCGGCACGTTCACGCGAAGCGCGCCCATCACCATGCCGGGCACGATTTTATCGCAGTTTGGCATACATACGAGAGCATCCAGGGCGTGCGCGTTCATCACCGTTTCTATGGAGTTTGCGATCAGCTCGCGGCTAGGCAGGCTATAAAGCATCCCGGCGTGCCCCATCGCGATGCCGTCGTCCACGCCGATACAGTTAAACTCAAAGGGCACGCAGCCGTTTTTGCGGATCTCGTCTTTTAAAATTTCGGAGTATTTGTTAAGGAAAAAGTGCCCCGGGATGATCTCGATAAAGCTGTTTGCCACGCCGATGAAGGGCTTTTCAAAGTCTTCGTCCTTTAACCCTGTCGCTCTTAGCAAGCTTCTGTGCGGTGCGCGCGTATAGCCTTTTTTGATAATGTCGCTTCTCAAATTTGATCCTTTTGGTGAAATTTGCGCGATTTTATCAAATTTAGGATTAAAAAGCTTAATTTAAATCAAATTTGAGTATATTTAAACTCTTTTTTAAACAAGGAGTGAGATGCTTTTTAATTCATTTGCATTCATCGTTTTTTTCTTGCCGATTACTTTTAGCGTTTATTTTATATTAAATAAATTTAAGCTAATCCAACTAAGCATCTTTTGGCTCACTGCCGCTTCGTTATTTTTTTACGGATATTGGAATTTTATTTATATCCCGCTTATTTTATGTTCTATTACGTTTAACTTTTACGTCGGTCATCTTCTCTGCGCTCACCCTTCCCGCAAAAAGCTTATTTTATGGGCGGGCGTCGCGGCAAATTTAGCCTTGCTGGCTTACTACAAATACACCGACTTTTTGATAGCAAATTTTAACGGAATTTTCGGCGCCGACGTGCCGCTGCATCACGTCGTCTTGCCTCTTGGCATCAGCTTTTTTACATTTACGCAAATAGCGTTTTTAGTGGATTGCTACCATGAAAAAGTAAAAGAACCCAGCTTCCTTCGCTACGCGCTTTTCGTTACGTATTTCCCGCATCTTTTAGCCGGTCCTATCATCCACCACGCCGAGATGATGCCACAGTTTGCGAATTTACGCTTAAAGCGCGTAAACTATAAAAATTTAAGCATCGGACTTTTTTTATTTTCGATCGGACTTTTTAAAAAGGTCGTAGTGGCCGATTTTTTCGCTAGGTTTGCTATTCATGGATTTGACGTTTACTCCACGCTTAGTATGAGCGAGGCGTGGATAACGAGCATTAGCTATACGTTTCAGCTGTATTTCGACTTTAGCGGTTACACCGATATGGCTATCGGCATTTCATATATGTTTAACATTATCTTGCCGTTAAATTTCAACTCCCCTTATAAAGCACTAAACATCCAAGACTTTTGGCACAGATGGCATATGACGCTTTCGAGATTTTTACGCGATTATATCTATATCCCGCTAGGCGGTAATCGCAGAGGCGAATACCGCACTTACGCTAACGTTTTTGCGGTGTTTTTGCTAGGCGGACTTTGGCACGGGGCTGGTTGGATGTTTATCATCTGGGGGGCGCTGCACGGACTAGCGATGATGGTTTGTAGATTTTACGGCGCGCATTTTCGCCCGATGAATAAATTTCTAGCCTGGTTTATAACGTTTAACTTTATAAATATCACTTGGATATTTTTCCGTGCTAGAGACCTAGATAGCGCGATGAAGGTGCTAAAGGGCATGTTTGATTTTAGCTCGGTTAAGATAAATTTTAACTATTTAGAGCATATAAGCAATTCTTTAGGATTTAATCAAATAAATTTCCTAGAAACGCCGCAAATAGCCATGGGTACGTTTTGCGCAATCATAGGTATCACGCTTTTGGTTACGGTTTTTGGACGAAACTCGAACGAAATGACCGCTAGAGCAAAATTCGGCTTTCTTACCGCGCTGTTTACGGCATTTTTGCTTGCTTTGGCTTTTGTTTTTAGCTCCGGAGCGCAGGAGTCTCCGTTTTTGTATTTTAACTTTTAGGATTAAATTTGAAAAAATATAAAATTTTCCTTATCGCACTTCCTATTTTGACGCTCGCTTTGATCGGGGCTTATTTGGCGTTTGCGATGTTTCTCATCAAAGTTTCGTCGGCGCATCACTACGCGTATAAAAACTATCTCATAACAAACACCACCGATCAAAACCGCATCATCGTAGAAAGCGGCTCAAACTCATACCACGGCATAAACTCTTTGATGCTTGAAAAGCACTTTGGCAAGCTAACGATAAATTTAGGCGACCACGGCGGCTATCCGCTGCTTCATAGGCTATATCGCGCGGCTAAATTCGCCCACAAAGGCGATATTTTTATCCTGCCGCTAGAGTATCGCTACTATATCGGCGACATACCGCCCGATACTTATTACTACGGGATTTTTTTCGAGCTACATCATTTTTACGACTATTTGCCGTTTTTAGAAAAGCTAAAAACTATCTCGCAAATCCCGCCGCAAGCCTTTATGAACGCGGTAACCAGAGACTATAGGGATAGGGCGGCGTTTAAGATAAATTTTAACAACTTTATCCATCGTTGGCCGCAAGCCGTGCACGATTTTTCGCCTAATTTTAAAAACGGCGAACGTGGAGATTATCAATATGTCGGCAAAGTAGACGAAGCAAGAGATACCCAGATGCCCTGCCAGCAGTATATATTCTTCACCGATTTTTCGGGTAGCAAGATCGGCATAAACGATATTTTTAGGCGAAATTTAAAATTTATGAAAAAGCTGGAGCAAGAAAAGGGGATTAAATTTATCTTTACATATCCGGCCGTCGCGGGCGATGACTGCTACGATCTAAACGACCCGCACGCCGCGGATAATCAAAAATTTTTAAAGGACGTAAAAAAGCTCATCGAAGATAACGGTTTTGAGATGATAGGGGATTATAAAGATAGCTATTTTCCGCGTAAATTTCTGCACGACACGTGGTTTCATCTAGTGCCCGAGGCTAGAGATATGCGCACGCAAAAGCTAATCGAAAATCTGGAAAAATCAAAATACGCAAAAGAACTGCACGCAAAATAAATATCGGTTTGCGATTTTAAATCGCTAAATTTATACGAGGAACAAGGCGAGCTTTGGATTTTTGGCTAAATTAGCTTTACGAAATTCGCGCGTTAAATTAAGCAAATGCGAAAATTTAAATTTGAGCACAGATATCCTTTGCGCTCGTATAAAAATAAAATCTCGCTATGCGCTTGATCTTATCGATTTTACGCCGCGCGTAAATTTGGCTTTAAACCGCGGATTTTGCACTACTAGCGCTCATATTTATAAAGGATTACGGCCGCCGAAAGCTAAAGCCGCGACTTTAGACGCGCTAAGAGCGGTTTAAATATTGTTTCCTTTTGATAGTTTTTACGAGATTGCGCTCCGGCTAGACTAAATTTTACTTTACTTTAATTTTTATATTATAAAATTATTAAAAGTAACCGAAAGCAACCGCTTGCAAGGAAATTTACGTCTAAGGATATGAGCCGTATCGGCAAATAAAAGCCGTTTGGCGACCGGGCAATCTAGCTTTTGCCCAACGCACGTAAATTTAGCATTTACGGACTTGTTTTTCGTGCATAGATTTAGCGCAAAGTCGGGCAAATGGACTAGGCGTAATTAAACGGCTAATTTAGGTTCTAGCGCAAGAAAATGCGATAATTTTAATTTTGGTTCGTCTTAGCGCCGTTGATTTAGGGTTAAATTTAGGGCCAAATTCGCCGAGGATAAATTTAGCATTTTGCGCTGCGAGGGCGGCTTTGGCGCCCGGTGCTTAGTTTGCTTGATTTCGCTGGCTATGCTTAAATTTGACCGTATTCGCACCGAGTCGTAAATTTAGCGCTGCGATAAATTTAAAAATCAAAAAAAGGATCAAAATGCTAACCAATCCCGTCGTTATCAGCATCGTCGTGATGACCGCGCTTTGTTTGCTAAGGTTTAACATCCTGCTTTCCATCCTCGTCTCCGCTCTAGTCGCGGGACTCATCTATCACGGCGGATTTGGGGGCGTAGGGGCCTTTTTGGGCGCGCTAAAGGCTACAACTTCTACGCTGATAACGGGTATGAGCGGCAACCTAGAAACCTCGCTCAGCTACATCCTACTAGGCGCGCTTGCAGCCGCGATAGCCGACACGAACCTAACCGCGATCCTCATAAACGCCGTTAGCAAGGCTCTAGCAAAAACCAGCACCTATTTCGCGCTTATCATCGCCACGATCGCGTGCTTGTCACAAAATTTGATTCCCGTACATATCGCTTTCATCCCGATTCTCATCCCTCCGCTTTTGCCGCTGATGAACCGCCTAGGCATCGACCGCCGAGCCGTGGCGTGCGCTCTTACTTTCGGTCTAAAGGCGCCGTATGTGAGCCTTAGCGTCGGTTTTGGCCTTATCTTTCACGGCATCATCCAAAAAGAGCTCGCAAACAACGGCGTAAAAGTGCAGATGAGCCAGATCTCGGATGTGATGTGGATAGGCGGAGCCTCGATGCTAGTCGGACTCTTTTTGGCGATTTTCGTCTTTTACTGCAAAAGACGCGACTACGCGCACACTAAATTTGAAACGAGCGAAGAGAGGGAGGCGCAGATAGCCGCAAGCCTAGAAATGACTAAAAAAGAGTGGGCGGTGCTAGGCGGCGCGGTCGTAGCCTTTGGGGTGCAAATTTATACCGAAAGCATGCCTCTTGGCGCTCTTCTTGGGCTTTTAGTCATGATAGCTTTAGGCGGTATCGAGTACCGTAAAATCGATAAAATCATGGATAGCGGCCTAGCGATGATGGGCTTTATCGCATTTATCATGCTAGTTGCCGCAGGATTTGGCTCGGTTTTGCGCGAGAGCGGCGGTATTGAGCAGCTAGTGAGCTTTGCTAGCGAGGTGGTGGGCGGCAAAATAGGCGGCGCGATACTTATGCTAGCTATCGGTTTACTAGTTACCATGGGCATCGGCACGAGCTTTGGCACTATACCGATCATCGCGGCGATCTACGTGCCGTTTTCGCTGTCGCTCGGTTTTTCTCCGGCGGCTATTATCTTATTAGTAGGTATCGCGGCGGCTCTGGGCGATGCGGGCAGTCCCGCTAGCGATAGCACGCTAGGGCCAACAAGCGGCCTAAATGCCGACGGCCAGCACAATCACATCTACGATACGTGCGTGCCGACGTTTATATTCTTTAATATACCGCTACTAATCGGCGGCGTAATCGGCGCGATGATTTTATAAATTTGACGGCTTGTCTTTTTCCTTTATACTTCGTTAGAAATTTCGCCGAAGCTCGGTTACGTATTTCGTATACGCGCCCTCGCTCGGCTCATTTCCGCCTCGTCTAAAGAAAAAATACTTCGCCTTATCGTTTTATGCTCAAATTTGAAGTAAATTTGCAAATTTGACTTATGCACTCTTTTTCATCGCTACTTTCGCAACCATCAAACCGAAATCAAATCTAAAATTTGGAACGTCTTTTGCTTTGACTAGCTTAAATTTCACTTTTTACAAAGGATAAACTATGATGAGATCGCTATGGGCAGGCGTTACCGGACTGCAAGCTCACCAGATCGCTATGGACGTCGAGGGCAACAACATCGCCAACGTAAACACCGTCGGCTACAAATACAACCGCGCAAATTTCGACGACCTTATCTATCAAACTTCGCGTATCGCTACCGCACCGCAAAATCAGCACGGAGGTGTAAATAACATGGAGGTGGGTCTAGGCACTCAGATAAACTCCACGACGAGAATTTTTAAGCAAGGCTCTTTGCAAACCACCGACAAGCAAACCGATATCGCGCTTCAAGGCGACGGGTTTTTCATGGTTAGCCCGGACGGCGGCAAGACCACCTACTATACTAGAAACGGCGATTTTTCAAGAGATAGCGAGGGTAACTTCGTCGATAACGGCGGAAATATCGTGCAAGGCTGGATGAGGGACGAGGTTACGGGCGAGATAGATCCGACCAGGCCTCTTAGCGATATAAAGATACCCACCGGTCTAACCGTACCAGCGCGCGCCACGACGAATATCGCTCTAAAGGGAAATTTAGACAGCGGCAACGACGTGGGAAATAAAAAGATACCTATCTACCAACTCGATCAGTATCACAACTGGGTCGATACCAATAAAGACGGCATCAAAACCGACACGGAAAGACACGAAGAAAACAATATCGGCGAAAATAGATTTTACGTAAATAGACAAGGCGAGCAGAGGATGACCGAGCGCGGAGCCGATCTTGGCGTTTTATTTAATAATGCCGGCGACGCGTATAATCTACGCACGGGGCAGGGTATCTGGGTCAGCTACGCAGACGCCAAAACTAGAGCCATGAACGTAGGCGCTAGAAACGACGGAACCTTTGCGGCGCCTAAAAATTTGAACATAAAACTAAACGGCGAGACTATAGTAGCAACGGTAAATAGCGTAAGCGAGCTAGCTACGGCTATAAATCAAAGATATAGCAAAACGGGCGTAGAAGCTAGCGTCATAAACGGCAATCAACTGGTTCTAACCAACAGAAACAACCTAGGCACTACCGCAGCCACCAGAAATATAAAAATGACCGTAAATAATGAAACTGATCCAGCTTGGGCTACAACAGATTTTAAAACGACCAATATCCTAACCGCATACCAATATACTTACAACAAAACCCGCGTAAGCGCGCAGCATACCTACGACGATTCTATGGCTAGAGAGGTAACGACAACCGAGGATTTGCGCGAAGCGATGCAAAAAGACGCTAGACTCTGGACCAACTACAAAGGAACAAGGATAGATAACGACGGAACTGGAAAACCGAATGAAAACGATTTTATAGCTCCGGCTTCTCGTAATGAAAATAAAAACGACGGCGTGGAGATAACCGTAAACGAGCACGGGCAGTTTCAAGTAAAAAATCCTAGCGGAGATGCCTTTAACTCCGACGACGGAGACGCCACGGACGCAACGGGCGGCCACGCGACGAACAATACCAATACCGACGACAATGATAATAATATAAATTTAGCCGTCACGGGTCTAACAAATGCCGCCAATAACGTAACCGAAAACGTTAAATTTACGGCATCTATGGCTCCGCTTTCAGGTTCGCTAAGCTCCGGAGACGCCGCAAGGGTAACCGATAGCCTAAATATGGCGGCTCACAGCTCTAGTACCGATATCTACGATAGCCTAGGCACGAAACATAACGTCAAGATGGACTTCGTAAAGCGCGGTTATACAGAAAACGGCGGAACGGAGTGGACGATGGTGATCCAGGTGGCCGAACCAAATCAAATAAGCACTACAGAGCCTAAAAACGTGATAACAGGTTACGTGAGATTTAATCCGGACGGCTCGCTAGCGACGTATAGCCCTGCCAGCATTACCTTCGGCGCGCAAAACGGCTCGTCTATCGGTCAGCATATCGAGCTAAAATTCGGTACTACGCAGACTACCGACGGACTAACCAGCACCGATAACAACTCAAGCACCTCCGACATCAGCCAAGACGGATATGCTAGCGGTGAGCTACACGGACTAAGGATAGACGGAGCAGGTACCCTCATAGGCTCTTTTACCAACGGTAGAAGCCTAGGACTAGCGCAAGTGGGCGTGGCTAAATTTGCAAATAATCAAGGCTTAGCCGGCGAGGGCGGAAATTTATTTTCCCGCACGGCAAACTCGGGCGACCCTATCATCGGCGCGGCTCAAACTGCCGGACGCGGCAAAATTTCGGCCTCAAGCCTTGAGATGAGCAACGTCGATCTATCTCGCTCGCTAACTCAGCTCATCGTCGTACAGCGCGGCTTCCAAGCTAACTCAAAGACGATCACGACTAGCGACGAGATGCTAAACACGCTGCTTCAGTTAAAATAAATTTACCTCATCGGCTCTCTTTTTGGGAGCCGAATTTATCTTTTTATAATTATCTATCATTATAATCGCATTATGAACTACGAATAAAATTTGATCAAAGAACGGCTAAATATCGCAAAGCACGGAGTCGATTTTGAAGAGGCTAAAGCGTATTTACCGACGAATTTGCGTTAGTGCTTTTTGACGAAGATCATTCAAACGATGAAGAAAGATTTTTGATTTTGGGCATGAGTCAAAAGGAGAGAATTTTGCTCGTCGTACATTGTTACCGCGAAAACGACACGATCAGAATAATCTCCTCAAGAAAAGCAACGAAAAACGAAGCCAAACAATATAAGGAGCGAAAATGAAAAAAGAATACGACTTCTCAAAAGCGATAAAAAATCCGTATGTGGACAAGCAGTTAAAAAAGCAAATTTCGATGAATATAAATGCTGATACGATAGAGTACTTTAAAAATATGGCAAATAAAAAAGGCGTACCGTACCAAACTCTTATCAATATTTTTTAACCGACTGCATGAATAGAAAACTAGACATCGCAATTGTACAAGGGTAAATTGTCCAACCATTGACATAAAATCAAATTTTTATCGATTTTTAGCTAAATTTAGAGCTAAATTTAACCAAAAGAGACAAAATGCAAGTAACGCTTCTAAACTACACCCCGCTAAACATCTGCTCGCACGCGATCCGCACGTGCTGGCAAAGCTTCGAAAAAGGCGATAACGGCGGCGAAAAAGACGTCGAGCTCATCGAGCGCGTCGGCAATAAATTTAAACACGCCAGCACGCTAGAACACCTCTACTACAACTTCTACATCCAAGGCATCTCGCGCGCCCTGCTGCAAGAGCTAGCCCGTCACCGCGTGGCGAGCCTCAGCGTCAAATCAACGCGATACACGCTAAAAGAGCTAAAAAAAGAGCTCAAATTTGAGCTTGGCGACTTTGAGCGGGCGGCGAGATTTATAGTATTAACAGGCGACGAAACGATCGATAACGCAAGTGTAAAAGCGCTAGAAAACCTGCGCGAAATCCTCGCAAACACGACAAAAAGCCTCGACATCGTCAAATACTGCCTACCCGAGTGCTACAAAACCGAGCTCACATGGAGCGTAAACGCGCGCAGTTTGCAAAATTTTCTCTCGCTTCGTAGCTCAAAATCGGCGCTTTGGGAGATCAGAAATCTCTCGCTAAAGCTTTACGAGTCGCTGCCGCAGGAGCATAAATTTATATTTGAAAGCTGCGTAAATCAATAAACGCAGCCTAAATAAACGGCTCAAAAATATCGCGCCCTCTAGTTGCTGGCAGCGGTTTTGTGGAGCGTACGAGCAAATAGGGTTTAACGTGCGCGGATTTCGAGTAAACGTTTGATAAAATTAAAAAACCTCGCTCAAACGCTACGGTCATAGGCATAAAAGCCGAAATTTGGGCATTTAAAAAGTAAAATTTAAAATCGTCGCGAGCGGAAGCGAAGTTTTATCTATGGCGTAATCGCGGATTATTTATCAAGACTTTACGATGCACGCAGGCGGTTACGATAAAAGCTCCGTTTTAAACAAATCTAGATTTTTTACCTCATTTTGCCGCGGCGATAGAGGCGCTTAAATTTCAAATTAAATCGCTGTAAATTTAACGTAAAAGCAATTTAAATTTCTAAACCATAAGAGCCTAATGGAAAAGTCCTACTCGCGCTTAATCAAACTAAACGCTTTAAGGGCGTATGAAGGGTTTTTAAATTTATCCCTAAACAGCAAAAATCTAATCAGGCCTTAAATTTATTTTGTGCTAAGTTTTTGCTATTTGAAGCTACTTGCGTAAAGCTACGATTTGCCGGCGATTCTGCTCGGGATAAGTTTGGATTTAAATGCGCGGTTTTAGGATGATTATTGAGGAAAAATCGCTAATCGCCAAGCTTGGCGACAAAAAACACAAAGCCGAAAAAACGCCAGGAGAAAAAGCGAAAACCATATAAATTTAAAAATCCGCCGAAAATCGGCGGAAAAACTATTCGTCGTATTTTAAGAAAATATCCTCGCCGCCTTTTTCAAGGTTTAGGATACCTTCGCCGCGTTTAAAGGTAATCTCGGCGCCGTCGTCGTTTGCTAGTCTCGTGCCGCTTGCGGTGACCGCGTTTTTAAGGTTGATTTTGTGACCTTTGCTATCTTCTAGCACGGCGGTATTAAATTCGTCCGTCGAGCTTAGTTTGACGACGTATTTTGGATCGTTTACGCCGGTAAATTTAATCACTTCGGCTTGCGATTTGGTGATTTGCGCTTTGTTTGAGCTTTCGCTTTTGTTCGCCTGGCAACCGCTAAGCATAGCAACTGCGGCAAAAGCCGCCAAAGATGAAACTAAAATTTTCTTCATTTTTGTCCTTTTTTTGAAATGAGACTGAAATCTTACTTTAAAATAATTTATATAAAGTAAATTTAACCAAGGGGAGTCCTCGCTCAAGGTTAAATTTACTCGCGGGCTTACGCTTACTTTGGAAAAATAAGCCGCCGCGCGCCGTTGCCAAGGCTCTTAAAAAGCCTGCAAAAATAGCGAATTTAAACTAGTTACATCCGCAACCGCAGCAAGATTTAGCGCCACCGTGAAGCTCGGAAATGTAAAATTTAACCGAATTTAGCCCCTCTTTTAGCGCCCACTCGTAAGCGCTCGAGACGAAATCCCAGTTGATATTTTCAAATAATTTCTCTAAATACGCAGGGCGCGCGTTTCTGTGGTCTACGTAGTATGCGTGCTCCCAAACGTCCGCGACTAAAAGCGGCACGAGGCCCTCAGTTACCGGGGTTTGTGCGTTGCTTGTTTGCATGATTTGCAGTTTGTCTTCTTTTGGATTGTAAACTAGCCACGCCCAGCCGGAGCCAAAAAGCGTAGTCGCAGCCTTTAAAAACTCCTCTTTAAAATTTGGAATATCTTTTTCCAAGCGTGCCTTTAGTTCGTCGCTCATCTGGCTTTTTCTAGCGATGCAATCCCAGTAAAAGTCGTGGTTGTAGACCTGAGCCGCGTTGTTAAACACGCCGCCAGAGCTTTTTGTAAGGATATCAAAGAGGCTAGCGCCCTCAAACTCGGTACCTTTTATCAAATTATTTAGGTTATTGACATAGGTTTGGTGGTGTTTGCCGTGGTGGTAACTACAGGTTTCCTCGCTTACGACGGCGTTTGCCTTCGGATCGAAAGGCAGTTTTCTAAGTTCAAACATAATTTTTCCTTTGTAATAAAATTTATCCGTAATTATAGCGATAAAAGAGTAACTATTTTACTAACGCTTTAATAAGCTTTTATCAATAACCGTAGATTTTGCGATAAATTCGGATATTTGACATTTATGATAAATTTAGCGACACGCTTGACGGTTTTGCAAATTTTAGCCTATATCGCGATTACTAGCTTTTAAGCGCTAGTTCGCTCACAGAACCGTAAAGATACTCCGCCGCCGCGATTTAATTAGCTTAAATAATCTTATGACACGTAAATTCGGCTCGAAGATAAGACCGTGCAGCTTAAAAATCCTAGTCTAGCGAGCTTTAAGCTCTATAACAAAGCGTCAAAGATGGCGTAAAAGCGGTAATTTTAAAAGAGCGATCCGTTAAATTTAACCAAAGCTTAGCATGGTAAATTTTAACTTAAAAGCAAGCAAAATATAAGATAGTGTGTATTTTAGTAACATTTGATTAAGTAAGGGCTGGCAAAATATAAAGTAAAATGACGATATTATTTATACAGATTTATCTATATGTTACTTTTTTACACATAAAAGGAATAAATTTTAAGAGATAAAAAGGAAAATTTCTAAATTCGCTAGTTTTATATTTTATAATCGTTTCAAGCTAACACATAGCGCATTTCACAAAAAGGACTTCACATGAAATTTAAGTTACTTTCCGCACTGCTTCTTTCTTGCGCGCTGGCCGGAAGCGCGTTTGCCGCAGGCAAAACCTACACGATCAAATTTGCCCATGTCGTGGCCGCCTCTACGCCAAAAGGCAAGGCTGCCGATTTTTTTGCAAAAAGAGTCGGCGAGCTTAGCGGCGGAGCGATCAAGGTCGAGGTGTATCCTGCCGCGTCGCTAATGGATGACGATAGGGTTTTTGCCGCACTAAAGCTTGGCAACGTCCAAATGGCCGCGCCTAGTTTTTCTAAATTTACGCCGGTAGTACCGCAGTTTCAGCTATTTGACCTGCCGTTTATCTTTAGAGACAACGCCCATCTTTACGCGGTAGAAGACGGCGAAGTCGGACAAGCTCTAAAAGATATGATCGCTAAAAAAGGCTTCATCGCGCTTGATTTTTGGGATGCGGGATTTAAGCATTTTAGCTCAAGCAAAAAACCGATCGTAGAGCCTGCGGACGCTAAGGGACAAAAATTCCGCATCCAAAGCTCAAAGGTGCTTGAAGAGCAGATCAAGGCTGTCGGCGGCAACCCGCAAGTATTGCCGTTTTCAGAGGTTTATCCAGCCCTACAACAAGGCGTAGTCGATGCGACGGAAAACCCGCTTTCAAATTTCTACAACTCCAAATTTTACGAGGCGCAAAGCTCTTTAACGCTATCTAGCCACGGATATTTGGGATATTTAGTCGTTATGAGCGAGAAATTTTGGAAAGGTTTGCCTGATGATATGAAGGCTCACGTAACGCAAGCTCTAAAAGAGGCTACGGCGTTCGAGCGCGAAGAGACGGCTAAAGAAGAAGAGCATATTTTAAGCGAGCTTAAAAAATACGCAGGCGAGAGCAAAAAACTTGAGATAATCGAGCTAAACGCCGATCAAAAGGGCAAATGGGCGGAGGCTATGAAGCCGATTTATCCGAACTTCTACAACGTGATCGGTCAAGACCTGGTAGAAAAAACGATAAATACGAAGTAGGATTTTATGGGTAAATTTTTTGAGATTTTAGATGTCGGCATCGCCTCGGTAAACAAAACCGTAGCGGTGCTAGGCATCGCTGCAGGCACGCTGCTAGCATTCATTAACGTCGTTATGCGCTACTGCTTTAACACGGGCTGGTCGTGGGCCGGCGAGCTAACTAACTACCTTTTTATCTGGTCGGCGTTTTTTGCCGCCGCATACGGCTTTAGAAAGGGCATACATATCTCGGTTACGATTTTGATCGAGAGATTTCCGCCCATCATCGCAAAGGCCTATCTCATCTTGGCAAACTTAATAACGACGGTATTTTTGATGTTTATCGTAGTTTATAGCGTGCAGTATCTGCAGGTGTTGATCGAGCTTGGTTCCATGAGCGTGGATCTAGGCGTGCCGGAATGGGTGCCGATGCTGGTGGTTCCGATCGCTTTTTTAGGAGCCAGCTACCGCGCCGGAGAGAAAATTTTCCAGATCGCTATGACGCCGGCCGATAAGGTCATCGTAAACAACGAAGCCGAGATGATACGCGACTCGGTCAAGAAAAGCTAAGGAGAGCCTATGACCATCGCATTTTTATTTATATCGCTGTTTGGCCTCATGCTAATAGGCGTTCCGGTCGCCGTTTCGCTTGGAGCTAGTACGGTTTTAACGATGCTGCTCTTTACCAGCTTAGATGTTGCGGAGGTACCTCAGCGTATTTTCGACGGTATCAATAAATTTCCTCTCATGGCGATTCCGATGTTTATCTTAGCCGGAAATTTACTGAGCAAGGGCGGTTCTGCTAGACGCATTATAGATTTTGCTAAATCCATGGTCGGACACCTACCGGGCGGCCTGCCGATGAGCGCGATATTTGCGTGCGTGATATTTGCCGCGGTTTCGGGCAGCTCGCCCGCTACCGTCGTAGCTATCGGCTCTATAATGTTTGCTGCTATTAAAGAGGCGGGCTATCCGAAAGAGTACGCCGTGGGCGGCATCACGACGGCAGGCTCGCTAGGCATTTTGATCCCGCCTTCCGTCGTTATGATCGTTTACGGCGTGACATCAAATGCTAGTATCGCCGAGCTCTTTATGGCGGGCGTGGTGCCAGGACTGATGCTGGGCGGTATGATGATAGCGCAGACTTATTTCGGAGCAAAAAGGCTTGGATTTAAAGCTACTACGCCCGAGCCTTGGAGCGAGCGAATAAAAAAATTCTTTAGAGCATTTTGGGCGCTGCTAATCGTAGTAGTCGTTATCGGCGGTATCTATGGCGGCATTTTTACCCCGACCGAGGCTGCGGCGGCGAGTGCGATTTATGCGCTAATTATTTCGCTATTTGTTTATAAAGATATCAAATTTAAAGACCTGTGGGACATCTGCCTAGAGTCTGCCATCACGACGGCGATGATATTTTTTATCATCGCAAACGCGGTCGTGTTTGCGTATCTGCTAACTAGCGAAAACATCCCGCAAACGATAGCGGACAGCATCCTAGCCGCAAATATCGGTAAGATCGGCTTTTTAATCATCGTAAACGTCCTGCTTTTCATCATGGGACAGTTTATGGAGCCGTCATCGGTCGTGATGATCATGGTGCCGCTACTGCTACCGATCGCGACTGCGCTAGGCGTGGATCCGGTGCACTTTGGCATCCTGCTCATCGTAAATATGGAAATCGGTATGATCACGCCGCCCGTGGGCTTAAATTTATTCGTCGCTAGCGGTCTAACGGGTATGAATCTAAAAGACGTAATCGTTTCGTGCTTGCCGTGGACTTTGACGCTATTTATCGGGCTTATTTTAGTGACGTATATCCCGGAGATTTCGCTTTGGTTGCCTAATCTCATGTACAAAAACTAACCGACTTTTAAATTTTGCGAGCGGGCCTAGCTAAAGCCTTGCTCGCCTTAAATTCATGCCGCGCTAAATTTGCCTCAAAAGCCCAAATAAAGCCAAAGTGTCGTATAATTTTCGCAAATAAAAAGGGGAGATTATGTATAGCGTCAAACTGCATATTTGCTTAAGCGAGGATTTAAAAAATAAGCTTGAAATTTTAGAAAAAATCCAGCCAAGGCCGCGCTTTACGCACGAATTTAGCACTATAAAAAGCTCAAGCGATATCCCTACGCCCATACCTGATGAAAATCAATATCTCATCATCGCAAGCGAGAACTGCGGACTAAATTTATCCGAGCTAAAAAACCGTATCGGTAAAAACGGCTTTTTGGCGATTTACGCGAGGGACGCGGACAAGATAACCGGCGAGCAAAAGCAAATCGCCGATGAAATTTGGCTAGAAAGCGCAAATTTAGACGACTTTTACTTTGAAAAAGCGCTAAATTTGATCGCCGAGCGCAAAGAGTCGTGGCTACAAAAAACTTGGCTACAAACGCTGATAAACTCGTCTCCCGATATGATCTGGTTTAAGGATATGGACGGGCTGCACCTAGAGGTAAACGACGCCTTTTGCGAGGTCGTAGATAAGCAAAAAGACGACGTCCGCGGCAAAGATCACTACTATATCTGGAATATCCCAAAAGAGATATACGAGCAAACGGGCTACGTCTGCGTCCAGACCGAGGATGATGTCGTAGCCGCGCGCAAAACCTGCCTGCTGGACGAAGAGGTGATGAAAGCAGACGGCAACCTAAGCAAGCTAAAAACGTATAAAACTCCGATATTTGACGGAGAGACGATCATCGGCACCGTAGGCATCGCTCGCGACGTGACGAAAGAGTACGAGTATCTGCAAAATATCGAACATCTAGCCCACTACGACCAGCTCACGGGGCTAGCTAACCGCAACCAGTTGGACGCATTTTTAGACAAGCTAAAAACCACGCATATGAGCATACTTTATATGGATTTAGACCGCTTCAAGCAGGTAAACGACGAGCACGGACACCAAGCGGGCGATAAGGCTCTGGTTGCTATCGCGGAGCTGATAAAAGAGATTTTTAGCGACGCTATGAACGTACGCATAGGCGGAGACGAGTTTATCTCGATATTTACCGACGGCGCGAATATGCAAAGCATAGCGCCCCGCGTACAAATTTTGATCAACCGATTTTTTAAAATTTGTCAAGAAAATCCGCTATTTAACGGACTATCCGTGAGCGCGGGTATCGCAGAAGGCCAGATCGGACACGGCTCGTTTGACCTGCTGCTTCAGCGCGCCGACGATGCTCTTTATAGGGCTAAACACGCGGGCCGCGGTACCTACTGCATAAATCCCTGGGAAGACTTTGAGCAAAAATAAATTTTGCTAGCGTTTGCTGGTCGGTAGCGATGCGGCGCAAATTTACGGCGACTCGTCAGCGCCCATGCGCCTTGGCGGCTGACCGTAAATTTGATATCACTTCTTATCTTTTACTCTAAATTTTCCTCAAATTTTGCCGATATCGTTAGAAAGCCAAATTTTAAAAGGATTTTAGATGATAGGCGGCATAAACGGATTTAACGCAAATGCAAATTTCGATTTTAGCGGCGCTCGCGGGCAAAATTTAAAAACGCGCGAGAAAAAAGAAGCGGCGAATTTGATGTCAAATTTGACGGCACAGATTAATTATGATACGGTAAATCCAAGCGAATTAGACTACGACCAACTAAAAATTTGGGCGGATAACGTTAATCCCGAGAAGCTAACCGGTAAAAAATTAAGTATGTGGTTGGGTGCGAAAATGGAGTTTGATAAGGTGGAGGACGGATGGCGTAAGGAGCTCGGACTAAAGCCCGGCGAGCCAGTAGCCGTGAGGAGGATATTTTCGCTAAGCGGCTACACGAGAGACGATAAAATAAGCGTCTGGGGCAAGATAAACGGGCTTGACTCGTCGTTAAGCAAAGAAAAAGCCGCCGAGCTAAAAAGCTTCGTAGATAGCACGCGAGCCTTGATCGCGCACGCGCGCGATCCGTCCGATATATTTAGGCGGGACGTCTTTAGCGTGGATAAATTTATGAAGAGATATGATGTGGATTTGGGCGGGTTTGGCTTAGGGCTCATGCGTAGCGGTAGCGGTGTGGCAATGAACGCCGAGGCCTCAAAGCTGCTGGATTCAGATATGAGCGAGGAGGAATTTAAAGATAAATGGCTCGAGTACGCGGCAAATAAAATCCTAGGCGAATACGCAAACGTCAAAATTTCGCTCAAGGACGGCGCGCTAAATTTCGACCAAACGCCCACAAAAGAGCGTATTACGCTTCTTGGGCAAGATCTCGAAACTCGCGTGAGCTACGCGGACGAAGCGAGCAAAAAAGAGTTTTTTAAATTTCTAAAAGACGTATTTAAAAACGGCGAGAATATCGGAGACGCGTTGCAAAAAATCGCGCTAAAAAAAGGCGATTTTGACGAAACGGCCAAAGAAGAAGCGCAAGCAGACGCCGCCAAAGAAAAGAAATTTAAACCGATCAAAGCGACGAGTAAAAGCCAAACCTATGTTTATAGGGATATAAAACGCGAGTTTTTCGAGAAATTTATCAAAGCCGAACAAGAAAAAGGAACGGACGTAACCAAGCTTTTAGAAGCTCTAAATAAAATCCGAAAACTTGATATAAATGCCTAAATTGGAAGGTGGTGGTTGCCGGGATAATTAAAAAAAGACGAATTCGTATATTAGTTCAAATTCGGCTCAAAATTAGCCGAAACCACGCGCCGAATTTACCCGTAAAAGCTAAATTTAAACGCTCCAAATTCGGCCTGCCGGCAAATTTGCCCTGCAAAGCCAAATTTGAGCGCAAATCACATCTCGTAGCTATCCTCTTCGTCTTCATCGCCGTACTCGTAGTCGTTCTCGTCGTAGTTGTAGCTGTACTTCTCGGACCTCTCGTCGTCGAATTCAGAGTATTCCTCCTCCAAATCTTCCTCTTCGTAGTCAAATTCTTCGCTCATTTTCTCTCCTTTAAAATTATTTTTTCACTTCTTCGACGTATAGGCTCTGGCTAGGGAAGGCAAATCCAAGCCCGTTGGCCTCTACGATATTCATTATTTTTAGCATCACGTCCTCTTTGACGGCCAAAAACTCGCCCCAAACTATCGTCTTTGAAAAGCAGTACACGAGGATATTTATCGAGCTATCGGCAAACTCGTCCACTACAACGAACAAATTTGACTTATATCCCGCCAGGTCGTCGATCGAGACGATACCGCGGTCATATCTGCTAGCCTTTTTCGAGCCCATATCGTCGCCCTTTGCGATATCTGGGTGGTCGATTAGCATCTGTTTGATTTCCTCGACGCACTTTTTGATCTGCTCGGTCGTGGCGCTGTATTCTAATCCGATTAGCATCCTGATGCGTCGTCCCATTTTTCGCCTGCTCCAGTTTCGGATCGGATCGCTAGCTAGCTTGGAGTTTGGCACAAATATAAGGGCGTTGTCAAAGGTTCGCACGGTCGTTTTCCTAAGTCCGATCTCCACGACCGTTCCCTCGATGTCGCCGCACACGATCCAGTCGCCCTGAGAAAACGAATTATCAAAGAGCAGCATAACGGAAGCAAAGAAATTCGCCAAAATATCCTTAGTCGCAAGAGCCACCGCAAGGCCGCCGATACCAAGAGAGGCGATGATGGCACTAACGTTAAATCCGAGCTTGCTAAGCACGATAAGCAGCGCGATAACGAAGATGATGAAATAGATGATCTTTAGGATCAAATTTATCACCTCTTTGCGCCCGCTTTTTTTGGTGAGTTCGTTGATGAGCACCATGCCGTAGCCGTTTAGTACGCTAAGTATGAGCCAAGTGACGGCGATGACGAAAGTGATCGCTAAGAAATTTGCAAATTTTATCAGCATCGGAGCGGGATAATACGCGATCGAGACGCAAATATCTATCGCATAGGCGATAAGAGTGAGTAGCATCGGGCGCTTGATGATTTCTACGATGCGCCCTTTCGTCTGTCTATCCGAGTCGTGCTTGACGAAAAATTTCATCAAAGCCCACAGCGTGAGCCTACTAAGTAGCGTCGTAAACGAGACGAAAAACAAAAATACGACGAATATAATCGCAGCCTTGCCGACGTTAAATTTACTCGTAAAGGAGGCCTTTTCGTTGATAAAATCGATCGCCGTTTTTAAATTTAGCTCCGAAATGATGTAGTTTGACGTGAGCAGCTCGGCGTTATCGCGCAGGTAGTGGAGTATCTCCTCAAGCGTCTTTTTGTGCGCCTCTAGCGCCTCTAGCTCGCCTTTATGCGCAGCGAGCGCTTCTTCATTTAGACTATCTTTAAACTCCTTAAACTGCGAGTAAAACTCGGTCTGAAAGCTAAGCAGCGTTTCCTCGACGGCGAGCCTTACGTCCACGGCCTTGCCGCCTTCTTTGAAGATATTTTCTAAATTTAAAAGCGAGGAGTAAAACAGCCCGTCAAGCCGCATACGCTCAAGCTCGAGCATGTTTTTGACATATAAATTTTGATTGCTAGAGTTTTTTAGCTTTTTGGTTTTCGTCTCCAACTCTTGCATCTCTTGTTTGAAATTTTGCACCTGCTCCTCGTCGATTTCGATTTGCATGATGAGGTAGGGGATTTGCTCGATTAGCTTTTCTTTTTTCTCCGAGACGGTTTTAAAAAGCACGTTTTTATCTGCGGTTTCGTTATTTTCGGCGGATTGGGCTTTGATAGCGGCGATCTGAGCGTTTGCCTCGTTGATTTGATTTACGACGCTTAGGATATCCGTGGCGTTTATGTCGTCGATTTTGGTATTTGCTAGTAAATTTAAGCCAAAGCACAGCGCAAAAACGGCGGCTAAAATTTTTCTCATTTCTCGACTCCTAGCAGTTTAAAGCTCTTCGTCGCGAAGTTGTAGTTGTAGATTTCGCCCGTTTCTATTATGTAGTGCCAGGCGTAAATTTTTAGCTTCTCGTCTTTAAATTTAGCCTTGACGTCTGGATAGCTTAGTAAATTTTCAAACGAATTTACGAGGCTTAAGCGCTCGGTTAGCCACTCTCTTTTTGCGATATTGTCGCCGAAAAGCTTTTGTACGCGCTTTTTTACGGGCTCTAGCAAATCTAACCAGCGCTTTACGTTTGGCGTTTTGCTAAATTTAGCCTCATCCATCCACAAGGCCGCGCAGCCGCCGCAGTTGCTATGTCCGCAAATGATGACGTTTTGCACGTTTAGCGTTTGCAAGGCGTACTCGATCGCCGAGGTCGTAGCCAAAAACTCCTCGCTTTTACGGTACGGAGGCACGATATTTGCGATATTTCGCACGACGACTAGGTCGCCCGGCATCGTGTTTGTTATGAGGCTAGGCACGACGCGCGAGTCGATACAGCCGACAAAAAGAGTGTGCGGCGTCTGCTTCTCGCCCAGGCTTTCAAAAAGCTCCTTGTGTTCTAAAAAATCTTCTTCCATAAATTTGACGGCACCGTCTAAAATTTCTTGCATTGTATTTTCCCGAATAATTTTTTAAAATATTATATCAAAAACGTTTCAAACTTCGTTAAAATTTTTTAAATTGCTTTTTGCGCGCCAAATTCAGCGATTTTTTATATTTTATTTACCTATTTTTGGCTAAATTTGCATCAAAAATTAAAAAGGAGAGAACATGAGTTTATATGACAGAAATTATGCAAGCTCAAGCGAGCATGAGGTTGCCGGCGAATATTCGCAAAGCGCGCTTAGCACGTTTATCAAGCAAACTTATCAGCTTTTCGCGGCTTCGCTTTTAGCCGCCAGCGTCGGAGCTTACGTCGGGCTTTATAGCTCGCTGGGAGCGACGGTAGCGGGCAACTATTGGCTATTTGTGATACTTGAGCTAGGACTTTTGGTTGGATTAATGTTTGCAAAACGCAAAGCTGGCTTAAATTTGATCTTGCTTTTTGCCTTTACTTTCGTTAGCGGACTTACGCTTACGCCTATTTTGGGACGCACTTTTGCGATGCCAGGAGGCGCTGCGATAGTGGCTCAAGCCTTTACGCTTACGACGGTAGCATTCGGCGGACTTAGCGTGTTTGCGATGAACACCAAACGCGACTTTACGACGTGGGGCAAGATGCTTTTCATAACGCTTATCGTTTTGCTCGTGGCTGCGATCATAAATATATTTTTCCACAGCCCGGTTTTACAGCTTGCGATTGCTAGCGTGGGTGCGGTTTTATTTAGCGCGTATATCCTTTACGATACGCAAAATATCATCCGCGGTAACTACGAAACTCCGATCGAGGGCGCAGTTGATCTTTATCTTGATTTCTTAAATTTATTCGTTTCATTGCTTAGAATTTTAGGATTTTTTAATAGCGATGACTAACGAAGAGCGGCTATATCGCGTAATAGACGCAAATTTAAACCGCTTAAAGGAAGGGCTTAGGGTCGTCGAGGACGTCAGGCGTTACGGCTTTGACGACCTAGCCCTCGCTAAAAAAATCAAAAATCTTCGCCACAAATCAAAAATCCCGCAAAAAGAATTCTTAAAATTTCGTGACGCCGTAAACGACGTGCTAAAACCGAGCCTAAAAGACGAGCAAATTCGCCTAAATTTGGACGATTTGCAAACCGCCAATATCAAACGCGCGCAAGAAAGTGCAAGGGTTTTAGAGGAGTGTTTTAAGCTCGTCGACGTTCAAATTTCCGAGATTTTTAAGACCGTGCGCTACGAACTTTATGAGATAGAAAAAGAAATTTAACCCAAATTCAAAACTTTTTTAGTATAATCGCGACTAATTTTAAAAATTTAAAAGGATTTTTAATGGATTCGCTTTTTTTAGTATTGCAGTTTATTTTCGCGGTAGTTTTGACGATCGCCGTTTTGCTTCAGAAAAGCTCCTCTATCGGACTAGGCGCGTATAGCGGCAGCAACGAAAGCCTATTTGGCGCAAAAGGACCGGCCGGATTTTTGGCTAAATTTACCTTTGTCGTGGGTGTTTTATTTATCCTAAATACCCTAGCGCTAAGCTATTTTTACAACACGCAAAGCAGCAAATCTCTCATAGACAGCGTCGATACTTCGTCGCTACCTGCGGCTCCTGAGGCAGTCGCGCCGCAAGCTCCTAGCGCTCCTACGGCTCCTGTAAGCGAGAAAAAATAAGGAGCGTCAATGAAAAAATTAGTTTCCGCGCTCGCGTTTTTTGCGGCGGCGCAGTTTGCGCTTGCTGACGCGCATATCTTTAACTATCACAGATTTGACGACGATAGGCACCCTAGCACAAACATTTCTAGCAAAAATTTACGCGAACAGTTTGAGTATTTTAAAGAAAAAGGCTACGAGATCATCCCGCTCTCAAAGCTTGTGGACGCGATCAAAAACGGCGAGCCGGTATCTGATAACTGGGTCGTTTTAACCGTAGACGACGGCTACAAGAGCTTTTATGAAAAAGGCTTGCCGATATTTTTAGAGTACGGATATCCATTTGCGCTGATGATTTATGTCGAGGCCACCGCGCGAAAATACGGCGACTTTATGACCTTTGAGCAGATTAAAGAGATTGAAAAATACGGCGAAGTCGGCTATCACTCCTACGGTCACTTGCATATGGTCGGTCTTAACGAGGAAAAATTAAAAAACGACTTTGAGGACGGAATAAGTAAATTTGAAAAAAATATGGGCTATAAGCCGCGATATTTTGCATATCCTTTCGGCGAATATAACGACAGGGTACGTGATGTCGCGATAGAACACGGTATCGAGGTTATACTTAGCCAAAACTCTGGCGCAGTCGCGGCAGATAGCGATCTGCACGAGCTAGATAGGATCCCTGCGATGAACGGCACGCACCTACCCTCCGCTCTTGCAAGCAAATTTCTAAAAGCCGAATGGATACTTCCGCAAGACTATCCGAAGGATAATAAGATTAGCGAACTTATCATCAAAACGGACGAGAACGCGACGCACGGCTACTTCTCGATGACGGGGCAAAAAACAAAAAAAGTTAAGCTCGAAAATGGACAGATGACGCTTAAATTTAACAAGCCGATCGACCGATATAAAGTCAGAATGAGCCTTAAAGTAAACGGAAAAACGACGACAAAAATTTTAGTAAAGGATATAAATGCTGAATGAGATTTACAAAAAGCAAAAAGAGCATAGCGACAAGTGCATCGAGGGCCTAAAGCGCGACTTTAGCACACTTCGCACGGGTAAGGTAAATATAAGCATAGTCGATAATATTTACGTGGATTATTACGGTAGCCAAACTCCGCTAAACCAAGTCGCCACCGTGCTAGCTAGCGATGCTAGCACCATAAGCATCACGCCCTGGGAAAAACCGATGCTAAAAACTATCACCGCAGCGATCTCTGCGGCAAACATCGGCGTAAATCCGAACAACGACGGCGAGAGCGTGAAGCTGTTTTTCCCTCCGATGACGGTCGAGCAACGCCAGGAAAACGCCAAACACGCTAAGGCATTTGGTGAAAAAGCCAAAGTTAGTATCAGAAATATCAGAAAAGACGCCAACGACGAGGTAAAAAAACTAGAAAAAGATAAATCAATCACCGAAGATGAGAGTAAAAAAGGACAAGACGAAGTCCAAAAGATTACCGATAGCTACACCACAAAGATCGACTCTCTCGTAAAAGAAAAAGAGAGTGAACTTCTAAAAGTATAACACTAAATTTAGAGGTGGTAGCGGCGTGCTACTCCTCTTAAATTTTAGAGTCTGCCGCAAGCAAAATATAAAATTTACAGCATTTAAAATCGCAAGATAAAGCCACTAGACAATCACGTGGCTTGTTAAATTTCAGTCTATCTCATAAATCTTAGAATCCTAAATTTAGCTCGCTTCCCCGATTTATAAATTCGGCAGTATCTACCCGTAGCGTAAAGC